>NZ_QWKP01000148.1 GCF_003470205.1 Cellulomonas rhizosphaerae
CCGCCTTCGCGCGCCTGCCGCGCGCCGCCGCGCCGCCCCCGCCCCGTGGGGCTGGCCCGCCCCTCGCGCGCGCTGCGAGCCCCGCGCCATCGTCCTGGCACGCCTCGCGGTGCCAACCCGGTCCGCCGGCCCGGTCCACCCCGCGGTGCCCCCTCCGATACCAGCGCGACCCGTCCCTGCTTGCGCTGCTTTCGCCCACCCCCACACCACGTCCGCGCGGTCATCCCCGGATCTCGCCGGAGGTGGGGCGCGTCGGCGAGCGTTCAGTCCGCCGAAGAAGACGGTGTGTCGCGGTGGACGGTAGTGCGGGATGCGCAGTAGTGTGCGGATCGCGGGAGTCGGAGGGGCGCCCGCACCACACGTGAAGGAGGGCGGCATGGACACCACGCAGCTGCTCAAGGGCGTGCTCGACGTGGCGGTCCTTGCCGTCGTCGCGCACGAGGACGGGTACGGGTACGACGTGGTCCGACGACTGCGCGCGGCAGGGCTGGAGGAGGTCGGTGACGCGTCGGTGTACGGGACGCTGCGGCGGCTGTACTCGTCGGGCGCGCTGACGTCCTACGTCGTGCCGAGCGACGAGGGCCCGCACCGCAAGTACTACGGGATCAACGCGCAGGGGCGCTCGATGCTCGACGCGCAGCGCAAGGACTGGCAGGGCTTCGCGGGCACGATGTCCGGCCTGCTCGAGACGGAGGTAGTCCGATGAGCGTGCTCGACGCACCCACCGCCGACGTCGCCGCCTACGCGGCCGACGTCCGTCGCGCCCTGACCGGGCTCACCACGGAGCAGGTCGACGACCTGACCGACGACCTGGAGCAGGCGCTCGCCGACGCGCTGGCCGACGACCACCGCTCGGGGGCCGGGGTCGGCCTCGTCGGGCTGTTCGGCACGCCGCAGCAGTACGCCGACGACCTGCGGGCTGCCGCCGGGCTGGACGCCGCGGAATCCCGCAGCACCCGGCGCTCGTTCGCGCGGTACGCGACCCAGTTCCGGGCGGACCTGCTGGCCGGGCTGGCGCCGCTCTTCGCCCAGCCGTGGTGGCCGGGGTTCGCCGCGTTCGCGAAGACCCTCGAGCCGCTGTGGTGGGTGCTGCGAGGCTGGATCGTCTACCTCATCCCGGCAGGGCTCTTCGGTCTGGGCGCGACCCCGCCTCGCGGCATCCTCGACTGGGTGCTGCTGATCGCGCTCGTCGTCGTCAGCGTCCAGTGGGGGCGCGGGCTGTGGCGCGGTCACCGCGTCACGCACTGGCTCTGGCGCGCCTCGAGCGTGCTCGCGCTGGTCCTGGTGCTCCCGATCCTGGCCTCGGGCGTCGACACGGGTTCGGATGACTCGTCGGGCGGCTACTACACCCCGCCGCCCCCGTCGGACGGCGTCTACGTCAACGGCGAGCTCGTCACCAACCTGTTCGTCTACGGCGCCGACGGCAAGCCCGTCGCCGGCGCCCAGGTGTTCGACCAGCAAGGACGACCGGTCAGGACGACGAGCGACGACACCGGGTACTGGTCCGACGACACGCAGGGCACGTCCGGGCAGCTCGTCCCGGCCACGGCCGCCGACGGGACACAGCTCTGGAACGTCTACCCGCTGCGGACGCAGCAGTGGAACGAGCTCAACCCGGACGTCCTCGACCCCGCGGCCGACGCGCGATGGCCGTTCGCGCAGGCGGGGGCGGTCCTGACGCCTGGTCCCGCGAGTGGCGATGCATTGAGCCCGGCGCCGTCGACCCCCGCGGAGCCGGAGGCCAGCGCGGAGCCGGGGGCCAGCGCCTCGCCCGGAGCGAGCGCGACGCCTGACGCGAGCGCGACGCCGAAGCCGACGCCGAGCGCGACCGACTGACGCAGTCGGCTCGACCAGCGGCGGGGGAGCCAGGGGGCCTCTCCCGCCGCTGGCGCCCCGGAGAGGGTCCCTGGCGCGCGGCGCTGCGCGGCTGGGAGGATGGGCACCTCAGGTGTGGAAGCGGTTCCACGCCCGCTCGACGAGGAGCTTCCGCAGTGTCCGCACGCATCCACGACGGCCCGTTCGTCGACCGCCGCACCGTCCTCCAGCTCGGCGGCGGCCTGGCGGTGATGGGTCTGCTCGCGGCCTGCACGGGCGATCCCGCCCAGGGGCCGACGAGCACCGCGACGCCCACGCCCACCCCGAGCGGCCCGTGGACCCCGCCCGCCGAGCCGATGGCGTTCCCGAAGGGCTTCGTCTGGGGATCGGCCACGTCGGCGTTCCAGGTCGAGGGCTCGACGGCGGTCGACGGCCGCGGGCCGTCCATCTGGGACACGTTCGCCCAGGCGCCGGGGAACATCGACGACGGGTCGACGGGCGACCCTGCGGCGGACCACTACCGCCTGTGGGAGTCGGACCTCGAGCTGATGGTGAGCCTCGGCCTCACGTCGTACCGGTTCTCGGTCGCGTGGCCACGCATCGTCCCGACCGGCAGCGGGGCCACCAACCAGCGCGGCATCGACTTCTACCGGCGGCTCGTCGACGGCCTCGTCGACCGGGGCATCCGGCCCGCGATCACGCTCTACCACTGGGACCTGCCGCAGCCGCTGCAGGACGCGGGCGGCTGGACCAACCGCGAGACCGCGAGCCGGTTCGCCGAGTACGCAGCGGTGATGTTCGAGGCGCTCGGCGACGTCGACGCCACGTGGCTGACGATCAACGAGCCCAAGACGACGGCGTACGTCGGCTACGCGGGCACCGAGCACGCGCCCGGCGCGGGTGACGCGGACCAGGGCGCGGCCGCCGTGCACCACCAGCTGCTCGCGCACGGGCTGGCCGTCCAGGCGTTCCGGGACTCGGGTGCCGTCGGCGACATCGGGATCGCGCTCAACCTCCAGCCCATCTACCCCGTCGGGCAGGCGCAGAAGCCGGCCGCGCGCGCCGACTCGTCCGAGAACCGGCTGTTCCTCGACCCGGTGCTGCTCGGCACGTACCCCGACGACGCCATCGGCGACCGTTCCGGCCAGCTCCACGCGGACCCCGCGACGTTCACCGCGCTCGTCAAGGACGGGGACCTCGAGATCATCTCGGCGCCGTGCGACGTCCTGGCGGTCCAGTACTACGGGGTCGGCGCGGTCAACGACAGCGGCAGCTGGGTGCAGCTGTACCCGACGTCGCCCGCGGGCTGGCAGCAGGTGCACGCGGAGGGTCTGTACGACCTGCTGACCCGCCTCAAGCGCGACTACCCCGGAGCGCCGCCGCTGCTCATCACGGAGAACGGCATACCCGACGTCCGGGCCGGGGCCATCGACGACGACGACCGCGTGGTGTTCCTGCGCGAGCACCTGCAGCAGGCGGCTCGTGCCATCGGCGAGGGCGTCGACCTGCGCGGGTACTACGCCTGGTCGCTGCTGGACAACTTCGAGTGGGCCCGCGGGATGACCCAGCGGTGGGGCATCGTGCACGTCGACTTCGACACCCAGGAGCGCACCCCGAAGGCCAGCGCGGACTGGTACTCGGGCGTGATCACGGCCAATGCGGTGGCTCCGTGAGGGGCTCCGCGTAACGCGACTCACAGCCCGATCGCAGCCTTTGTGCGCAGTATCACCGTCTCACGGGGAGGTGCCGACGGCGCCCGAGGACTACCGTGAACGTATGCCAAAGACTGTCTCGACCCAGGTCGACGCCGCCTCGAACCCGACGGCCGTCAAGGCCAAGCCCCGCAAGGTTCCGCGCGTCGTGATCCTCGGCGGCGGGACTGTCGGGCTCTACACGGCCCGCCGGCTGCGCAAGCGCCTCGGCAAGCGCGAGGCCGCGATCGTCGTCGTCGACCCCCGCCCGTACATGACGTACCAGCCGTTCCTCCCCGAGGCCGCGGCCGGCTCGATCGACGCGCGCAACGTCGTCGCCCCGCACCGTCGCGCGCTCAAGGGCGTCGACGTGCTGCAGGGCAAGGTCTCGCAGATCAACCACGCGCAGCGCACGGTCGAGATCACGCCCGAGGAGGGCGACGCGTACTGGATCACGTACGACCACCTCGTCGTCGGCCTCGGCTCGGTCGCCCGCACGCTGCCGATCCCGGGTCTGGCCGAGGAGGCCATCGGCTTCAAGAACGTCGAAGAGGCCATCGCGGTCCGCAACCACATCCTCAACCGGATCGACATCGCCGCGTCGACCTGGGACCCCGAGCTGCGTGCGCGCATGCTGACGTTCGTGTTCGTCGGCGGCGGGTTCGCCGGTGTCGAGGCGCTCGGCGAGCTCGAGGACATCGCGCGCTACACCGTGCGGCACTACAACCAGATCGAGCAGGACGAGCTGCGCTTCGTGCTGGTCGAGGGCAGCCCCCGCATCCTCCCCGAGGTCAGCGAGGAGCTCGGCGGCTACACGCTCGAGCAGCTGCGCAAGCGCAACATCGAGATCCACCTCTCGACGTTCCTGTCGTCGTGCGTCGGCGGCCACGTGGTGCTGTCCAACAAGGTCGAGTTCGACGCCGAGACGATCGTGTGGACCGCCGGCGTCAAGGCGAACCCGGTGCTGGGCAGCTCCGACCTGCCGCTCGACCAGATGGGCCGCGTGACCACCAACGCGAAGCTGCAGGTCGTCGACGCCGAGGGCAACGTCGTCGCCGACGCCTACGCCGCCGGCGACTGCGCCGCGGTCCCGGATCTGTACAACCCGGGCAAGTTCTGCCCGCCCAACGCCCAGCACGCGCTGCGCGAGGGCAACCACCTCGGCGACAACCTGGCCCGCGTCCTGCGCTCGGCCGAGCCGACCGAGTACAGCCACAAGAACATCGGTGCCGTCGCATCGCTCGGCATGTACAAGGGCGTCGCCCAGATGTTCGGCAAGATCAAGGTACGCGGCTTCTTCGCGTGGGTGCTGCACCGCTCGTACCACGTGTTCGCGATGCCGACCGTCAACCGCAAGCTGCGCATCATGGCCGGCTGGACCGGTTCGCTGCTGCTCCGCCGCGAGGTCGTCGCGCTCGGCTCGCTGCACGACCCGCGCGCGGAGTTCCGCGCGGCGTCGGTGCCGCCCAAGCCGCGCCCGGCCCCGCTCGGCGAGACCGCGCCGGCTGAGCAGCCCCCGGCGCTGCCGCCGATCAAGGCCGAGGAAGACTCGCCCGCCGCGAAGGCCGACGCCTAGGAGCCAGCCCGACTGAAGCCCTCGCCCGGGATCCGGGTGGGGGCTTCGTCGCGTCCGACGCCGGGCGGCTGGCAGGATGCTGCCGGGCCCCCGTAGCCCAATCGGCAGAGGCGGTCGGCTTAAACCCGACTCAGTCCGGGTTCGAGTCCCGGCGGGGGTACAGGTATTTGTGCAGGCCAGAGAGGTGAACGGCCATGCACGAGGCTCCTTGTCAACGCGACGTGTCAACATCGACCGATACGGAACGCGCTCTGGTCGGCGCGAACGGCACCTCGTCAACACGAACCGAAGCGCTTGGGCGTCACCACGGGCCGCCCGCCCACCCCGCGCCGGCCAGGCCGAAGATGATGCCCGCCGTACCGGTCCTTCTCGTGCGCTGGACTCTGGCCATGGTCAACGAAGACCGCGAGCCGCCCCGACGGACCCCGCTGCGTTGCGCGATCCTGGGGCACAAGGTCACGTGGGTGGCGTCGGAGTGGGACGAGACCCCCGTGTGCCGTCGCTGCGGCGCGATCGTGCCGGACGAGGAGACGTGAGGTCACCTCTCGCGCTTGTTCGTGCGCTGCGAGCTCACGTGCGCAAGGAGCGTCGGGCGAAGCAGCACTTCGAGGAGCGGTACGCGGAGTGGCAGCAGTTCCTCGCACACCGCGAGGAGTGGATGCGGGACGCCTGGGCCGCCGAGGAGGACAAACCGAGGCGTGACGAAAGGCCCCCCACCCGAGGGTGAGGGGCGCGTCGGCCGGCTAGACCGGCTGGACGTCCTCGGCCGGAAGCCATGCCAACCACGTTTCGTGCACGTCGACCTTCTGCTCCACGCACACCCAGCCTCGCGCCCGCGCAACGGCCCACACCGGGACCGAGACGTGGCGCCCGTCGTAGAGCGCGCCCCAGGCGATCGCGCGGCGGCGGGGCTCGAGGATGCTCTGCCCCGGTGGGTTCTCGGTGCGGGTCACGAGCCACTTCGCGTAGCGGGCGTCCGGCGGGCACGGCATCGAACAAGTGTACGCATGACGAAGCGCCCCACCCCTGCTGTGAGGCAGAGGTGGGGCGCGGTCATGCCGGGTTCAGCGGGCCATCGGGTGGAACTGGCGGGTCTTCCGGCCCGGAGGGCGCCGAGGGCGCCTCGCCGGGCTCAGGCTGCGTGGCCGGCTCGAAGTCGGGGATGGGGGAGCTCATCGGTTCACGGTAGGGCGGCCCCGGTCGTCATGCCCGTCGGGCGACGACCAGGCCCCACAGGAAGGCAAGCACGATGCCCGTGCCGACGAACAGCCAACGCCGGCCGCGATGCGACGGGGCCTCGGTCCGCGTGAGGTCCTCGAGGATGCACGGGGCGATCATCTCGACCCACCCGTACAGCACCGCGGCGGCGTACCGGTGGAACGTGCGGTCGTCGTCCTCAGTCCACGTGAGCATCGTCGCGCCATCTCACGCGACGTTGATCTCGCCGGCGGCTCGCACCAGCAGCTCGGGGGAGATGGTCGCGCGGATGCGCGGGTAGTGGAATCCGCGCGGCAGCACGACGGTCTCCCCAGGGTTGCCGGTGGCGTCCGGGCCGGCGATGAGGATGCGCGCCTCGTCGTCGATGACGGTGAGGCCGTGCCAGGTCGCGCCCTCATCGAACGTGACCTCGAGGCCGCCGCCGTCGGGGATGGCAGCCAGGGGCCAGGTGGCGTACTCGCGGCTGGCCGGGTCGAGCTTCACGGCGTACCTCCCTGGGGTGAGGCGAACACGAGCGGGTTGGGTCGGGGCGGCCCTGCGGCGAACGGTGCGAGGTGGGGGCCGCCGGGGCCGAGCGTCAGGATGTGCCGTGGACCGGTGTAGCTGTCGACGAGTGGTGCGTTGCCGATCGCGGTGGCGGCCCACTGGAACGAGCTCGACGCCGCGCCGACGGGTGTGCGCTTGCCGACCGCGGTGGCGGCGTAACCGAAGGCGGCCGCGGCGGCCGCGAGGGGTGTGCGCCTTCCGGTCGCGCTCGAGGTGTAGCCGAACGCGGCAACCGCGGTGCCGACCGGCGCCCTCTTGCCGGTGGCCGCGGCCTGGTAGCCGAACGCCCCGACCGCGCTGCCCTTGGGGGCGCGAGTGCCGGCCGCCGTGGCGTGGAAGTTGAAGGAGCTCGTCGCGGTGCCCGAGCCTGGTGGTGAGGCGTCCGCGCCGATCCCGCCGATCCGGAGGCGTGCCACGTCAGCTCGCGGAGCCGGGGACCGCCAGGGAGGCGATCGTGTACTCGCCGGCGCTGTTGAAGGTCGCGTCACCGGTCACGGGCACGTGCCCGTAGAACGTGCCGCCGGTCGAGGCCGACCAGAAGCCGACCGCCGTTCGCGGCACCGCCCGTGAAGGCCTTGCCGGTCAGGGTGCCGAAGTCGCCAGCCGACCCAGCCGGCCAGGCGCACGCGACGCGCGACGCCGCGCTCGCGTTGGACCCTGAGTCGTTCGGGGTCGCCGTGTGCAGCGACATGTGCGTGGCGGCGGCGGCCATCGCGACGACGCCGATGTTCAGCAGGGTGTCGTTCGGGAAGATGGTCATGGTGGTCTCCTAGACGAGGGCGACGGTCTTGGCGGGCGCCCACACGGCACCGTTCGGCCGCCAGATCTGGTGCGGCAGAACGGTGAAGGTGGCCTTCTGGACGGGTGAGTAGACGCCGGACTTCACGGCCTGGACGGCGATGGTCGTCGACGCGCCCGTCGGTGATGCGGGCGCCGGGAAGCTGCGGGTCGCGCCGGCGCCGCTGAACACCACGGCGGCGCCCGAGTCGACGGACCACACGTACGAGTCCGGCGTGGGGGACCCGGGCGCGGGGACGGCGGTCAGGGTGATCGTCGTCAGCGGTTCGACGTCGCTCATCCCGGTGAGGGGCTGTAGCAGGACCGCGAACGCACCGTCGGCGCTGATGCCACCGATGCGGAGGCGCCGCGAGCTCGCGACGACCGCACCGTCGGCGGAGATCCCACCGATCCGCAGGCGTGGGACGGCGGGCGGGTCGTCCGCGCCGATCCCGCCGATCCGGAGGCGTGCCACGTCAGCTCGCCGTCGCGGCGGCCGCCCAGAGGGCGCCCCAGTCCGTGATCGCCGCGACCTCGGGTGCGGTGAGGTCGAAGTAGAGCGTCAGGTCGCTCGTCGTCACGTCGGAGACGCTGTTGTCGGTGGACTTCTTGAGTGCGGACGTAGCGCGCTCGGCGACCAGGGTGCTGCCGCTGTAGAGCCGGACCTTGTTGGTGTTCGACCCCGATGCGGTCAGCACCGCGTCGGAGAAGGTGAGGCGCAGCGCGGTCCCGACAGCGCGCGGGCTCAGCCGCCAGCGACGCTCCGACACGGTGCCGGAGAAGTCAGGGGACTCCATGCGGGTTGTGTTCGAGGCGTCACCGAGGGCCTGACCCTCGTACGTCGAGCCGCCGATGATCGTCCAGCCCGAGTCGCCGGTGCCGTTCATGCGCAGCGTCGTGATCGCCGTCGTGGCGCTGTTGACGCGGACCTCGGTGGTCTTCGTGTTCGTCGCGCCGCCGTCGTCGGTGACGATGCACTGCAGGACGTCGAGCACGGGGCCGCTCGAGGCGGCCGTGTACGAGCAGGTCGCGGTCGCCGCGTTCGTGAGGGTGATCGACGCCGGGGCGGCGCCAGGGGTGTAGCGGGTGCCGGTCCAGGCGTAGGACACGATCGACCCGTCGGAGTCGGACGCGGTCGCCGTGCAGGTGACGGCGGCAGATGCGGCGACGGTCTGGATGCCCGTCAGGGACAGCGACGGCGGCACGTTTGCGGCAACGTACTCGCCGATCTCGCTCGTGGCGCCGTCGTCGAGCTGGACGTCGTCGAACCAGATGGTCTGCGTGCTGCCGGTGCCGTTGCCGGACGGCGCACCGAGGTCGATGTGCGTCAGGGCGTTGCCTGACAGGGACGCGCCGGTGCCGGTGACGGTCGCGACGACGGTGCCGGACCCGGCGGCGCGCAGGTTCGCGGTGATGTTGCCGGTCGTCGTGTTCACGACGATGTCGACGACGTTCCATTGCCCGAAGGTGACAGTGCCGGTCGACGTGCCGATCGTGCCGGTGCCGGCGGAGTCGAGCAGGATGAGCTTCCCCGCCGAGTTGAACTGCAGGCGCCCGGCGATGCCCGAGGAGTGCCGCAGCGTCAGGATCGGGAAGTTCGCCGCGGGTGCGGCTGCGAGCCAGAAGCAGAAGCTGATCGCTGCGGCGTTGTTCGCCGCAGCGAACGGCAGCCGGTACGACTGCGACGACGACGTGGGGATCGTGACCTTGAGGGCCTGCGACCCAGTGTGGACGTGCGTGTTGTCCGACGCGTTCGACCCGGTGCCGTTGGAGACCGTGGTCGCGTTGAGGCCGGTCGGGGCGGTCGAGGTGAGGGTGCTGGTCGTGAACGCGGTTCCGTTCGCGACCCCCTCCATGCCCCAGCGGTACTTCGTCATGGTGTGCCTCCGGTCAGACTGGTACGGGTGCGGGCAGGGGGTTGCCGACGTAGTGCATGCCCGCGGCGGCGTCGAACAGGACTGCGATGCGCGCGGTGATGGGCTCCGAGGTCGCGTGGTCCGCGGCACTGGTCGGCTCGGCGGCCGACTGGTAGTTCGTGCCGATGTTCGAACTGGACAGCCCGTAGGCCGCGTTGGGTGCGGCGAGCGCAGCGGGGGTGTTCGCGTTCGTGCGGCCACCGTCGGCCTTGCCGATGGTCGCCATGACCGAGCCCGACGAGCTCGAGCCGGTCGCGGGCGCGAACCAGTTCCCGGCGACCTTCGAGAGCATCGCGCCGCCGATCTGCTGACCGGACGCGGAGCCCAGGTGGGCCGCAACCGCGCGCGGCCGCGGGACCTCACCCTGGGAGTCATAGGCGAGCAGCTGCCACCCGTTCGACTGGGCCAGGACCCGGTTGTTCAGGATCGCCACCCCGGCGCACCACCACGGCACGTTGATCGCGGGCTCCTGCCCGCCGTGGTTAATGTCCCGGTCCTGCAGCACGAGGATCGCCTGCGCGGACCCGGCCCACGATGCGCCGATGGTGTTGTTCGCGACGTCGACGTTGCCCGACGCGCAGATGACGATCGACTTGTGGCAGTTCACGACGGTGTTCGCCGCGATGAGGGACTGGTACTGCACGCCGTCCCAGAACCCGCCGTCGCACTCCTCGTAGCAGATGCCCGAGTCGGCGTAGGTCGTCCCGTCGAGGCTGGTGCCGTCGATGTCGTTGCCGTAGCAGAGGACCTGCGAGCAGGAGACGTCGTACCAGATCATGTTGCCGTTGTGGCTGTACCGCATGTGGTTGAACCGCAGGGTCGAGCGGCGCGCGACGGTCAGCTTGATCGCCCCAGACGTGGGCTGCGTCTTCCACTTCCCGGTGTCGGTCTGGTGGATCTTGCACTGCTCGATGACGAGGTCGTCGAGATCGCCGCCGAGCACCGCGGTCTGGCCGATCTTGTAGAACGTGGTCGCGGTGATGCGGGTGCGGTCCTTGCCGACGTACAGCGCGTTGCGGCCCATCTGCGTGACGTGGACGTTCTCGATGACGGTGTCGGCCGACGTGCCGCCGTAGTACATCCCGACGTGCAGGGTGTTCCCGGCGCAGCGGTAGCGGCGGATGCCCAGGCCGAGCAGGTCGATGCGCGACCCGGACGTCAGCAGGTAGACGAGGTCGGAGTAGCGGACCTCGTGCCCGGACGGGGAGGTGGCGATCGTCAAGGTGTTGCTCCCGCGGTTCACCGAGAACTGACCGGCCGCCGGGGTTGCGCCGTCGGCGACCTGGTAGAGCTCGGTGCCGTCGTAGAAGCACATGTCGGGCAGCAGGGCGTTCGGGTCGTCGCCGATCTTGTCGGTTCCGATCCCCGGGATCGCGGGTGCGGTGTAGGCGGTCGTCCAGGTGCCGTTGCCGTTGTCGGTCCATGACGACGCGACGGTCGAGCCGTCGAACCAGACAATCTCGCCGGGGTACGCCTGCCACCGCAGGTAGTACCCGTTGCCGGGCTGGTAGGCGCCCTCGTGGTACGTGCCGCCACGGATGACGACCGTGCCGGGGTTTGCTGACGTGCTCGTGCCCTTGAGGGCTTCGGACGCTGCCGCGACGGTCCGCTTCGGCGAGCCGACCGTCCCGGGGTTCGAGTCGCTGCCGGACGTCGAGACGTACAGGACGTTCGTCGTCGGGATGTCGTAGTCGACGGTGCCGAGCACGGCAGCCCCTGCAGCGCGCGCGGCCGGCGGAATCCACTGCCCACCGCCGGGCAGGGGCGGGCGGCCCGGGCACGTCCAGTTCCCACCGACGGGGGTGTAGATCAACCCGAGGGTCGGGCTCACGCCGTCACTTCCCACCGGTCGACGCTCGTGGCGTACAGGCCGCCGATGGTCGGCGCGACAGGGCCACGCCAGTAGACGACCGCGCCCGTAGGCAGGGTGCCGCGCACGGGGTACGCGCCGGAGGCGTAGTCGCGGGTGTAGACGTTCCCTCCGCCACCACTGCCACCGGACGGGCGTGCGGCGAGCTCGGCGAGCACACCCTGGGCGTTGCCTGCGGACACGCCGCTGATCGCACCGACGGTGATCTCGGCGGCGCTCAGCGCGACGTCACCGGGCATGGCCTGCCCGCTGGCGCGACCGAGCGTCACGTTCGAGGTGCCGTTGCCAGTGCCCGCCCCGATGAGGGTGCGGATCGCATCCGGGGATGTCGCCTTGAGCAGGTTCAGGACGATGGTCGCGAGGGAGTTCCCGCCGTCGGCGGTGCGCAGCGTGTCGATGGCCGTGTTGTGTGCCGACGGCGGGAACGTCGGCGGCTTGTTCTGGATCGACCCCGCCACGTTCCAGTCGACGACCGCGGTGCCGCCACCGGTCGGGGCGGGCAGCCACTGACCGGTTCGTGGCGTGGCGCCGCGGTACAGGACGTCCCCGACGTTGCCACCGTCGGGCAGCGCTGCCCCGGCCGCGGCGGCGATGTCGCGCGCATCCTCCGCGGCGGCCTGCGCTGCGACCGCAGCCGCCGTCTGGTCGGCGAACACCGCGGCAACCTCGTCGGAGGCCGCTGCGGCAGCAGCCTCCGATGAGGCCTGGGCAGCGATGGCCGCGTTCGTCAGCCCCTGCGGGGACCAGATCACAACCCGGTTCGTGCCGTCCCACCACTCGAGGACCTCGAACGTGTCGGCCCAGAACCCGGGCGTGTAGCCCTGGTCCGTGATCGTCAGCTGCGACGACGGGATCGCGATGGTCTTGGCCATGTCCTCCCAGATCGGCACCGGGGTGGTGGTGCCGGGCTGGACGATCTGGCCGGTCAGGTTGCGGATGTTCAGGTTCGGCAGGCCGGTGCCCGGGTTGACCGCGAGCATCGCCAGGTACTGGACCATGGCCATGCGTCAGCCCTCCCCGCCGCTGGGTGCCCGGTAGGCGGGGGTGCGCGCCGACCCGAGGACGACGCGGGTCGCCCAGTCGGGGATGTACGGCTCGGCTCGCCGCCACACCCAGTACCAGCCGGCGATCGCCGCGGAGACGACGAGCGACTGCGCGAGCGCGGACGACAGCACGTCGGCGAGCTGCTGGTACAGCGCGGGTGGCAGGTGCGGGGCGAGGGCCTTGAGGGTGGCCGCGATCGCGGCACCCCACAGGGCGGGCACCGCGGTGCGCAGGTAGGAGACGGCCCGGTCGGACAGGCCGCCTGTGGGCTCGCTCGGGGTGGCGGCGGAGTGGTCGCCCATGGTCATGCTCCTGTTCCGAGGTACGCGCCGGCGACGGCGAGGAGGGTGATCGCGGCGACCCACAGCAGGGCCCACCGCGCGCGCATGGTCAGAAGCGGCGTGCGTTGAGCGCGCGCTGCAGGGCCTTGACGGTGTTGGGGCCGAACACGCCGTCGACCTTCGGGCGGCGCAGGATCGGCAGGACGCGGCGCAGCCACGTCTGCAGGGCCCGGATCGTCGCGGGGCCGGCCTTGCCGTCGACGGTCAGCGGCTTGAAGCCCTTGGTGCCGGCGAGCCGCTTGTTGAGGCGCCGCTGGATGGCCTTCCACAGGGCGAGGTGCCCGGCGGCGCTGGACCCGTCGGTGACGGGGCGGCCGAGCGCGCGCTGCAGCGCGAACGTGGTGGCGACGTCGAGCCGCCCGTTCACGCTGACCTTGCGGAACGGGTACCGGTCCTTTGACGGGACGTGCACCCAGTGCCAGGGCTCGAAGTCGTTGCGCTTCTTGCCGAGGGACTCCCACAGTGGGATCCACCCGTGGCGGCGCCCGACGGTGTCCATCCACCGGTGCTCGGCGGACGTGTACGTGTTCACGCCGGACCCGAAGTCGCACGCGATGCCCAGGCCGTGGTTCGACTGGCCGGGGTAGGCGGCCTTCGGGTAGCCGAGGTCGTCGAACATGTCGTGCTGTCGGGCCAGGCTGCGGTACCCGTCGGTGATCGTCAGGCGCTTGCCGAACTTCTTCGTGAACTCCCGGTTGAGGCGCTCGTACGACGCGGCCGCGGAGGCCACGAGCAGGTCGCCGTCGGAGGTGCGCACGAGCAGGGACGAGGGGAGCTGTCCGTTCTTCACGGCCATGGGGAACCTCCGGGCACGGGTCGGGCCCCGACGCCAGACAGCTCGGGGTGATGGTGGTGAGGGGTCAGAGGCCGGACGGGCGCTCGGGCGGTGGTGGCTGCTTGCCCATCCAGATGTGGTTCTCGAGGACGTTGATGAACGCCATGCGCGCCTCAGACTGCTTCTCCACGACGGCGACGCGAGTCTCGAGCTTGTCGACGCGCTCCATCAGCTGCTCACGGAACTTGCCCTCGTCGGTGACCTTCGCGGACCGCAGCGAGGCGGACCGGGCGGCCAGTGCAGCCCACACGACGCCGAGGGTCGCGACGACGGTGCCGACGACCGTCAGCCAGCCCGCGTTCACTTCTGGACGTCCGGGTGCTTCACGGAGTCCGGGTCCACCATTCCCGAAACGGTGTACGTCGCCCACGCGAGGCCCGCGAACATGAGCGCCCAGGCGTAGCCGCGGGGGTTGTCACCCAGGACCCACGACAGCAGGAACACGAACGTCCAGGCCACGTGGACGGCGACGAGTGCGGCGAACCCATACCAGTCGCGGCCGCGGTCGAACGCCGCGGCGATGGCCGCGATGGCGGAGAGAACCCACGGCAGACCCGCGATCACAACCGGGACGCCGAGACGCAGCAGGAAGCCGATGGACTTGGCCGTGCTCTCCGTCGTCTCGGGGAAGATGTACGCCGCCCCGAACGCGAAGTGGATGAGGCCGAAGGGCAGCAGGAAAGAGCCACGCTTCCCGTTGAGGCGCATCAGTCGACCGTCCACATCGCGTGCAGGTACAGCGACGGTGAGCCCGTAGGGCGCTGGGCCAGAGGCCGGTTGCCCGTCAACGACGACAGGATCAGCGACCGGCCCGAGATGTAGACCTGTCCCATGTCGATGGAGTTCGTCGTCCGGTACATGACGCTGCACGGCACCGTCGGGGTGCTGTCCTGGGCTGCGAGGGTGTAGATCAGCTGGTCGGCGACGTTGCCGGTGGCGTCGACGGTGACCGCAGCGCCGGGGCGCAGCAGGCCGAGCCACAGCTCGCGTTCCTTGCCGCGTCGCACGATCTTCGTCTCGGCCGGGACGACAGCCCAGCCCGTTGCGGCGACGCCATCGCCGCCCGCTGCGGTCGTCTCCGTGCGCAGCGGGCTCGGCGCCCACACCAGGGTGGCGTTCGTCGGATCGACGACACGGTCCCACTGCGTGTCGCGGATGCGGATCCGGGTGCCGGGATCGTTGAGGTACTGCAGCACCTCGAGCTCGTTCGCGTACAGGCCGCCGGGGCCTGCCCAGCAGCGCAGGTCGACGATCTCCTGCACCGCGGTCTGGCCAGCGGTGAACCGGACGAGCGCGATCGGTTGGTCCGACTGCGTCAGGCCGGCGTCGATCTTGCGGCTCGAACTGATCTCCTTCGCGGTCCCACCGGGCAGCAGCATGATCTGCGCTAGTCCGGTCGGCGAAGAGAGCGGCTGCCACGTGCGGCGGATGACCACGGTGTCCCAGCGCGAACCGGAGGAGACCGTGCCGCCAGTGACGGTGACGGGGGACGGGCCAGCCCACGTCGACAGGACACCGTCACCCCACGCGGAGCCGGGTGCGATCGCGACCGCCCGGTCTCCGGCACCTGGCGTGGCCTTGAGGGCGGAGGCGGTCTGGATGGCGTAGCGCGAACCCCTGCCGAGGACCAGCGGAGTCTCCGTGCTGTCGACGGTGCCCTTGAACCCGACGTTGTCGGTGGCCTCACCAGCCATCAGTGCCTCCCGGGCATGTTGACCCGGGCGGACCGGGCGAGGGTGCGGATCGCCTTGACCAGGACCTGATCCGGCGTGTTCGTGTGGTCTCCGATGCGGGGTGTCACGACGAGCCCTTCGCCGATGCGCTGGGTGATCTCGACCTCCGTGACGCGGTCGGTGATGAGCGGTGCACCGTTCATCTGGATGGGGATCTCGTCGCCGAGGCCGAACGTGACGCCGTAGCGCCAGTCGTCCGACTCGACGAGCTCGACCGACAGGGACACCTTCGGTGCGGCCACGTCGAGGGCCTCCTGCGCACGTGCGTCCATGACGGCGTTGTCCGTGGTGTCGGTCGCCTCGACGTACGTCCACCCGGTAAAGCCCCACTCCGCTTCGAGTACGGTCGCGACCAGCTCGCGGTACTTCGGGACACCGGAGACGTCACCGCCGCGAACCAGCGCGCGCGTCGCGGTAGGCGCCGCGATCGCGTAGGTCCCGGACACGAGCCCGGAGCGCTCGGTGATGGGTGCCGTGTGCGTCGTCGGGGCGAACGCGTCGACAGTGATGCCGCCCGAGGTGTTCATGCGGGCGCTGATGCCGATGCCAGCGAAGTCGAGCGCGGGCAACAGCCGGTCGGTCAGCGGCGTCATCCGGATGTTCACCGTGATCGTGGATCCGCGGCCCGACGAGGCGGGGACGGTCAGCGTGTAGGGGACGCTGCCGGCGTTCGCGTTCACCAGTGCCTTGACGACCGTCTCGGCGGGGCCTGTGGCCGCCCACACGCCGGTGCCCTGCCCGGTCGCTAGGGAACTGCCCGGCACGGGCCGCCCGAGCATCTGGTTGAACAGGTCCCAGTCGTCGACGAGCGCGAACGTGCACGTCGCGTTCCCGTCGTTGTCGTCGCCGGACTGGGTGACGACCCGGCCGCCGACGTGGTGCAGCAGCGTGCGCGGATTCTCAGCGGGGTCCGCCCGGTACAGCACCCGGGCGCGCGCGCCGGCGGTGAGGAGGTCTTCGACGCACTCCTCGTC
>NZ_QWKP01000149.1 GCF_003470205.1 Cellulomonas rhizosphaerae
CCTCGCGGGCGGCGTGGTAGCCGCCGTTCTCCTTGAGGTCGCCCTCCTCGCGGGCGGCGGCGATACGGCCGGTGATCTCGGCGCGGCCCTCACCCTTGAGGTGGTCGAGCTCGGCGGTGAGTCGGTCGTAGGCCTCTTGCGTCAGCCAGGTGGCTGGTGCCGTCGTATCGGTCACGATCGCTCCTTTCCTTGCGTCTGGCCAGCCAGGTGGCCGGTCGTCATGGGCGCACGACCGCCGGTGCGGGCCACCACCAGGGCGTGCCCTCACCCGTCGTGAACTCGGGGTGCTGCGCCGTGCCTGTCGGTCGCGTCGACCGTGGGTGCCCGTGCGCTGGTGCGACCGGGCGGCGGCGTGCGAAACGACCACGATAGCAATCGGCCCGGATTCAGGCCCGGGAGATCGCCCGAACGAGGGAGTCAGCGCACGTGGCAGGTCTGCACGCCGCCGCTCACGGCGAGCTCCGCGGTAGGCACGGTGACCGTCACGCGCACGGTGTCCGTGTCCGCCGGGCCGACCTCGACGGTCCGCACCCCGACCTCGCCGAACGACTGGGACAGTGCACGCACGCGGCAGCTCGCGGTCTCGTCCTGGCCCTTGGTGACGTCGAACGTCACGTCCGTCGACGAGGCGTCCGTCACATCGAAGCCGACGTCCTTCCACTGCACGGGGTCCTCGAGCGCCGAGCCACCGACCCACACCACGACCGCCAGCACGAGCGCGGCGAGCGCGCCCCAGCCGACGAACCGCCAGGCGCGGCTCCGAGGGCGCACGGGTCCGTAGCGCCCCACGGGCGGGCGGACAGGGGTGTCGGTCACGAGATCCTCCGGGCTGCGGCGCACGACGGGTCCCCGTGTGCGCGATCATTGTCTCTCGCCCCACCCACACGCCCGCGCACACGAGGTGCGCTGCCACTGACGGGAGCTACACGTGAGCGGAGAGCGCCTGCGCCTCATGGCGGTGCACGCCCACCCCGACGACGAGTCGAGCAAGGGCGCGGCCACGACCGCGCGCTACGCCGCCGAGGGTGTCGACGTGCTCGTCGTCAGCTGCACCGGCGGTGAGCGCGGCGACGTGCTCAACCCGAGCTACGGCCCGCCGGAGGGTGGCCTCGAGGTCATCCGCGCGGTCCGCGAGCAGGAGATGGCCGCCGCGGCCGCCGCGCTGGGGGTGCGTCAGCACTGGCTCGGCTTCGTCGACTCCGGCCTGCCGGAGGGCGACCCGCTGCCGCCGCTGCCCGAGGGGTGCTTCGCGCTCGTGCCGCTCGAGGAGGCGTCCGCGCCGCTCGTCGAGCTGGTCCGCGAGTTCCGCCCGCACGTCATGACCACGTACGACCCGTCGGGCGGCTACCCCCACCCCGACCACATCATGTGCCACCGGGTCTCCGCCGAGGCCTACGCGGCAGCGGGGGACCCGGAGCGCTACGTCGGCCGCGGCGACCCCTGGACGCCGCTGAAGCTCTACTACAACCACGGCTTCTCGATGCGCCGCATGCGGGCCGTGCACGAGGCGATCCTCGAGGCGGGCCGCGAGTCGCCGTTCGGCGAGTGGATCGAGTCGCGCCAGGCGGCCGAGATCCCCGAGCGCGAGGTCACGACGCGGATCGAGTGCTCGGACTACTTCGACCAGCGCGATGCCGCCCTGCGCGCCCACGCGACCCAGATCGACCCGGACGGCTTCTTCTTCGCCGTTCCCCGCGCGGTCGAGGTCGCGCAGTGGTCGACCGAGGAGTACGAGCTCGCGGACTCGCGGGTGCCCACCGACCTGCCCGAGGACGACCTGTTCGCCGGGATCCGGGAGACCGTCTGATGCTGATCGCCGCCACGCCCTCGCCGTACCCGAGCCCGTCGGGCGTCGCGGTCACCGCCTCGCAGGGTGGCTCGCCCGGGTTCCTCGGGTTCGTCTTCACGTTCCTGCTGGCGATCGCGGTCGTGCTCCTGTTCCTCTCCCTGACCAAGCAGCTGCGCAAGGTCGACCGCCGCGCGAAGCAGGAGGGGCTGCTCGACGACCCGGACGCGGGCGCCGGCGGCATCGACGCCGGCGCGGCCGGGTCGGACCTCGAGGTCGACGCGGACACCCCGGTCGTGCGCGCGGACCGCGTGCCCGACGACGAGCCCGACGCGCCGCTGCCACCCCGATGACCCCGAGCCCGCCCGCGCGCCCCTCGGTCCGGGTCACCGTCGCGCAGCTGCAGGGATCGCCGGACCACGCCGCGAACCGGCAGGTCGTCTCGGACGCGTTCCGCACGGCCGAGCAGGTGCACGCCGACCTGGTGGTGTTCCCCGAGTACAGCTCGGGCTTCGACCCGCACGGCGTCGGGGTCGCGCACGCAGAGGCGCTCGACGGGCCGTTCGTCTCGCTGCTGCGGGAGCGGGCCGCGCAGACCGGTGTCGCCGCGATCGCCGGCACCACGCTGCCCGGCGAACCGGGCCGTGCCGTGAACGCGGTCGTCGGCATCGACGGCGCGGGCGAGCTCGTCGGCGTCTACCGCAAGGTGCACCTGTACGACGCGTTCGGCCACCGCGAGTCCGACCGGCTCGAGCCCGGACCGGTCGACGCGCCGCCGCTCGTGCTCGACGTCGCCGGCCTCCGGTTCGGCGTGATGACCTGCTACGACCTGCGCTTCCCCGAGTCGGCCCGCAGGCTCGTCGACGCGGGTGCGCAGGTGCTCGTCGTCCCCGCAGCCTGGGCCGAGGGCGAGCTCAAGGTCATGCACTGGCACACGCTCGCCGTGGCGCGCGCGATCGAGAACACCTCCGCGGTCGTCGCGGTCGGGATGGCGGGCCGGGGCGTGATCGGCCACTCGCTGGTCGTCGGGCCGGACGGCATGGTCGGGCTCGAGCTCGACGACGAGCCGGGGGTCCGCACGGTCGACGTCGACGGCGCGCTGCTGGGCGAGGTCCGCGAGCAGAACCCGAGCCTGTCCAACCGCCGATACTCGGTCACCCCCCGCCGCTGACGCGGCGGGTCGGGCCAGGCGGTCAGGCGGAGCGGTAGGAGGCGATCGAGACCGCGATGTAGTGGCACGTGAAGCCGACGACCGTCAGCGCGTGGAAGATCTCGTGGAAGCCGAACCAGCGCGGGCTCGGGTTCGGGCGCTTGGTGCCGTAGACGACCGCGCCGAGCGTGTAGGCCAGGCCGCCCCCGATGACGAGCCACATGATCGCCGGTCCGCCCGAGCGGTAGAACTGCGGGAGGAACGCGACCGCGACCCAGCCGAGCGCGACGTAGACCGGCACGTAGACCCAGCGCGGCGCGCCGAGCCAGAAGACGCGCGCGAGCAGCCCGACGAGGGCGCCCGACCACACGATCACGAGCAGGATCTCCGCGGTGTGCTGGGGCAGCAGGAGGACCGCGAGCGGCGTGTAGGTGCCCGCGATGATGAGGAAGATGTTGGTGTGGTCGAGCCGCCGCAGCACGCCGGCCACGCGCGGCGACCAGCGCCCGCGGTGGTAGATCGCCGAGGTGCCGAACAGCATCACGGCCGAGAGCCCGAAGACCGCGGTCGACCACTTGGCGGCGGGGGTGGGCGACAGCACGACGAGGACGATCGACGCCGCCAGCACGAACGGCGCGACGCCCGCGTGGATCCAGCCGCGCAGGTGGGGCTTGACCGTCTCGACGACGCGCTCGACCGCTCCCTGCTCGTGGTCCGGGGGGCCGGCTGCGGCGGGCCCGTCGGGCGCTGCGGTCGTGCTCATGGGTCCGGGGTCTCGATTCGTCGGGAGGGCTAACCTACGATCCCGTAGGTTACGGCACCGTAGGTAGGGGTGTCGAACCACGGCAGCCCCCACGCTAGTAACGTGAGCGCGTCCCGTCCGCCCATCCGCGCAAGGAGGTCGCGTGCGGCTGCCCCACCCCCTGTATCGGCTGTACGAGCGGCGCCTGGCCGCCTCGCTGCCGGCGGACCGCCTCCCGCGGCACATCGGCGTGATCGTCGACGGCAACCGCCGCTGGGCGCGCAGCCTCGGTGAGTCGACCGCGCACGGCCACCGCGCCGGTGCGGACAAGATCGGCGACCTGCTCGAGTGGAGCGAGGACATCGGCGTCGAGGTCGTGACGCTGTGGATGCTCTCGACCGACAACCTCGAGCGGGCGTCCGACGAGCTCGAGCCGCTGCTGGCGATCATCGAGGACGTCGTCGGCGAGCTGGCCTCGACCGGGCGCTGGCGCCTGCAGGCCGTCGGCGCGCTCGACATGCTGCCCGAGCACACCGCCAAGGCGCTCCGGACGGCCCAGGACGCGACGGCCGGGGTGCGCGGCGTGCACGTCAACGTGGCGGTCGGGTACGGCGGGCGGCGCGAGATCGCCGACGCCGTGCGTGCGTACCTGAGGGCCGGCGCCGCGGCGGGGGAGAGCCTCGACGAGCTGGCCGAGGCGTTCGACGTCGAGCACATCGCCGAGCACCTCTACACCAAGGGCCAGCCGGATCCGGACCTGGTGATCCGCACCTCGGGGGAGCAGCGGCTCGGCGGGTTCCTGCTGTGGCAGAGCGCGCACTCGGAGTTCTACTTCTGCGAGGCCTACTGGCCCGACTTCCGCCGCGTCGACTTCCTGCGCGCGATGCGCGCCTACGCCGCCCGCGAACGGCGCCTCGGCCGCTGACGGCCCGCCGCTGACGCCCCGCCCGCCAACGTCGCGGGTGAACGCGTGGGTGTGCGGCACGCCGCGCCGCACCCGGCGTGTCGCACACCCGCGCGCACACCGGGGCGAGCCGCTCCCAGCCGTGGACGCAGGTCTCGTTGAACCGCGCGCGACGCTGAGCAGCACAGATGCTGCAACGATCCCTGCAACGATCCCTGCAACGATCCCTGCAGCGACCGGAGCGGCGACGGGAGCAGCGATCGGGAGGGTGGCCGACGAGCCGCGCAACCGCCCCGAGACGGCGCGCGGCGGGCAGGTGAACTCGGTGTAACGCGTGCGCGTGTCGCGCTGGACACGGGTCGGCGCGGGGCTAGTTTCCGATCAGAGGACGACACCCCGCCGTCCCCGGGAGGCCTTGCCCATGGAGCAGATGCTCCGGGAGGAGGGTCGACCCCGGCCCACCTCGAGTGGACCAGGTCGCCCCCACCCCGTCGCCGATCACCGGCACGTGGACCCGCACGCGCGGGCCGCCGGTGCGAGGCGCCTTCTGCGGCGCACGTAGCGCCGGAGGGAGCAGGCCGTGGTCAGCAGCGCAACGCAGCACGTCGAGGTCGCCCGCGTCACCGAGGGTCGCCGGACGCACGTGCTCGATACATCGGTCCTGCTGTCCGACCCGAAGGCCATCGGCCGGTTCGCGGAGCACGACGTGGTCCTGCCGGTCGTCGTCATCACGGAGCTCGAGGCCAAGCGCCACCACGCGGAGCTCGGCTACTTCGCCCGCTCGGCCCTGCGGATGCTCGACGACCTGCGCATCGAGCACGGTCGCCTGGACGCCCCCATCACCATCACGCCCGAGGGCGGCTCGCTGCGGGTCGAGCTCAACCACACCGACCCGACGGTCCTGCCCGCCGGCTTCCGGCTGGGCGACAACGACACCCGCATCCTCGCGGTCGCAGCGAACCTCGCCGCCGAGGGTCTCGACGTCACGGTCGTCTCCAAGGACCTGCCGATGCGCGTCAAGGCGTCCGCCGTGGGCCTGCGCGCGGAGGAGTACCGAGCCGAGCTCGCGATCGACTCCGGCTGGACGGGCATGGACGCGCTCGACCTGTCCGAGCAGCAGATGGCCGACCTGTGGGAGAACGAGAGCGTCGCGCTCGCGGACGTCGCGGCCGGGACCGCGACGTTCGGCACGACGACCCCGCAGGACCTGCCCTGCCACACCGGACTCGTGCTGCACAGCCCCCGCGGCTCGGCGCTGGGCCGCGTGACGGCCGACAAGCACGTGCAGCTCGTGCGCGGCGACCAGGACGTGTTCGGTCTGCACGGGCGGTCCGCGGAGCAGCGCATCGCGATCGACATGCTGCTGGACGAGGAGATCGGCATCGTCTCGCTCGGTGGCCGTGCCGGTACGGGCAAGTCGGCGCTCGCCCTGTGCGCAGGCCTCGAGGCCGTGCTCGAGCGCCGCCAGCACCGCAAGGTCATGGTCTTCCGCCCGCTCTACGCGGTCGGCGGTCAGGACCTCGGCTACCTGCCCGGCAGCGAGTCCGAGAAGATGAACCCGTGGGCCCAGGCAGTCTTCGAC
This sequence comes from Cellulomonas rhizosphaerae, assembly GCF_003470205.1. Taxonomy (GTDB): domain Bacteria; phylum Actinomycetota; class Actinomycetes; order Actinomycetales; family Cellulomonadaceae; genus Cellulomonas; species Cellulomonas rhizosphaerae. Next base: position 6,165 of record NZ_QWKP01000149.1, read on the forward strand.
ACCCTCGGCGCGATCGTCAGCAAGGAGGTCGTCGAGGAGATCATCGACCGCGACATCCTCGAGGTGCTCCCGCTGACCCACATCCGCGGCCGCTCGCTGCACGACGCGTACGTGATCGTCGACGAGGCCCAGTCGCTCGAGCGCAACGTGCTGCTCACGGTGCTGTCGCGCATCGGTCAGTCGTCGCGCGTGGTGCTCACGCACGACGTCGCGCAGCGCGACAACCTGCGCGTCGGTCGGCACGACGGCATCGCCGCGGTGATCGAGGCGCTCAAGGGCCACCCGCTGTTCGGCCACATCACGCTGACCCGCTCGGAGCGCTCGCCGGTCGCCGCGCTGGTCACCGAGCTGCTCGAGGGCATCGAGGCCTGAGACTCACCCGCAGAACCCGGGACGCGCGCCGGGCCGAGCCATTATTCTCGGCGCGCGTCACCGTGGCCGTCGGCCCGCGCACCCCGCCTGGAGGAACGACATGTCCTACCCCGACCCGGTCCCGCAGTCCGTGCCGCAGAACCAGCCCTGGACGGGCGACGAGGTCAGCCCCCGGACCCTGCTCCCCGCGGTCCTGCTGTGCTTCTTCCTCGGCACCCTCGGGATCCACCGCTTCTACGTCGGCAAGATCGGCACCGGCGTGCTGATGATCCTCACCCTCGGCGGCCTCGGCCTCTGGACGCTCATCGACTTCGTCGTGCTGCTCGTCGGCTCGTTCAAGGACAAGGAAGGCCGCTACCTCAAGCAGTGGACCTGAGCCTGACCCCGCAGTGACCGGAAGGGGGAGCCGACGACCGGCGCCCCCTTCTGCGTGTCCGGGTGCGCCCAGCGTCAGGCGTCGACCAGGCGGCCGTCCGCGAGGCGGACCACACGGTCGGCGAGCGACATCATCAGCGGGTCGTGGGTCGAGACGATCGCGGTCATCCCCTCGGCCTCGACGACGGCCCGCAGCAGCGCCATGACGGCCGTACCGGTCTCGGTGTCGAGCTGGCCGGTGGGCTCGTCGGCCACCAGGAGGCGGGGCGAGCTCGCCAGCGCGCGCGCGATCGCGACGCGCTGCTGCTGGCCGCCGGACATCTCCGCGGGCCGCTGCAGCTCGTGGCCGCCGAGCCCGACGAGGTCGAGCAGCAGCTGCACGCGCGCCTCGCGGTCCGGGGTCGGCATGCGCCGCAGCCGCAGCGGCACGCCCACGTTCTCCGCGGCCGAGAGCACGGGCACGAGCCCGAAGGTCTGGAACACGAACGAGACGACGTCGCGCCGCAGCTCGACCAGGCCGGCCTCGTCGAGCGAGGACACCTCGCGCCCGTCGACGACCACGCGGCCCTCGTCGGGCCGGTCGAGGCCGCCGATGCAGTTGAGCAGCGTCGTCTTGCCGGAACCCGAGCGCCCGACGAGCGCGACGAGCTCACCGGGCGCGATCGTGAACGACACGTCCTGCACCGCGTGGACGGCGGCTGCGCCGTGCCCGTAGACGCGGCTGACGCGCTCGACGCGCACGGCGGCCTCGACGGTGGTGGTGGTGGCGGTCATGCCTGCTCCTCGGCGCTGCGGTGCCGGCCCCGGGGCTTCTCCGGCCTGATCGTCACGTGGGACTCCTCGAGCGCCAGCCGCACGCGCCCGACGAGGTCGAGCGCCTCGCGGAACTCCCGGGGCAGCTGCACGCGCCCGGCGCGGTCGAGCACCGCGAGCTCCTCGGCGATGACGTGCTCGGTGCCGTCGTCCTGGATGTGCGTGCGCCGCACGGTCTCGGACGACGTGCGCCCGTCGCGGATCGCGATCGTGCGCTGCACGTGCTCGGAGACGCCGGGGTCGTGCGTGACGATGACGACTGTGGTGCCGAGCTCGCGGTTGACCGTGCGCAGGCTCTCGAGCACGTCGTGCGACGTCGCGGTGTCGAGCTCGCCGGTGGGCTCGTCGGCGAACAGGACCTGGGGTGAGTTGGCGAGGCCGACGGCGATCGCGACGCGCTGCTGCTCGCCGCCGGACATCTCGCCGGGCCGGCGGTCCGCGCAGTACGCGATCCCCAGGACCCCGAGCAGCTCGTCCGTGCGCTGCGCCCGTTCGCGCGCGGGGACACCCGCGAGCATGAGCGGGAACGCCACGTTCTCGGCGGCCGTGAGGTAGGGCACGAGGTTGCGGGCCGTCTGCTGCCAGACGAAGCCGACCATCGAGCGCCGGTACTCGACGCGCTGCCGGGCCGTCATCGCCATGAGGTCCCACTCGCCGACGCGCACGCGGCCCGCGGTCGGCACGTCGAGGCCGGACAGGACCGACAGGAGCGTGGACTTGCCCGAACCGGAGGCGCCGACGATGGCCACGAGCTCGCCGTGCTCGACGAGCAGGTCGAGGCCCTGCAGCGCCTGCACCTCGACGCCCTCGGACTGGTAGATGCGCACCAGCGAGTCGCACACGATCAGCGCGTGCTCGCCGAAGTCGCCGGTGCGCGCGCGGGCGCGCTCCTCGAGCGAACCGAGCGTCGTCGTCATCTGGTCGTCTCCTTCATCGTTCGCCCACTCGCAGGACCTCGCCCAGCTTGTCGCGGCGCCGCACCGCGGACTCCACCAGCACCGTCACGACGAGCGCGACCGCGACGACCGCGACCGCGCCGAGCACCGGCCACCACCCGACCCGGAGCGCGGGCGGGCCGAAGCCGCCGGTCGCGAGCTCGAGCCCGAGCGCCCCCGACGTGAGCCAGGGGATGAGGATGCCGATCGCCGTGCCGCCGACGACCGCCGCGACCGCGACGGGCAGCAGCTCGGCGAAGGTCAGCGCCGACGCGGTGCGCCCGTCGAGCCCCAGGGTGCGCAGCGCGGACAGGGCCCTGCCGCGCTCGCGGGAGGTCGCGGCGACCATGAGCACGAGCGCGAGGGCGGCGTACGCGGCGAGTGCGATCGACGCGCCGAGCAGCAGGACCACCAGGTCGCGGTTGAGGGGCGAGTCGCGCCACTGGTCGAGCCAGTCGTCCCGGGAGGTCACCGTGACCCCGGCGCGGTCGTCGAGGCTCGCCGCTGCGGCGATCGCTCCCGGGCCGTCGACGAGGATCGTCGTCGGATCGGTCGCGGCTCCCTGGGCTGCCTCGTACGTGGCCCGGTCGACCAGGACGCGACCGTCGACCGGCGCCCCGGAGCCGTCGGACTGCACCCGCGGCGCGTCGCCTGCGGTGCCGACGACGTCGAGCGCGAGCGTGCCGCCGTTGGTGAGGAGCTCGGGCGTGACCAGCGACGTGGCCTGCTCGATCGACGCGCTGACCAGCGCCGGCGGGTTCGTGGGGTCCCCCGAGGTCAGGAGCGCGAGGTCGTCGCCGGTGCGGCCGTGCGCCTGCTCGATGTCGGCCAGCGCGTCGGCGTCCACGAGGACGACGTCCGCGGTCGTCCCCGAGTTGGTCCCGAGCGACCGTGCGCCGAGCACCGCGATGCCCGCCACGGCGGTGACGCCGGGCCGGTCGCGCAGCTCGTCGACGTCCTGGCTGCGCAGGGCGCCCTCGATGCGGACGTCGGCGCCCACCCGCGCGTCCGCGGCGACGCGCTGCCCGGCGTCGACGGTCAGCACGGTCGTGCCGCAGAACACGACGAGCCCGACGGCGACCGTCAGGGTCAGCAGGGGCAGCGCGGTCCCGGACGCGGCGCTCGCCCGTGCGGTCGCCACCACGGCGACCAGGCCGCGTCCGCGACGGGCCCGTGCGCTCATCGCCCGCAGCACTGGGGGGAGGAGCCGGGCGACGAGCAGCGTCGCGGCGGCTGCCACGAGGAGGGGCGTCGCCGCGAGGAGGAGGTCCACGTCGCCGGTCGTCGTCTGGGCCAGCCCTCGGCGGCGGACCGAGACGACGGCTCCGACGGCGATCGCGACGACGGTGGCCTCGGCGACGATCCGGCGGACCCGCCGCCGGGACGCCAGGCGCTCGCGGTCGGCGCGGTTGGCCGGCGTGCGGCGCCCGGCGTAGGCGGTGCGCACCTGCAGCGCCGCGACGACGGCCGGCGCGAGCCCCGCGACGAGGACGAGCGCGGCGGCCGCCGACCACGAGCTGCCGCCGGCGGGCAGGACGATCCCCGCGACGAGCACGCCGGCCGCGCCGGCGAGCAGTGCGAGGGGCACGGACTCCAGCAGGCCGCGGACCACGACCGAGGCCAGCGACGCTCCCCGCGCGCGCTCGGCGAGCAGGAACGGGGCACGGCGCGAGACGAGCAGCTGCGCGGCGAGCACGAGCACGAGGGCGCCCACGCCGCTGAGCCCGAGCACGAGCACCGACTGCTGGGCACGTGCCGCCGCGAGCCGGCCGCCCACCGCGTCCAGGACGTCACCCAGCGAGGTCGAGACCATGACAGAGCCGCCCGCGGCGTGGCTGAGGGTCGTCGGGTCCGCCCGGACCTGGGTCACCGTGCGGCTCACGGTGCCGCTGCTGGCTGCATCGACGAGCGCGGGGTCGACCGCGTAACGGAACTGCTGGGTCAGCGCGCGGGCGGCGACCACGAGCTTGAGGTCCGGCAGGGACTCGGCCGTCACGAGGAGCGCGGCGTGCCCTTCCTGGGCGGCTCCGCGCGGCGCGTCTTGCGCGGCGAGCAGGTCCGTGAACCCGGTCCACACCGGGTCCGTGGGGTCCGCGACGCGGTAGAGCCCGGTGACGACCACGTCGACCGGCCCGAAGGTGGTCAGCGACAGCTTCGCGTGATCGCCCGCCTCGACCCCCAGCCGGCTCGCCGCGTCCGCCTGCATGCCGACCTGGAGCTCGTGGGTCGGCGGCGTGGGGTCCTCCGGGTCGGTCTCGGGCAGAGCTGCGGGGGCCGGAGCGACGCCGTCGACCCAGGTCACCAGGCCGGACTGGCGCGAGACGTCGGGGTCGCCGACGTAGGTGAGCCGGGTGGTGACCGCCGTCCCCCCGACGCGACCGCGCACGACGGGCGTCGTGACCGACACCGTGCCCACGTCGGTGAGGGCGCGCAGCGGCCCGGGCAGAGCAGCCTGGACGTTCGCGGCGTCCGCCCGCAGCTGCGTCGACTGGTTCGGGTCGCGCGTCGAGATCCGGTTGCCGAAGCCGACCCCCGACGCGGTGCCGACGCGCGCGACGAGGTCGGCCGCGGTGCCGGCGTCGGCCACGGCGCCCTGCACGGCCTCGTCGGCCGCGCGGGCCACGATCCGGGGGATGACGAGCGCGAGCGCGACGGTCGCCGCCAGGATGATCGCGGTCAGCGCCAGGAGGCCGGAGTCGGCGACGCCTCGCCGGCGGGTGACGAGCGCGGCGCCGGACGTCGCGGCGCGGACGCCGAGCCGGACGGTGGTCGTCGTCATTGCTCGTCCCCCAGACGCAGGAGCTGGCCAGACGCGCGCTTGAGGAGCGTGCCGGTGGTGAGCGCGACCACGAGGGTGACGAGTCCGACGAGGATGCCCAGCAGCGCGAGCTGGGCGGACCAGTCCCACTGGACGACGACGCCCGGCACCGGAGCCGCACCCGAGGCCGACGTCGTGATGAGCGGCGCGACAACCTGCGCGAGGAGCGCACCGAGGGCCATCCCGGCGGCGACCCCGACGAGCCCGAGGACCGCGTGCTCGGATAGCACGGATCGGACGAGGCCACCGCGCGGTGCCCCGAGCGCCTGCAGCCGGGCGAACTCGAGGCGACGGTTGCGGACGGTCACCGCGGCGCTCATGCCGAGGCCGCTCACGGACAGCGCAAGGGCCGCAGTGACCAGCATCCACAGCGCGGCCTGCACTCCGACGTGGAGCGGGCCGTCCGTCGCCTCGGCGCGCTCGGTGGCGCGGACCACCGTCGACATCCCCGCGGACCGCTCGAGGTCGGAGGCCAGGCCGGGTGCCGCGTCGTCGGACGCCGCCAACCACCACTCGTCGGCCAGCGCTCCTGGGGAGCCCGCGACCAGCACGGCGCGCCCGAGCAGGTCCTCGTCGACGAGCACTCCCCGCCCGTGCGGCGCACCGGGCAGGTACGGCACGGTGCCGCGGACGACGGCCGGGACGCTCGCTCCGGCGACGTCGAGCTGGATCGGGTCCCCGACGCCCGCGCCGAGGGTGTCGAGCACGTCCGGCGTCACGAGCACGGCGATCTGAGCGGCGCCGGACGACGGATCGGGGAAGGTGGTGGCGGTGAGCTCGGTGGTCGTCTCGAAGCTCGTGACCGTCGGCAGGTCGCCCGAGACCCTGAGCCGGTCTGCGCGTGCCGAGACCTCGGCGCCGGAGGCGTGCGACTCCCACGCGGCACCCGCGAAGCTCACGGCCTCGACGTCCGCACCGTCGAGATCGGCGCTCGCCGCCGACGTCACGCGCAGGTGCGTCAGGTCCAGGGTCACCGGGGCGGGCGTGGGCAGCGCGCTGCCGCTCGCGGGCACGGCCCGGGCCACGAGGCCGACCAGCTGGAGACCGTCCGACTCGGCCCCCAGGGGCAGCACCACGTCGGTCCGCGCTCTGCCGAGGAGGAGTGACGGGAGGGCGAGCGAGGTCCGCGCTCCGGCGCGGTCCTGCACGACCAGCCAGGACACCACGGTCGCGGCCGTCTCCGGTGCGGAGGAGTGGGTCTGCAGGTCGAGGACGAGGAACCGCGGCGAGCCGGGGAGTGCGACGCCGGTCGCGGGAGCGCTCGGGCCCATGCCGGCGGTGAGGTCGCCCCACCCCGGCGCGACCCGGCCGCGGAGGAGCTCGTCGGCGCGCGTGGTGTCGACCGCGAGCAGCGTTGCCGGGACGCCTCCGGACGAGTTCCCGGGCCCGGTGGCGACCCCGACCGTGGAGTCGCGGATCGTGACGGGCGCCGCGTGGCCCGTGCCGGGCACGGCGGCGAGCTGGGCACCCGCCTCGAGAGGCGTCCCGAGCGCCGGCGTGGCGCGCAGGTCGGTCCCGACCGCCAGGTCGGCCTGGTCCTGCTGCGAGGAGCGCCAGGTCTGCAGGAACGACGTGGAGAAGGCCGCGACGCCGACGGTCAGTGCGACGAGCAGCACGGCCGACGAGGCGCGCGCAGGCCGTCGCGCTAGCTCCCACACCGCCAGGGGGGACACCCATGCGCGGCTCCGGCTGGCGGCTCGCTCGCCCAGGTGGGCGACCACCGGCATGCAGCGCAGCGCGAGGACGGCACCCGCCAGGAGCACGAGCGCCGGGGCCAGGACGAGCACCGGGTCGACCGAGCTGAGCCCGGCGCCCGCGCCGCTCGGTGCGCCCTGGTAGGAGCTGAGCTGCCACAGGGCGATGCCGGCGACGAGCACGAGGGCGATGTCGGCACCCGACCGGGCGGCCGACCCGCCGCGCTCGCTGCGGCCGCTGCGTCGCTCGCCACGCCGCAGGAGCGGGATGACGAGCACGCCGACGAGGACGAGGGCCGACACCCCGCACGCGGCCCACAGCAGGAGCGGGCGCCCCGGGTCGACGTCGAGCCCGCCGCGCTCCAGCACGGGGATCCTCACGATCGCCCGGTAGGTCAGCTCGGCGAGGAAGGGCGAGGCCACGGCGGTGATGACCGCGAGCCCGGTCGCCTCGAGCAGGGCCAGCCGCACGACCTGGCGGCGCGACGCCCCGCGCGAGGCCATGAGCTCCTGCTCGGCGAGGCGCCGGTCCGACAGCATGCGCGCCGCGAGCATCAGGACGGTCACCGCGAGCGTGGCCAGCAGGAGTGCGACGACCACGAGCGTCACCCGGGTGACTTGCAGGTCACCCGCGGCGGCGTCGATGGTGGAGCCGAGGGGCGAGGCCACCAGCGCGCTGACCCCGGTGGGGATCGCAGCGGCGAGCGTCGCCTGGCTCGCGTCGAGCCGGCCGCGCAGGTCGTCGATCGCGCCCGTCGGGGCGTCGGCCAGCGTCGGCCGGGCGACGAGGTGCGCGACTCCCAGCGCCACGGTGCCGTCGGTCAGGACCGTGGGGTCGCCGACGACGAGCGGTCCCCACGCTCGCGTCGTGAGGAACCCGGCGCCGAGCACCGGGTAGGCCTCGTCGTGCTCGCTGCCGTCGAGCACGTCGCGGCTCCAGGTCTGCGGTGCACCGGTGAGTCGGTAGGTCCCGGTCACGACGGCGCGTACCGGGTCGAGCGTGCTCGTCTGCTGGAGGCGGACGACGCTGCCGACCGTCCACCCGTACGCGTCGGCCGCCACCTGCGGCACGGCCACCGGCACGCGACCGGCCGCATCCACGCCGGAGGTCGGGAAGGCGCCCGAGACGAGCGTGCTGCTCTGCGCGTATTGGGCGTTGGCCGCGAAGTACGTGTAGGGGGCCCGAGCGTCCGCGGTCCCCTCGATCGTGTACAGCGACGACGCGAGCCACGCGTCGCGGTCCGAGGGCAGGCCGCCCAGCAGGTCGTCGAGGAAGGCGTCGGCCGGGGGGAGCGCCCCCGCGACGTCGGCGGCGGACCCGGACGAGACCGTCACGTCGATCTCGCGCGAGCCGGGCGCGCTCTGCTCCATCGCGACGGCGAGCATGCGGTTCTCGCTCGCGGCCAGCAGCAGGGCGAAGGTCCCGAGGAGCGTCGCACCCACGACCGTGACCGCGAGGACGACGAGCAGCAGGGACTGCTGAGAGCGGGCGCGGTGCAGCAGCAGAGCCCTGTTGCTGACCATGCACAACCCCCTTCTGACGTCGTCGTCAGCCCGCCTGTTCCCAGGACCGCGGTGCCGCCGCCGATCGTAGGCAGATCGGCCGGCCGCGTGGGAGCGATTCCACATCTCGATCCGGCAACGGTCCTGGGGTGGTGGGCGTCACGGTCCCCTGCCTTGACTTCCGCTTGCTCCGGGCGCAATATTCCAGTCGGAATAAGTGAACCGACGGTCGTGTCGGTGCCTGGACGGAGGATGCGGGGATGGCGACGCGAGAGCTCTCAGCGGTGGCGGTGCTGCTGCTCGCGCTCCTGCACGAGCAGCCCATGCACCCGTACCAGCTGCACCAGGCGCTCGTGGAACGCGGTGACACGCGGCTCGTCCGCGTGAACGCGGGTGCCGTCTACCACGGCATCGAGCGGCTCGAGCAGGGCGGCCTGGTCGAGGTCGTCGGCACCGACCGCGACGGTCGGCGCCCCGAGCGCACCACCTACCGGCTGACCGACGCCGGGCGCGCGGCGTTCGCCGTCCGGTTGCGCAGCCTGCTGGGTGACGAGCACCCGCCGTACCCGTTGTTCTCCGTGGGGCTGGCCGAGGCCGACGAGCTCCCCGCCGCGGACGTCGCCTACGAGCTGCGCCGCCGACGTGAGCGCGAGGAGACGCGTCGTGCCGAGCTCACGGCCCGCCACGCGTTCGCCCGCGCGAACGGCCTGCCCCGCCGGTACGCGCTCGACGTCGAGCGTGACGTCGCGCTGATGGCCACCGAGATCGCGTGGCTCGACACGACGATCGGCGAGCTCGAGCGTGGCGAGCTCGACTGGGACAGCCCCTTCCCCGCCGACTACAAGGCCCGCAAGGCCGCCGCCCGGTCAGAGGCGGCAGCCGACCAGCACCACACCTCCAGCACCACCGAACCGAAGGACACCCCATGACCACCGACCAGCGTCCACCGCTCGTCGACCTCGGCGGGCGCAGCCCGTGGAGCATCATCCCGGCGCTCTGCCTCGGGTTCTTCATGATCATGCTCGACACCACGATCGTGAACATCGCCGTCCCCACCCTGGTCACCGAGCTGGACGCGAGCCTCACCGCGGTGGGCTGGGTCAACAGCGCCTACCTGCTGTCGTTCGCCGTCCTGCTGCTCGTCACCGGTCGCCTCGGCGACCGGTTCGGCCCGCGCCCGATGTTCGTGGCCGGCCTGATCGTCTTCACGCTGACGTCGCTCGCGTGCGGCCTCGCGCCGAACATCGGCGTGCTGATCGCCGCCCGCGCGCTGCAGGGCATCGGCGCCGCGCTCATGACGCCGCAGACCATGTCGATGATCACGCGCGTCTTCCCCGCCGCGAAGCGTGGCGCGGCGATGGGCGTCTGGGGCGCCACCGCGGGTGTCGCCACGATCGCGGGGCCCGTGCTCGGCGGCGCGCTCGTCGAGTCGTGGGGCTGGGAGTGGATCTTCTTCGTCAACATCCCGATCGGCATCGTCGCGCTCTACCTGGCGGTCACCAAGCTGCCGACCCTGCCCACGGCCGCCCGCACGTTCGACATCGTCGGCGTCGTGCTGTCGATCGTCGGCATGTTCCTGCTGGTCTTCGGCCTGCAGGAGGGTGAGACGTACGACTGGGGCCAGGTCGTCGGCCCGATCGGCATCTGGGAGATCGTGGGCGCGGGCGTGCTCGTGCTCGTCGCGTTCGTGCTGTGGCAGCGCCACCT
>NZ_QWKP01000015.1 GCF_003470205.1 Cellulomonas rhizosphaerae
ATTCCCGACGAGGCCGCCGAGTGGCTGGCGTCGTCGGACAGCCACGGCCTCGACCGGGTGTTCCTCGTCGCTCCCAGCTCGACCCCTGAACGGCTCGCCTCGACGGCGGCCGCGTCGCGCGGTTTCGTGTACGCGGCCTCGACGATGGGCGTCACGGGGGAGCGGGCCACGGTCGGGACCCGCGCCGAGCAGCTCGTCGCCGACGCGCGAGCCGCGGGCGCCGAGCGCGTGTGCGTCGGGGTCGGCGTCTCGACGCCCGAGCAGGCAGCACAGGTCGGTTCCTACGCGGACGGCGTGATCGTCGGCTCGGCGCTCGTGCGCACGCTGGTCGACGCGCCCGACGAGAAGTCGGGCCTCGATGCCCTCGCCACCGCCACGGCCGCCCTGGCGGCCGGTGTGGCGTCGACCGAGCGATGATCGCCTCGATCCCGAGCCCGTCCCAGGGAGTCTGGGAGCTGGGGCCGATCCCGATCCGCGCCTACGCGCTGGCCATCCTCGTCGGCATCGTCGCGGCGGTCTTCATCGCGCGTCGCCGGTGGGCGGCCCGCGGCGGGGACCCGGACACGATCCTCGAGATCGCGTTCTGGGCGGTGCCGTTCGGCATCGTCGGCGGCCGGATCTACCACCTGATCACGTCCCCGGAGAAGTACTTCGGCGAGGGTGGCCACCCGTGGGACGCCCTGAAGATCTGGGAGGGCGGCCTCGGCATCTGGGGGGCGATCGCGTTCGGCGCGGTCGGCGCCTGGATCGGTGCGCGACGGCAGGGCGTCAAGCTCGCGCCGTTCGCCGACTCGGTGGCGCCCGGGCTCCTCGTCGCGCAGGCCATCGGGCGGCTCGGCAACTGGTTCAACCAGGAGCTGTTCGGCAGCCCGACGACCCTGCCGTGGGGCCTCGAGGTGTCCGACGCCAAGGCCATCGAGGCGGGCTACGAACCCGGCACGCTGTTCCACCCGACGTTCCTGTACGAGATGGTCTGGAACCTCGGCGGCGCCGCGCTGCTCGTCTGGCTCGACCGCAAGTTCCGGCTCGGCTACGGCCGCGTGTTCTGGCTCTACGTGATGATCTACACGAGCGGCCGGTTCTGGATCGAGCTGCTCCGGATCGACGACCAGGCCTCGACGTTCCACATCCTCGGGCTGCGGATCAACGTCTGGACGTCCATCGTGGCCTTCGTCGGCGCGCTGGTAGCGTTCATCTTGGTCGGGCGCCGCCACCCCGGACGTGAGACGACCCTCTTGCTGGAACCCCCGGCCACGCAGGACGACGAGGACGAGGCTGCAGACCTGAGCCGCTGACCAGCGGCAGGGTGTGAGCCACCTCACAACCGGCGGTGCGCTCGGGTTTGTTTCCGAGTTGTATCGTCGCCACACGTCTGGGCCGACGACGTCCCGCGTTCCCCCCATGTTCGTGCTATGCCCCGATGTCGTCGGGGTCCGTGAGGACGGTACAGATGTCGACGTCGCCCGTGAGCTCCGCCATGGCGGCTCCGCCCGGCCCTCGTGCGGCCACAGGTCTCTACGACCCGGCCGCCGAGCACGACGCCTGTGGTTTCGCCTTCGTCGCGACGCTGCGCGGTACTCCTGGCCGCGACATCGTCGACGCCGGCCTGACGGCCCTGCTCAACCTCGACCACCGTGGCGCCGTGGGTGCCGAGGAGGACAGCGGCGACGGCGCCGGCATCCTCACCCAGATCCCCGACG
>NZ_QWKP01000150.1 GCF_003470205.1 Cellulomonas rhizosphaerae
GCACGACGACGACGGCCTGGCCGCCACGGTCCGCCTGCTGTGGTCCGACCCCGACTTCTGGGGGGACGACGACGCCCCTGCGGTCTACGTGCACGGGTTGATGGTCGCCCGACGCCGTAGCGGCGACGGGCTCGGCCGCGCGCTGCTGGACTGGGCCGCGGACCAGGGGCGCGAGGCCGGCGTCGGCCTGCTCCGGCTCGACTGCCGGACGACGAACCCGGCGCTGCGGGCGTACTACGAGGCGTACGGGTTCACGGCGGTCGGCCGACGAGACTTCGCCGACTTCTCGTGCACCCTGCTCGAGCTCAGCCTCGTCGGCTCGGAATAACCCCGCCCGATCCGGGTCTTGACCACACGTGACCACTTCCCTGGAGTCCACCCGTCCCGCCGCCGCGTCCGGCACGTTCCGCCTCGGCGGAGACCTCGAGATCACCCGGCTCGGCTACGGCACCATGCAGCTTACCGGGCCCGGCGTCTGGGGCGAGCCGCACGACCGGGACGAGGCCGTCCGCGTCCTGCGCCGGGCCGTCGAGCTGGGCGTGACGTTCTTCGACACCGCCGACAGCTACGGCCCCGAGGTCGCGGAGAACCTGCTGCGCCAGGCGCTGCACCCGTACGTCGACGACGTCGTCATCGCGACGAAGGCCGGGCTGACCCGTCAGGGCCCCGGCATCTGGACCCCGGTCGGCCGGCCCGCCTACCTGCGCCAGCAGGCCGAGCTCAGCCTGCGCCGGCTCGGCGTCGAGCGCATCGACCTGTTCCAGCTGCACCGCATCGACCCCGAGGTCCCGCTCGAGGACCAGGTCGGCGAGCTCAAAGCGCTGCAGGACGAGGGCAAGGTCCGCCACATCGGGCTGAGCGAGGTCAGCGTCGAGCAGGCCGAGGCCGCGCAGCAGGTCGCGCCGATCGCCTCGGTGCAGAACCTGTACAACCTCACCAACCGCTCGTCCGAGGCACTGCTCGACTGGGCCACCGAGCGCGGCGTCGGCTTCATCCCGTGGTTCCCGCTCGCGACCGGGAAGCTGTCCGGAGAGGGCAGCCCGCTCGCCTCGCTCGCCGCCGAGCACGACGCGACACCCTCGCAGCTCGCGCTCGCGTGGCTGCTGCGCCGCTCGCCGGTCGTCCTGCCGATCCCGGGCACGTCGAGCGTCGCGCACCTCGAGGACAACGTCGCCGGTGCGGGCGTCACCCTGAACGACGACGAGTTCGAGGCACTCTCCGCCGCCGGTCGCTGATGGTCCGCGTCCTCGGGGTCGATGCCTGCAAGGCGGGTTGGGTGGGCATCGAGCTCGACGGCGTGGCGGTTCGCGCGTCGTTCGCGCCGACGATCGCCGACCTGGTGGCCGTCGTCGGCCGCGAGCTGGACGTCGTCGCGATCGACATCCCCATCGGCCTGCCGGACCGGAGCGGGCGCACCGCGGACACCCTGGCCCGACGAGGGCTGGGGCGCCGTGGTTCGACGATCTTCATGACGCCCGTGCGCTCGGCCGTCGTCGAGGAGGACTACGACGCCGCCAACCGGGCCGCGCGCGCCGCGACCGGGGCCGGGATCTCGCGCCAGGCGCACGGTCTGCGGGTCAAGATCCTCGACGTCGACGCGTATCGCGCCGTCGCGCCCGTGCGCCTCGTCGAGGTGCACCCCGAGCTCTCCTTCACGCGCATGACCGGGCAGGTCCTGCCGCGCAAGACCTCGTGGGCGGGCGCCGCGGCCCGCCGCACCGCGCTGGCGGCCGAGGGCGTCGTGCTCGACGACTCGCTCGGCCTGGCCGGGCAGATGGCCGCCGTCGACGACGTCCTCGACGCCGCAGCGGCGGCGTGGTCGGCCCGCCGCGTGGCGGCCGGCCTCGCCGAGTCCTACCCGGCGCAGCCGGAGGTCTTCAGCGACGGCTGGCCGGCAGCCATCTGGGTGTAGCCCGCGTGCCGCGACGTCACGCCACGCCCAGTTGCTGGATCGGCGGGTGCGACGGATGGTGAGTCAGGCCCACACCACAGCGAAGGCGGCGCACGATGACTCACCCGACGGATGCCGGCCGCACACCCGATCCCGATCCTGCGGACACCCCGGGGCTCGAACCCGGTGGCGGGGTTCAGCCGGGCGACACCCCGCCTGGAGAGTCGTCGACGTCCAGCGCGCACTGGCAGTCGAACTCGGGGTCGGCCACGGCGAGCTGGATCCCGTACGTCATCATCGGCGTGACGGTGGTGTTCGTGCTGCTGTTCTTCGTCGGCTACATCAGTTCCCTGCTGGGCTGAGCTCTCCTGTTGATCGTGACCCTCACGAGGACCGGCACTCCTCGGCACGGCGTCAGGGTGACCCCATCCGCTGCGGTCCGCTCCGCGGGAGCATGAACGTGTCGGCGTGGTACCGCGATCCTGGTTCGCAGTGCACGCACAGGGTGCCGTCGCCGACGCGCGCGGCCGGGGCGGCTGCCGGGGTCGCGGACAGCAGCACGAAGATGACGAGCCCCACGCCGGCCGCGGCCACCAGGTCGAACCTTCGGGGTCGTCGCGTTGGACCGTGCGCGACCGCGTCGATGTCCGGCCCGAGCGTCAGCTCGACGACCGTGCGCACCTGTCCAGCCATGCCGCCCACCTCGGACCGGGCGTGGTCGCCCTCCGCCGAGCCTGGCGCGGGCGCTGAGACCCGTCATCCGTGGCGGGTCACTCACCGACCCTCGGACGCGTGAGCGCGCGTTGCGCATCCGCCTGAGCGGACGGGGTGGCAGCGGCCAGCGCATCGGCCACGTGGGTCAGGGGCCGCCGGACGCGCTCGGGATCCCACGTCCCGCCGTGCCCGATCACCCCCACGACGCCGACGACCGCATCGCTCCGGTCGCGCACACCCGCGGCGATGCATGACCAACCAAGGGTGTGCTCCTCGCGCTCCACCGCCATCCCCGCGTCGAGCGTCGCGTCGATCGCCGCGAGCAGCGCCCGCCGTGTCGGAGCTGCGTAGCGCGTCGGGCGACGCACCCCCGAGGCAATGAGCGCCTCGACCCGGTCCGGATGCTCGGCGTAGGCGATCCGCCCCGCGGCCTTGAACAGCAGCTCGGGCTCGACGGGCTCCACGGGCGGCCAGCCGCCGAGCGTGCTGTTGACCGCCGGAGCGCGCTGGTGACCGTAGGCGACGTGCAGCGTGACCATCGTCAGGTCCGCCTCGACGTCCATCACGAACGCCACCTGTCCGGTCCGTGCGAGCAGGTCCTGCAGATGCGGCGCCGCCACCGCCCGGAACGGGTGCTGCCCCAGCGCCGCAGCGCCGAGGCTGGCCAGCCGGGGACCCAGCTCGTAGCCGTCCAGGCACCGCGTCAGCAGCCCGCGCCGCGTGAGGTCGCCCGCGAGGCGTCGAACCGTGGGCTTGGGCAGCGCCGACTGCCGGGCCAGCTCAGCCTGGCTGATGCACCCGGCCGACTCGACGAGCTCGAGGATGAGCGTCGCGCGCCCCAGGACCGTGCCGTCGTCGACGGATCCCACGGACCAAGCATGCTCTGGTGAGGACGGGGGGCGGTAGTGCCCTCGGTGAGGTGCTCCGCTACGAACTCTCTCGTCCGACCGCTTCCTCGTCGAGGTCGTCCTGCTCGGCCAGCGCCCCCGCTGTCACGTCGTCGGAGAGCTTGGGCGCAGGCGGCTGCCACGCCTTGAGCGGTTGCACCACAGTGCTGTAGAAGAGCTCAACCGCGCTCACGACGCTCGGGACGAACGCTCCTCGACCGCCGGATCGCTTGGTGCCCATGGGACTCGTCAGGCTGAGGCGGAACTCGACAACCTCGGCGCCACGATCAGGCAGCAGCGTGTTGGCGTTGGCCCGGACGTCGACCAGCTTCTCGCTGGTGCTCTCCGTCCGGCCAGCGAAGAGGGTCTCGACGACGAGGTCGTCGGGTGCGTCGCGGAGCTGGCGCAGGAGCCATCCCAAGCGCTTCTGGCCCGTGCCTTCCCGCGGCGCCGTGACCGCGACAGCGACCCGCACCTGCGACGTGCGCAGGTCAGCCGTGACCGTCAACGGACCCACTGCGAGCGGGATCTTGAGAACGGCATCGAGGACGCCCTCCGCTGCAAGCCTCGCGACGATGGCCTGGACGCGCGCCACTGAATCCGCGGCCAGCTTCCGCGGGACGGCCTGCGTCACGCTGACGCCCAGCTCTGAGCTGAGGCGCAGACATATCTGCCGCACGAGCCGGGTCCAGCTGTTGGCCACGGCAGGGACCTTGCCGTCGCTGGGCCGAAGCGTGCCCGCGTGAATCGCCTCCCGCACCGGCACCCACGACGGGCCCATGTCGTGGAAGTCTGCCGCCCCCGAACGAGGGTGCTCCAGGTAGGAGATGAGCTCACTCAGGATCCACGCCTGGAGCGAGTCGGCGACACCGCGATGCTGCAAGGTGAACTTCGCCTCGTGGAGCACCTCGGCCCAGGACAGGTGGATGAGGCTCGTGCGACGCAGCTTCCGCCGGTCGACTCCGACCGGGTGCTCGCCCGGCTGCGGGGCGATGTCGTTCGAGAGCGTGACGAGGGTGTCGAAACCTTCCTGGCGGGCTACGTCGAGGTACTTCTCGACCTGCTCACGATGGAGCTGGCCGCTGCCCGTCTTGACCTCGATGAGGCCGGTCCACCGCTTCGAACCCCGTGCGACGCGCAGGACACCATCCGGATAGACGGTCCCATCGCGGAGGGCGAAGGGGACCTCGAGGTACGTCTCGACGCCTCCGGCCGGAGCGCCGAAACGGGATGTCAGCGCACGACCGAAGGCGGGCACGGCCATCATCGTCGAGAGCAGCGCGGAGGTCGCGCGCTTCTCCTGCTCTTCGCCCACACCGACGCCCGAGACGGAGAAGAGCCGCGCGGCCTGCCATCCTTCGGCGCCGGCGAGCTGAAGCCGAGGCGCCTGGACCCGTGCGGTGGCCCTCTTGCTCGTGCGCACTCCGGCCGACCGCCTCCGGGCCGGGGCCGCGCTCTCGCTCGGTACCGCGACCAGGGCCGGTGCCGGGAAGTCGATCACGGTCGCCGTCGTTGGCTCGTCGATTGTCGAGTCGTCGGGCCGCGTCTCGACGGCCTCGATGGTGTCGTCGGCGACGGACAGTGGCGCGGGTTCTCCTGGCTCGGCTTCAGGCGCCTCCGCGTCGTCGACAGCGACTCCGAAGTCCGTCGCCAGCCCTGCAAGGCCGGAGTCCCAACCCTGCCCGACAGCCCGCACCTTCCACGCCTCGCCGCGTCGATAGACCTCGCAGAAGACGAACGCCGTCTCCGTCGTCGCGTCGGTGATCTCGTAGCGAGCGACGGCAGCGCCGGCCTCGTCAAGCACCCGACAGATCAGGCCGTCGAGGCCACCAAATGTCCGCTCCGCGAGACTCGCCGTCACGACGACCCTGCCGACCTCCGGGCTCAGGCCGTCGAGATCGACAGCGATGATCTCGTGGGATCCGTTGTCGTCGCTCGAGCGACCCAGCAGGCTCACGGCCCCATCAGGCGAGGCGGGCTGGTTGAAGAACACAAAGTTCTCGTCCGAGCCCACTCGCCCGCTGTCGTCCAGCATCAGCGCCGCCGCGTCGACGTCCACGTCACCATCTGCGTCGCCCCAGCCGATGACGATCTGGAGACGAGAAACCCCGTCAGGCAATCCGCAGTTGGCACCCTTGCTGAGCACGACCTCGTCCATGGACCGCACGCTAGCGGCCAGGATCCTGCCTGGTGAGCGATTCAGTTGCCTGAGGCCGGGTGGTTCTCGCCGTGACCGTGTCGGTGCTCGTTCGTAGCCTGGGGTGATGACGGATCAGCAGCGGACCTATCCCGCGGGCGTGACCTCGTGGGTCGACATCGAGCAGCGGGACATCGAGGGCGCCAAGGCGTTCTACGGCCCCGTCCTGGGGTGGCAGTTCCACGACGCCACCCCGCCCGGCATCCCGACGCGGTACGTGATCGCCCAGGTCGACGGCCGCGACGCGGCAGGCATCGGCGGCCCGTCGGACCGGGCCGGTGCGGACCCCGGCGACCCGACGTGGCACACCTACGTCGCGGTCGACGACCTCGACGAGGCGCTCGCGCGGATCACCCACGCAGGCGGCGCCGTCACGACGGGCCCGACGGTCGCCGGTGAGGGCGGGACGTGGGCCGCGTTCATCGATCCGCAGGGCGCCTCGCTCCGGCTGTGGCGGGCGAAGCGGCGACTCGGTGCGCAGATCGTCAACGCGCCGGGCGCCTGGAACTTCAGCGACCTGCACACGAGCGACCCTGCGGCCGCGCGGAGGTTCTACGAGCAGGCGTTCGGCTGGGAGATCGCCGACGTCGGCCTCGGGACGCTGATCCGCGTCCCCGGCTACGGCGACCACCTGGCCGCGACCGTCGACCCGGGCATCCACGAGCGGCAGGCGAGCGTGTCGGCTCCCCCCGGCTTCGCGGACGCCATCGGCTGGGTCGTACCACTGGGACAGGACGAGACGCCGCACTGGCACGTGTCCTTTGCAGTGGCCGACCGCGACGTCGTGGCGACGCTCGCTTCCGAGCACGGCGGCACGGTGATCGCGACGACGGAGACCGGCTGGACGCGGACCGCCCTCGTCCGCGATCCGCAGGGCGCGGTG
This sequence comes from Cellulomonas rhizosphaerae, assembly GCF_003470205.1. Taxonomy (GTDB): domain Bacteria; phylum Actinomycetota; class Actinomycetes; order Actinomycetales; family Cellulomonadaceae; genus Cellulomonas; species Cellulomonas rhizosphaerae. The sequence continues at coordinate 6,573 of NZ_QWKP01000150.1, forward strand.
TTCACGGCCAGCCAGTTCACGCCGCCCGGCCGGTGACCGGCCGGGCGGCGTCAGGGGTCAGTCCGCGACGACCCAGGTGAGCACGAGCGGCGCCGACGAGCCGTCGAGCTCGCTGATCGCGTGGACGCTGAGCGTGTGCGTGCCGGCGGCGAGCCCGTCGAACGTGAGCTCGCCGTCCTCGCCGACCCGCTCGGCCGGCGCACCGTCGAGCGAGAAGAACGTCTCGACGCCGTACTCCGGGCCGAGGTCGTAGTGCGTGAAGAGCTCGAACGTCGCGCTCGGACCGGTCACCGGGTCGGCGTCGTCGGCCCACGGCGCCTCGTCGAGCGTGACCTCCGGGGTGGCTCCTGCGGGCGGAAGCTGGACCCAGGAGTACGTCAGCGGCGCGGACCAGTTGCCGGCCTCGTCGCTGGCCGTGACGGTCACGGTGTGCTCGCCGTCCGCGAGGTCGTCGAGGTCGGGGTCGGTGGACCACTCGGCGCTCGCCCAGAGCTCGGCGTCGCCGTCGTCGAGCTGGACGAGCGTCTGCGCGGGGCCGTCGGTCGTGACGTCGTCGGCGAAGGTCCAGGCCAGGTCGACCGAGCGGTCCTCGACGCGGGTCGTCGGCGCATCCGTGCGGTCCCACGCGAGCGTGGGCGCGGTCGTGTCCTGGGTCGGCACGACGGCCTCGTCGGGCTCGTCCGGCGCTGCGTCCGGCTCGTCGGCGACGGGCTCGTCCTCGACGACAGGGACGTCGGCCGGCGGGGCGACGGCCGAGGCGCCCTGGTCGAACCACGGGTACTCGCGCACGCCGTTGTCGTGAGCCAGCTCGGCGGCTGGCTCGGGCGAGACGGCGACCGCGGTTGCGGCGCCGGTGACCACGAGCGCGCCGGCGATCACCACAGCCGTGACGGTGGCGCGGCGACGGGACAGTCGTATACGCATGAGGTGCGGACCCTTCGTTCGTCAGGTGCCGGTCGAGAACGGCCGGTCGCCGGTCCGTTCGGTTCCGGGGCACCCCTGTTGAGGCGTTGGGTCGCGCGCCACCCGTTCGAGCGAACGGCCCGGTCGCTCGCACGGGGGGATGCGCCGCGCGGGCTTTCGGCGTAGAACGGATCGCATGTTCGACGAAGGACAGCTCTACGCCCCCGTCACCGCCGACGAGGACGGCAAGGTCACCGTGCACCTCGCGGACGACCACCCCGGCGCGAAGGACCCCGAGTACCGCCGGCGCCGCGAGGAGATCGCCGCGCCCGCGCTCGGGTGGCAGCCCGGGGACCCCGAGCCGCGCGTCGATTACACCGACGGCGAGAACGAGATCTGGCGGACCGTCTGCCGCGAGCTCGCGCCCAAGCACGAGCGGCTGGCGATCCGGGGATACCTGGAGGGCAAGGAGGCGCTCGGCCTGCCCACCGACCACGTCCCGCAGCTCGACGAGGTCAGCGCCGGCCTCGACCCGATCAGCGGCTTCCGGCTGCACCCGGCCGCGGGCCTCGTCCCGCTCGACCAGTTCTACGGGTCGCTCGCGGACGGGGTGTTCCACTCGACCCAGTACCTGCGCCACCCGTCCCAGCCGCTGTACACGCCGGAGCCCGACGTCATCCACGAGGTCCTCGGGCACTGCAACCTGCTGGCCAACCCCGCGATCGCGCAGGTCAAGCGCTACGCCGGTGAGGCCGCGCGACGGTGCGAGACACCCGAGGGCCTGCAGGTCGTCGCCGACGTCTTCTGGTTCACCATCGAGTTCGGGGTGATGTACGAGGACGGCGAGCTGCGCGCGTACGGCGCGGGCCTGCTGTCCTCCTACGGGGAGATCGAGGAGATCCGCGGGGCGGACATCCGGGCCGTCGACTTCCAGCAGATGGCCACGCTCGCCTACGACATCAGCCACTACCAGCCGATCCTGTTCGCCTGCGACGGCATGAGCGAGCTCACCGACCGGGTCGCCTCGTTCTTCGCCGAGTTCGACGACGAGACGCCGGCCCGGCTCGCGGCGAGCTGAGCTCAGCCCTCCGTCAGCAGGTGCTGGCGGAAGAACGCGACGAGCTCCTCCGGGGCGTCGAGCGGCAGCACGGCGGCCACGTACTGGTCCGGCCGGACGACGACGACGGCGCCGCGGCGATCCACGCCCCGCTGCTCGAAGATGTCCTCGTCCGGGTGCGTGGCGAACACCTGCTCGTGGTCGATCAGGTCGAACGGCCCCGTGCGTGGCAGGAACAGCGTCGGCACCGTGGAGATGTCGACCTCGGCTTGGCGCTGCTGGTAGACCGCCTTGACCTCGACGACGTCCGCCGGGATCTGCCCCGCCACGCCCTCGGCCCACGCCGCGAGCGCCGAGGACTCCTCGTCCGCGAACGCGTACACGCGCCAGCGACCGTCGGCCCGGTGCTCGTGCCCGAGGTGGACGGGGTTGGCGTCCGCGACGCGGACGACCCGCACCGACTTGAAGCGCTTCCCGACGACGAAGCCCGCGGCCAGCGCCTGATGGGTGGGCTCGGCGACGATCATCGACGGTGCGTACTGGGTCATGAACCCGAACAGGAACTCCGTGGTCCGCACGTAGAACTGGGCGAGCTGCCCCGGGTCGTCGGCGTCCTCGGGACGCCTCGCCATCAGCGCCGACCACTCCTTGTCGAAGTCGATCAGGTTCTGAGCCACGACCTGACGCTCGGCCGAGTAGGTGGCGAGCAGGCTCTCGGGGCTCCGACCGGACAGGACGTAGCCGAGCTTCCACGCCAGGTTGAACCCGTCCTGCATCGACACGTTCATGCCCTGGCCGGCCTTGGCGCTGTGCGTGTGGCACGCGTCGCCGGCGATGAACACGCGGGGCGTGCGGGTGCCAGCCTCCTCGGCGGTGACGTCGTCGAACCGGTCGGTGAGCCGGTGCCCGACCTCGTACACGCTGTGCCAGGCCACGTCGCGCACGTCGAGCGTGTACGGGCGCAGGATCTCCTGCGCCCGGGCGACGATCTGATCGATCGTCGTGCTGCGCACCTCGTGGTGGGTGTCGGGGTCGGTCTCGCCGAGGTCGACGTACATGCGGAACAGGTGGCCGCCCTCGCGCGGGATCAGCAGGATGCTGCCCCCCGCGCCCGACTGGATCGCGCACTTGAGCCGGATGTCCGGGAAGTCGGTCACGGCCAGCACGTCCATGACGCCCCACGCGTGGAACGCCGAGTCGCCGCGCATGGTGCAGCCGATCGACTCGCGCACGCGGCTGCGCGCACCGTCGGCACCCAGCACGTACCGCGCCCGGACGACCTTCTCCTGCCCCGCGCGATCCCCCGCGGTCCGCACGAGCGTGACCGTGACGTGGTCGTCGGACCGCACCAGACCGCGGAACTCGTAGCCGTAGTCCGGCACCATCCGGCTCGGCGAGCGGGCCATGTACTCGGCGAAGTAGTCGAGCACGCGCGCCTGGTTGACGATCAGGTGCGGGAACTCGCTGATGCCGTCCGGGTCGTCGGGCGGCCGTTCGCCGCGGACGATGCGCGCGGGGTCGGCCGGGTCCGGGTGCCAGAAGCACATCTCGGTGATGCGGTACGCCTCCTCGGCGATCCGGCCGGCGAATCCGAACGCCTGGAACGTCTCGACGCTGCGCGGCTGGATGCCGTCCGCCTGCCCGATCGCGAGCCGACCGTCGCGGCGGTCCACGATCCGCGTGACGACACCCGGGAACTGGGAGAGCTGGGCGGCCGCGATCATCCCCGCGGGCCCGGCGCCGACGATGAGGACGTCGACCTCGTTGGGGAGCTCGTCGGGCCGGTCGAGGCCGACGCCGGCCGCGGGCTGGACGCGTGGGTCCCCGGAGACGTAACCGTGGTGGTGGAACTGCATGGAGCCGGACTCCCCTGACGCCGATGTCGAGGTGGTACGGATCGTATATTATCCCTCGAAGGCCGCGACGACGCGGTCGCCCTGTCCGGGAGGCTCGAGCATGCCGACGGTATCCGCGCACGTCGCGGTCACGCTCGCCGCCCATGTGGACCACGTCTTCGGCGTCATGGGCAACGGGAACGCGTACTTCCTCGACGCGCTGGCGTGCCAGACCGACGCCGCCTTCGTCCCCGTGCGGCACGAGGCCGGCGCCGTCGTCGCCGCCGATGCCTTCCACCGGGTCTCGGGCAGGCTCGCCGCGGCGACGACGACCTACGGCGCGGGCTTCACCAACACGCTCACCGCCCTCGCCGAGGCGGTGCAGGCGCACGTGCCGCTCGTGCTCGTCGTCGGCGACGAGCCGACGTCGGGCCCACGCCCCTGGGACGTCGACCAGATCGCGATGGCCTCGGCCGTCGGCGCCCGCACCTACACGGTCGGGCGCGCCGACGCGGCCGCGACGACCGTCATCGCCGTCGAGCACGCCCTGACCTACCGCGTGCCGACCGTGCTCGCGATCCCCTACGACGTCGCGACGCTCGACACCGGCCCGGTGCCCGCGACGACGGCACCCCAGCTCCCCCCGCCGCTCGCCGTGCGCGGCGCCTTCGCCGACGGCGTCGTGCGCGAGATCGCGACCGCCCTGCGCTCGGCTCGCCGGCCGCTGCTCCTCGCCGGGCGCGGCGCCTGGGACGCGGGAGCCGGCCGGGCGCTCGGCGACATCGCCGACGCGACGGGTGCGTTGACGACGACGACGGCGCTGGGGCGCGGGGTGTTCCCCCGGACGGAGTTCGACCTCGGCGTCGCGGGCGGCTTCGGGGCCCGGGAGGCGATGGACCTCGTCCGCGAGGCCGACGTCGCGGTGGTCGTCGGGGCCTCGCTCAACCAGTTCACGATGCGGTTCGGCGAGCTCTTCGCGCCCGGCTGTCGGGTCTTCCAGGTCGACGTCGCGCCCGCGGCGAGTCATCCGCACGTCGGCGGCTACGTGCGCGGGGACGCCGCGGTCGTCGCCGAGGCGATCCTCGCGCAGCTGGGCGAGGGCGAGCCGAGCGGGTGGCGCGAGTCCGTCGACCTCACGGCCGCGCGGCGGCACGAGCCCGGGGACGGCACCTCCGACGACGGGCGGCTCGACCCACGGTCGGCGGCCGCCCGGCTCGCCGACCTGCTTCCCGCCAACCGCGTCGTCGTCTCCGACGGCGGTCACTTCCTCGGCTGGTCGAACATGTACTGGCCCGTGGCCGCGCCGGACCGGATGGCCATGGTCGGCACCGCGTTCCAGGCGATCGGCCTCGGCTTCCCCAGCGTGGTGGGGGCGGCGCTCGCCCGCCCGGACGCGACGGTGGTCCTGACGACCGGCGACGGCGGCGGTCTCATGGCGCTGTCCGACCTGGAGTCGGCCGTGCGGGTCGCGGGCGGCCGCGGGATCGCCGTCGTGTGGAACGACGGGGCGTACAGCGCCGAGATGCACCTCTACGGGCGCCGGGGGCTCGCCCGCGGCCCGATGCTCATCCCGGACGTCGACTTCGCGGGTGTCGCCACCGCGCTCGGCGCGCAGGGCGTCGCCGTGCGATCGCTCGAGGACCTCGAGGTCCTGACCGCGTGGGGCGCCCGCCCGGAGGCCGACCGCCCGTTCCTCCTGCTCGACCTGCGCGTCTCCGGCACGGTCGTCGCGCCCTTCTGGGAGGAGATCTCCCGGGCGAGCGGCTGAGCGCACGCGACCGAGAACGCACTCATGGCAACGACGAGGGAGCACATGACCGACGACGGCACCGACCCCCGGTTCTCCGCGCTCCCTGCCCGCCCGGGCAAGGTCGTCGCGGTCCACCTCAGCTATGCGTCGCGCGCCGACGAGCGCAGCCGCCGCCCCGCGCACCCGTCCTACTTCCTCAAGCCGTCGAGCTCGGTGGCGTCGTCCGGCGGGACCGTCGAACGGCCGCACGGCACGGAGCTGCTCGCCTTCGAGGGCGAGATCGCGCTCGTCATCGGCACCACCGCCCGGTGGGTCGAGCCATCCCGGGCCTGGGACCACGTCGCGTGGGTCACGGCGGCGAACGACTTCGGCGTGTACGACCTGCGCGCGAGCGACAAGGGCTCGAACCTGCGGTCCAAGGGCGGCGACGGGTTCACCCCGATCGGGCCCGGCCTGCTCGACGCCCGGACGGTCGACCCGGGCGCGCTGCGGCTGCGCACCTGGGTCAACGGCGAGCTGCGGCAGGAGGACACGACCGCCGGGCTCCTGTTCTCGCTCGCGCAGCTCGTGGCCGACCTGTCGCAGCACCTCACGCTCGAGCCGGGCGACGTCATCCTCGCCGGGACCCCGGCCGGCTCGTCGGTCGTCGTGCCGTCGGACGTCGTGGAGGTCGAGGTCGACGAGCCCGGCGGGTCCACGTCGGGCCGGCTCGTCACCACCGTCACCCAGGGCGAGCGCCGGTTCGACGCGGCGCTCGGGTCGCTGCCGGCCGTCGACGACGCCCAGCGCGCCGACGCCTGGGGCTCGCGCGCCGCCGCCGGTCTCGCGCCGCAGGGCCTGTCGCCCGAGCTCCGCGAGCAACTGCTGCGAGCCCCGGTGGCAGCGCTCAGCGCCCAGCTGCGCAAGCGCGGCCTCGACGACGTGACGATCGACGGCGTCCGGCCGATGCACCCGGGCACGAAGCTCGTCGGCACCGCACGGACCCTGCGGCTCGTGCCCGGGCGGGAAGACCTGTTCGCCCGCCGAGGCGGCGGCCACAACGCCCAGAAGCAGGCGTTCGACACGCTCGAGCCAGGTGAGGTCCTGGTCATCGAGGCACGCGGCGAGTCAGCCGCCGCCACGTTCGGCGACGTCCTCGCGCTGCGTGCTCACGCGCGCGGTGCCGCCGGCGTGATCACCGACGGGGCCGTCCGCGACCACGCCGCCGTCGCGGCCGTCGGCCTCGCCGTCTACAGCGCGGGCGCCCACCCCGCCGTGCTCGGCCGCCGGCACGTGCCGTGGGAGGTCGACGTCGCGGTCGCGTGCGGCGGCACGACCGTGGAGCCGGGGGACGTCGTGGTCGGCGATGACGACGGCGTCGTCGTCGTCCCGTCCGCACTGGTTGAGGAGGTCGTCGACGCAGCCCTCGCCCAGGAGGAGGAGGACGGCTGGGTCGCCGAGCAGGTGGCCGCGGGCCATCCCGTCCAGGGACTGTTCCCGATGGATGCGCGGTGGCGAGCGAGGTACGACGCATGGCGAGCGAGCCGATGACCGGGACGGTCGCCGAGCGCAGCAAGTCGCAGCGCGCCTACCTCTCGCTCAAGGAGCGGATCGCGAGCCACGAGCTCGCCCCCGGCTACCGCTTGGTGCTCGCGTCGATCGCCCAGGAGCTCGACATGAGCGCGGTGCCGGTGCGCGAGGCGATCCGCCGGCTCGAGGCCGAGGGGCTGGTCACGTTCGAGCGGAACATCGGCGCTCGGGTGTCGATGATCGACGACTCCGACTACCGGCACAGCATGGAGTCCCTGGCCGTCCTCGAGGGAGCGGCCACGGCCCTCGCGGCCCGCAACCTCACCGATCGCGATCTCCGGCGGGCGCGCGAGCTCAACGGCCTCCTCGTCGAGTCGCTCGACGCCTTCGACCCACACCTGTTCACCGCGGTGAACCAGCAGTTCCACGCCGCCCTGTTCGCCGCCTGCCCGAACCCGCGGCTGCTCGCGCTGGTCGAGGCGGAGTGGGTCCGGCTCGGCCACCTGCGCCACTCGACGTTCAGCTTCGTGCCCGGCCGCGCACGCGAGTCGGTGGGCGAGCACGAGGCCCTCCTCGACCTCGTCGAGGGCGGCGCTCCCCTGGCCGACATCGAGCGCGCGGCCCGCGGGCACCGCTCCGCCACCCTCGCCGCCTACCTCGACCACGAGCATCCCGAGAGGTGACCCCGATGCCTGCCGACCTACCCGAGCGCCTCCTGCACTACATCGGCGGCGAGCACGTCGCCTCGGCCGACGGCGCGACGTTCGAGGTCCTCGACCCGACCTCGAACGAGACCTACCTGCACGCCGCGGCCGGCCAGGCGGCGGACGTCGACCGTGCCGTCGCGGCGGCGCAGCGAGCCTTCGACGAGGGACCGTGGCCCCGGATGCTGCCCCGCGAGCGCTCGCGAGTCCTGCACCGCGTCGCCGACATCGTCGAGTCGCGCGACGCCCGGCTCGCCGAGCTGGAGAGCTTCGACTCCGGTTTGCCGATCACCCAGGCCCTCGGCCAGGCGCGGCGGGCCGCGGAGAACTTCCGGTTCTTCGCCGACCTCGTGGTCGCGCAGACCGACGACGCGTTCAAGGTGCCCGGGCGGCAGCTCAACTACGTCAACCGCAAGCCGATCGGCGTCGCCGGGCTCATCACGCCGTGGAACACGCCCTTCATGCTCGAGTCCTGGAAGCTCGGCCCCGCCCTGGCGACCGGCAACACCGTGGTCCTCAAGCCGGCGGAGTTCACGCCCCTGTCGGCCTCCCTGTGGGCCGGGATCTTCGAGGAGGCGGGCGTGCCGGCGGGGGTGTTCAACCTCGTGCACGGGCTCGGCGAGGAGGCGGGCGACGCGCTCGTCAAGCACCCCGGCGTGCCGCTCATCTCGTTCACGGGCGAGAGCCGGACCGGGCAGCTCATCTTCGCGAACGCGGCACCGCACCTCAAAGGCCTGTCGATGGAGCTCGGGGGAAAGTCGCCCGCGGTCGTGTTCGCGGACGCCGACCTGGACGCCGCGATCGACGCGACGATCTTCGGCGTGTTCTCGCTCAACGGCGAGCGCTGCACCGCCGGCAGCCGGATCCTCGTGCAGCGCGGGATCTACGACGAGTTCGTCGAGCGCTTCGCGGCGCAGGCCACGCGCGTCGTCGTCGGCCCCCCGCACGACGAGCGGACGGAGGTCGGCGCGCTCGTGCACCCCGAGCACTACGCGAAGGTGATGGGCTACATCGAGGTCGGCCGGACCGAGGCGCGCCTCGTCGCCGGCGGCGGATGCCCCGACGGCTTCCCGACCGGCAACTACGTGGCGCCCACCGTCTTCGTCGACGTCCCCGCGGACGCGCGGATCTTCCAGGAGGAGATCTTCGGCCCAGTCGTGGCCATTACCCCGTTCGACACCGACGACGAGGCCCTCGCGCTCGCCAACGGCGTGCGGTACGGCCTCGCCGCGTACATCTGGACGAACGACCTCACGCGCGCGCACACGTTCGCCCAGGCGGTCGAGTCCGGGATGGTCTGGCTGAACAGCAACAACGTCCGCGACCTGCGCACGCCGTTCGGCGGCGTCAAGGCGTCCGGCCTCGGCCACGAGGGCGGGTACCGGTCGGTCGACTTCTACACCCACCAGCAGGCCGTCCACATCTCGCTCGGCTCGGCACACCACCCGACCTTCGGCAAAGGACACTGACGTGAGCGCGACGCCCATCCCGACACCGTCGAGCCCGCCCCCGGACATCCTGCGCGCCGCGTCGATGGAGCTCGTCGTCACCGACCTCGCGGCGTCGCGGCACTTCTACGTCGACGTCCTCGGACTCGTCGTCACCGAGGAGGACGAGGGGGCCGTCTACCTACGCACCCACGAGGAGTTCATCCATCACAACCTCGTGCTGCGGCAGGGGCCGGTCGCCGCGGCCGCCGCGCTGTCCTACCGGGTCCGCGCGCCCGAGGACCTCGACAAGGCGGTCGCGTTCTACCGCGAGCTCGGCTGCCGGGTCGAGCGGCGCGTCGAGGGCTTCGTCGCGGGCGTCGGGGACTCCGTGCGGATCGAGGACCCGCTCGGGTTCCCCTACGAGTTCTTCCACGACGTCGAGCACGTCGAGCGGCTCGCGTGGCGCTACGACCTCTACACGCCCGGCACCCTCGTGCGCCTCGACCACTTCAACCAGGTCACGCCCGACGTGCCGCGCGCCGTGCGGTACATGGAGGACCTGGGCTTCCGCGTGACCGAGGACATCCAGGACGAGGCGGGCACCACGTACGCCGCGTGGATGCGCCGCAAGCCCACGGTCCACGACACCGCGATGACGGGCGGCGACGGCCCCCGGATGCACCACGTCGCGTTCGCGACCCACGAGAAGCACAACGTGCTGGCGATCTGCGACAAGCTCGGCGCCCTGCGGATGTCGGACCGGATCGAGCGCGGTCCCGGGCGACACGGCGTCTCCAACGCGTTCTACCTCTACCTG
>NZ_QWKP01000151.1 GCF_003470205.1 Cellulomonas rhizosphaerae
CGCGCGCGCGTCTCGGGCGTGATCCGCTCGGTGACGTTCCGCCCGCGCGAGGGCGTGCCTGCGCTCGAGGCCGAGCTGTACGACGGCAGCGGCACGCTCGTGCTCGTGTGGCTCGGGCGGCGCGAGATCGCCGGCGTCGTGCCCGGGCGCCGGCTCAAGGCCGAGGGGCTCGTCTGCCTCGTCGACGGCAAGCGCACGGTCTTCAACCCCGGCTACGAGCTGCGCCCCCGACCCGGTGAGTGAGTCCCAGGCGCCGCAGGGCGCACCTGAGGGCCCCCTCGACGCGATCGACGACGTCGTCGCCCCCGAGGAGGGCGGGCTGCGCGGCATGCGCGCCCTGACTGCCGAGGAGTTCTCCGCGGCCGACGCCGTCGGGGGAGTGCGCGGCATCGTCGAGTCGGTCGCGCCCGGCCTGCTGTTCGTCGTCGTCTACCTGGCGACCGGCCAGAACCTCACCCCGGCGCTCGTCGCCGCGGCGGGAGCGGCCGTCCTGGCCGTCATCGTGCGGCTCGTGCAGCGCACGCCCGTCACGCAGGCGTTCTCGGGCCTGCTCGGCGTCGGCATCGGCGTCGTGTGGGCCTGGCGCACCGGGGACGCGTCGGACTACTTCGCCTACGGGCTGTGGGTCAACGGCGTCTACCTCGTCGGCACGCTCGCGAGCATCCTCGTCGGCTGGCCCCTCGTGGGCCTCGTGATGGGGCTGTTCACCAAGGGCGGCCCGCTGAGCGGCGGCCCGTGGTCGGCGGCCGTCGCGTGGCGCTCGGACCGCGCGCTGCGCCGGACGTACAGCCTGGCGACGTGGCCGTGGGTGGCGATGTTCGCGGTGCGGCTGGCCGTCCAGGTGCCGCTCTACTACTCCGAGGACATCGGCTGGCTGGGTACGGCGAAGCTGGCCATGGGCCTGCCGCTGACCGCTCTCGCGCTGTGGATCAGCTGGATGCTGGTGCGCTCGACGCGCTCACGCCAGTCCTGAGCACGGCCTGCAGGGCCGCCTCGTCGGCGTCCCGGCCCGTCACGAACAGCAGCTCGTCGCGGCCCTCGAGCGTGTCGTCGGGGCTCGGCGAGATGGGACGCGCGTCGCGCACGATGCACGCGAGCACGGTGTCCTGCGGCCACTCGATCTGACCCACGCGCACACCGGCCAGCGGCGAGCCGTCCGGGAGCGTGAGCTCGAGGATGCCCGCACGGGACTGGTGGAACGTGAAGATCCGCACCAGGTCGCCGACGGAGACGGCCTCCTCGACCATCGACGTCATGATCCGCGGGGTCGAGACGGCGACGTCCACGCCCCACGCCTCGTCGAACATCCACTCGTTCTTGGGGTTGTTCACGCGCGCGACGGTGCGCGGCACGCCGAACTCGGTCTTGGCGAGCAGGGAGATGACGAGGTTGGCCTTGTCGTCGCCGGTCGCGGCGACCATGACGTCGCACTCGTCGGCCCGCGCCTCGCGCAGCGTGGGCAGCTCGCACGCGTCGGCGAGCAGCCAGTCCGCGTCGGCGACCTGGGCGATGCGCATGGCGCTCGGCTGCCGGTCGACGATCGTCACCTCGTGGTCGTGCGCGAGCAGCTCGCGCGCGATCGAGCGACCGACGGACCCGGCGCCTGCGATGACGACTCTCACTCGGACACCTCCGGTGCGCGCGTGAGCACGCGTTCGACGTGGTCGGAGTCCGAGACCTTGAGCAGCAGGTGCACGGTGTCGTTCTCCTGGAGGACGGTGTCGGCGGTCGGCAGGACGCCGTCGCCGTAGCGCGTGACGTAGGCGACGCGGGCGCCGCTGGCCTCCTCGAGCGCGCGGGTCGGAAGGCCGACCCAGGCGGCGTGCACGTCGAGCTGCACCAGCTGGATCTGGCCCGACGCGTCGCGGAACTCGTCGCTCGCGCCCATGGGCAGCAACCGGCGCAGGACCTGGTGCGCGGTCCACCGGACCGTCGCGACGGTCGGGATGCCCAGGCGCTGGTAGATCTCGGCGCGGTGCGGGTCGTAGATGCGGGCGACGACGTTCTCGATGCCGTACGTCTCGCGCGCGACGCGCGCGGCGAGGATGTTCGAGTTGTCGCCGTCCGCGACGGCCGCGAAGCCGTACGCGTCGTCGATCCCCGCCTTGGTCAGCGTGTCGCGGTCGAAGCCGAGCCCGGTGACCTTGTTGCCGGCGAAGTCGCCGGGCAGGCGCCGGAAGGCGTCGGGGTTCTGGTCGATGACGGCCACCGAGTGGCCGTGTTCCTCGAGGTTGAGTGCCAACGAGGCACCCACCCGGCCGCAGCCCATGATCACGAAGTGCACGACCGGACGCTATACCCCCGAGCACGGCTACGTGCAGCGGGCTCGGCGTGCGTACGATCGGCCTCGTGTCGGACCTCTCGGATGCCGCCAAGCGTTTGCTGATCGGACGTCCCGTCCGCAGCGACAACGTCGGCCACACCCTCCTGCCCAAGCGCATCGCGCTTCCGGTGTTCGCCTCGGACGCGCTGTCGTCCGTGGCGTACGCGCCGGACGAGATCCTGCTCACGTTGTCGATGGCGGGCCTCTCGGCTCTCGTCATCTCGCCGTGGGTCGGTCTCGCGGTGGCGATCGTGATGCTCACCGTCGTCGCGTCCTACCGGCAGAACGTGCGCGCCTACCCCTCGGGCGGCGGCGACTACGAGGTGGCGACCGTCAACCTCGGGCCGAACGCGGGCGTGACCGTGGCGAGCGCGCTCCTGGTCGACTACGTCCTCACGGTGGCCGTGTCGATCTCGTCGGGCGCCCAGTACGCCGCGACGGCCTTCCCGCCGCTGCGCGGGCACGAGGCGCTCTTCGCGATCGTCCTGGTCGTCCTGCTGACGATCGCGAACCTGCGCGGGGTCAAGGAGTCCGGCAAGGCGTTCGCGATCCCCGTGTACCTGTTCATGTTCGCGATCGGGCTGATCGGCGTGTTCGGCGCGATCCGCTACGCGACCGGCACGCTGCCGATGGCGGAGAGCGCGGGGCTGGGGCTCACGCCCGAGTCGGCGTACGACCAGGGCATCGTCGGGCTCGCGGGCTTCTTCCTCATCCTGCGTGCGTTCGCCTCGGGCTGCGCGGCCCTGACGGGCGTCGAGGCGATCAGCAACGGCGTGCCCGCCTTCAAGAAGCCCAAGTCGAAGAACGCCGCGACCACGCTCGCGCTGCTGGGCGGCCTGTCGATCGTCATGATCATGGCGATCCTGCTGCTCGCACGGGCGACCGGCGTGACGTTCGCCGACGACCCGGCGACCCAGCTCACGCGCGACGGCGTGCCTGTGGGCGACTCGTACGTGCAGCACCCGGTGATCAGCCAGCTCGCCGGGGCTGTGTTCGAGGGCATCCCGGCGCTGTTCGTCCTCATCGCGATCGCGACGGGCCTGATCCTCGTGCTGGCCGCCAACACGGCGTTCAACGGCTTCCCCGTGCTCGGCTCGATCCTGGCGCGCGACGGCTACCTGCCGCGCCAGCTGCACACCCGGGGCGACCGGCTCGCGTACTCCAACGGCATCGTCACGCTCGCGGCGGTGGCGATCGTGCTCATCTGGGCGTTCGACGCGCAGGTCACCAAGCTCATCCAGCTCTACATCGTGGGCGTGTTCGTCTCGTTCACGCTGAGCCAGCTCGGCATGGTCCGGCACTGGACGCGCGGGCTGCGCACCGAGCCCGAGCCCGCCCGCCGCTCGCAGATGCAGCGCGCCCGCGTGGTGAACTCGATCGGGTTCGTCATGACCGGGACCGTGCTGATCGTCGTGCTGCTGACCAAGTTCACGCACGGCGCCTGGATCGCGATCCTCGCGATGGCCATCGTGTTCGTCACGATGCGCGCGATCCACAAGCACTACGCGACCGTCCGCGCCGAGCTCGCGCTCGGGGTCGACTCCGAGTCCGCTCGGGCGCTGCCCAGCCGCGTGCACGCCATCGTGCTGGTCTCGCACCTGCACCGCCCGACGATGCGCGCGCTGTCCTACGCCCGCGCGGGCCGCCCCAGCACCCTCGAGGCCGTGACCGTGGGCGTCGACCCCGACGACGTGACAGCCCTGCGCGAGCAGTGGGACGCGATGGACCTGCCCGTGCCGCTGCGCGTGCTCGACTCGCCGTTCCGCGAGATCACGCGTCCGGTGCTGACCTACGTGCGCTCGATCCGCCGGGAGAGCCCGCGCGACCTCGTCGTCGTCTACATCCCCGAGTACGTGGTGGGACACTGGTGGGAGCAGCTGCTGCACAACCAGAGCGCCCTGCGACTCAAGGGCCGCCTGCTCTTCACGCCCGGAGTCGTCGTCGCCTCGGTGCCGTGGCAGCTCGCTTCCTCCGAGGGCCAGACCGGTCTCGAGGATCCCCTGCGTGGACCGGTGAACCGTGGCTTCTGACATCCTGCCTGACGCTCTCGTCGACCTCGAGGTCGGCCCGATCGCCCATGGCGGGCACTGCGTGGCGCGCTACGACGGCCGCGTGGTCTTCGTCCGGCACACGCTTCCGGGCGAGCGGGTCCGGGCTCGGCTGACCGACGCCGCGCCCGACGCCAAGTTCTGGCGCGCCGACGCGGTCGAGATCGTCACGCCGTCCCCGGACCGCGTCGAGTCGGCGTGGCCGGCCGCCGGTGCCGGTGGCGTCGGCGGGGGAGAGCTCGCGCACGTCGCCCTGCCCGCGCAGCGCGCCTGGAAGGCCGCGGTGCTCGACGAGCAGCTGCGCCGCCTGGCCAAGCTCGAGCGCGACGTCAGCATCCTCGCGGCGCCCGGGGACGACGAGTTCGGCGGCCTGGGCTGGCGCACGCGCATCGACCTGGTCGCGGACGCGTCCGGCCGCGCCGGCATGCGGGGGCACCGCTCGCACGAGGTGCACGCGCTGTCGTCGATGCCCCTGGCCTCGCCGACCATCGCCGAGCTCGAGCTTTTCGAGCGCACCTGGCCCGCGGGCGCCCACATCGAGGCCATCGCGCCGGCCAGCGGCGACGAGCCCGTCGTCCTGCTCGACGGGCAGCCCTACGACCTGCGGAAGGGCCGCGTCGACAAGCGCCCCAACGCGCGGTCCTCGGTGCGCGAGCGCGTGGGCGACCGCGTGTTCCGCGTCGCCGCCGCCGGGTTCTGGCAGGTCCACCGCGAGGCGCCGGGCGTGCTCGTCGACGCCGTCCTCGCGGGCGTGGGCGACGTCGAGGGCGCCGCGGTGCTCGACCTGTACTCGGGCGCCGGCCTGTTCACCGCGCCGCTGGCCGACGCGGTCGGCGAGACGGGCGAGGTCGTGTCCGTCGAGGGCGACGAGCGCGCCGTCAAGGACGCCCGCCGCAACCTGCACGACCGCGGCAACGTGGAGCTGCACGCCGGCGACGTCGCGCGCGTGCTCACCGGCCGCGACGACGCCGACTCGGACGTCGTGCACGCCGACGTCGTGGTCCTCGACCCGCCGCGCACCGGCGCGGGCCGCTCGGTCGTCGGCGGCATCCTCGAGCTGCGGCCCGAGCGCGTCGTCTATGTCGCGTGCGACCCGGCGGCCCTGGCCCGCGACATCGCGCTGTTCGCCGACGGCGGGTACGGCGTCGAGACGCTGCAGGGGTACGACCTGTTCCCGATGACGCACCACCTCGAGACCGTGGCGGTCCTGACCCGCTGACGACGAACGCCCCGCCGCGCGCGAGCGCAGGCGGGGCGTCCGACGTCCGGCGTCAGGCGATCTTCGCCGTGGCGGCCGAGTACTTCGCGGCGGACACGTAGCCCGACTTGCTCCCCGTGACCCGCACCTTGATCGTCGTGCCCTTGTCGGCGGCGACGAGCTTGTACGTCGACGACTTCGCGCCGCTGATCGCGGTACTCCCGCGGTACCACTGGTACGCGAGCGTGACGGGTGCGGGACCCCACGTGCCGGGAGCCGCCTTCAGTGTCGAGCCGACCTTGAGCGTCCCGGTGACCGTCGGCGTCTTCGTCGTCAGCACGCCCCGGATCGCGGCGGTGGCCGCCGACGAGCGGCTCGTGCTGACGTAGCCGGTCTTGCGGCCGGCGACGTGGACCGTGATCGTCTTGCCGCGGTCGCTCGCCGTGAGCGTGTACGTCGTCGCGGTCGCGCCCGAGATCGCGACCCCCGAGCGGTACCAGCGGTAGCTGAGCGCCACCGGTGCCGGTCCCCAGGTGCCTGTCGACAGGGTGAGCGTGCGGCCCACGGCCGTGGTGCCGCTGATCGTCGGCATCGGGGCCGTCAGCACGCCCTGGACGGCCGTGGTGGCCGCCGAGGTGCGTGACGCGGTCACGTAGCCGGCCTTGCTGCCGGTGACCTTGACCGTGAGGGTCTTGGCGCGGTCCGCCTCGACGAGCTTGTAGGCGGCCGCGGTCGCACCCGAGATCGCCGTGCCCGAGCGGTACCACTGGTAGCCCAGCGTGACCGGTGCCGGTCCCCAGGCGCCGGGTGTCGCCGTGAGCGTCTTGCCGACGGCGAGCGTCCCGGAGACCGTCGGGGTCACGGCGGTCAGCGGAGAGCCGGCGGTGACGGCCGCGACGGACCGCACGGGGTTGTACCCCTCGGGGTAGGCCTCCAGGCGGACCTCGATGCGCTTGTTGGCGTGGGCCGCGGTGACGGCGAAGGTCGTGTTGCCCGACGACGTACCGCGACCGTCCTCCTGCCCGTCGACGTACCAGGTGAGCATGGGATAGGTGACAGCCGGGGTCAACGTCCCCCACGACGCGGTGAGGGTGTTCCCAGCGGTCGGTGTGCCGGTGATCTTCACCGGGCTCGACAGCGTCGGCGTCGGCTTGCCGACCTCACCGGCCCATGCCGAGCGGGTCGCGGTCTTGTAGCCCGCGAGCGTCCCGGTGACCTCGACGGTGATCGAGTCGCCTGCCGCGACGTTCTCGGCAGTCGGCACGAACGTGCGGCTGGTCGAGGGCAGCTCGATGCGCGTCGCGCCGCGGTAGGCGACCCAGCGGTACGACAGGGCGACGCCCGACGGCGTCCACTGACCGGGATCGGCCGTCAGCGCGCTCCCGACCTTCGCCGCGCCGGTCACGAACGGCGTGCCGGGCAGGAGCGACTTCCCGGCGACGGGCAGCGCGACGGTGAACGTCTGGCGTCGCGTCGCCTCGGTCACCGTGATGGGCGTCGCGGCGGCTTGCGTGGCGGCCTGGTTCCAGCAGCGGTCCGCGTAGCGCACCGTGGGTCGCCACGAGGGGTCGCCGTACCAGTCGTCCTCGAAGCACAGCTTGTAGGTCTTGCCCACCTCCGTGCGCCACCACATGCGCCCGTCCTCGTCGGTGAGCAGCGGGCCCATCTGCGGCGGGTACCAGTCGCCCTCCGTGGGCCGGTACTCCAGGACGGTCCAGCCGATGTTGGCGAGCGGCTTGCCGGCCTCGTCGGTCGCGGTGCCGAGGATGCCTGTGGCCGGGTCGAGGACGAAGTTGACGCCCGTGACGCTGGTGGCCGGGACGGTGAACGAGATGTAGCCCGGTGCGCTCGCGGTGCCGTTCCAGTTCTCGCCCGTGTACAGGTGGTCGTTGCCGGACTCGCTCGCGTTGAGGTACGCCGTGCCCGGCGACACCCCGGTCAGCGTGAAGGCGCCGGACGCGTTGGTCGTCGTCGTCAACCACCCGCCGTCGAAGGAGATCTCGACGTTCGCGGCGATGGCCTGCCCTGCCTGGTTCTTGACCGTGCCGGTGATCGTGACGCCCGCGGCCTGCGCGGGTGCGGCGACGAATGGGACGAGGCCGGCGACGAGCACGGCCGAGACGGCGCCCGCCAGGGCCCGACGGGTGGTGCGGCGCAGGGTCTCGCGCCGCGCGAGCGTCGCCCCCTGCGTCCGCCCGCTGGTGCGGTTGCGGATCACGCTTCCTCCGGATGAGTCCGTGCCGGGACCTGCCCCGGCGCGCACAGGATAGGCAGGAGATGTCCGACATGCCCGGCAAGGCAACCCGGGGGTCGCGGCCCGGCGGCGACCGTCCTACCGTGGGAACGAGCGGGTCGGTGGGCCCGTGACGGGAACGCACCGGGAGGAGTGAGCCGTGAGCGACGACGCCACGAGCAGCGCGCTGGCGCAGGCGAAGAAGGTGGCCACGCAGGAGCTGTTCAAGAGTGGGACGCCCGAGTACGACCACCGGTCGCACGAGCGGGCGATCGAGGCCGAGCGCAAGGCGCAGGCCGCGTACGACGAGGCACACGCGAAGGACTGACGCGTCGGCGTGCCCGACTCGCGCGGCGGGCCCGTCGTGATGTATCTTGACGTCAAGATACTTCGATGGAGCCACTAGGGTGGCTGTGCATCGCCCACGGCCCGGGACCCCCATCCCCGGCCGACTCGCCCGATGAAGGAGTCTCGTGAGCACTGTCGACAGCTTCGGTTCCAAGGGAACGCTGGAAGTCGGTGACGCCTCGTACGAGGTGTACCGGCTCGCCGCGGTGCCGGGCCTCGAGCGCCTGCCGTTCAGCCTCAAGGTGCTGGCGGAGAACCTGCTGCGCACCGAGGACGGCGCGAACATCACCGCCGACCACATCAACGCCCTCGCCGGCTGGGACCCCGACGCCCAGCCCGACACCGAGATCCAGTTCACGCCTGCACGCGTGATCATGCAGGACTTCACCGGCGTCCCGTGCGTCGTCGACCTCGCCACCATGCGCGAGGCCGTCGTCGAGCTCGGCGGCGACCCGACCCGCATCAACCCGCTCGCCCCGGCCGAGCTGGTCATCGACCACTCCGTGCAGATCGACGTCGCCGGCCGCGCCGACGCGTTCGAGCGCAACGTCGAGCTCGAGTACCAGCGCAACCGTGAGCGCTACCAGTTCCTGCGCTGGGGCCAGACGGCGTTCGACGACTTCAAGGTCGTCCCGCCGGGCACCGGAATCGTCCACCAGGTCAACATCGAGTACCTGGCCCGCGGCGTCATGGTGCGCGACGGGAAGGCCTACCCCGACACCTGCGTCGGCACCGACTCGCACACCACGATGGTCAACGGCCTGGGCGTGCTGGGCTGGGGCGTCGGTGGCATCGAGGCCGAGGCGGCCATGCTCGGCCAGCCCGTCTCGATGCTCATCCCGCGCGTCGTGGGCTTCAAGCTCACGGGCTCGATCCCGCTGGGCGTCACCGCCACGGACATCGTGCTGACGATCACGCAGAAGCTGCGCCAGCACGGCGCGGTCGGCAAGTTCGTCGAGTTCTACGGCGAGGGCGTCGCCGCGGTGCCGCTGGCCAACCGCGCGACCATCGGCAACATGAGCCCCGAGTTCGGCTCGACGGCCGCCATGTTCCCGATCGACGGCGTCACGCTCGACTACCTGCGCCTCACCGGCCGCTCCGAGGAGCAGCTCGCGCTCGTCGAGGCGTACGCCAAGGAGCAGGGCATGTGGCTCGACCCGACGCTGGACTCGTACGTCGAGCCGGTGTTCTCGGAGTACCTCGAGCTCGACCTGTCCACGGTCGTCCCCTCGATCGCCGGCCCGAAGCGCCCCCAGGACCGCATCGAGCTCTCGCGGGCCAAGGAGCAGTTCCAGCGCGACCTGCCCACCTACGCCCCCGAGGTCACCAACGGCGTCGACGAGGCCGAGCGCGAGTCCTTCCCCGCGTCCGACTCGCCCGCGATCACCTCGTCGGCCACGCGCACCTACCCGGTGACGGACGCCGAGGGTCGCGAGTTCGAGCTGTTCCACGGCGCGGTCGCGATCGCGTCGATCACGAGCTGCACCAACACGTCGAACCCGTCCGTGATGATGGCCGCGGCGCTCGTCGCGAAGAAGGCCGTCGAGAAGGGCCTCGTGGCCAAGCCGTGGGTCAAGACGTCCATGGCCCCGGGCTCGCAGGTGGTGACCAACTACTACGAGAAGGCCGGCATGTGGCCCTACCTCGAGAAGCTGGGCTTCCACCTGGTCGGCTACGGCTGCGCCACCTGCATCGGCAACTCGGGCCCGCTCGACGAGAAGGTCTCGGAGACCGTGCAGGAGCACGACCTCGCCGTGGCCGCGGTGCTCTCGGGCAACCGCAACTTCGAGGGTCGCATCAACCCCGACATCAAGATGAACTACCTCGCGTCCCCGCCGCTGGTCATCGCGTACGCGCTGGCCGGGACGATGGACTTCGACTTCGAGTCCGACCCGTTGGGTCGCGACGAGGCCGGCCAGCCGATCTTCTTGCGGGACATCTGGCCCACGCCGGACGAGGTCCAGACCGTGATCGACGCGTCGATCGACCGCGCGATGTTCACCAAGGACTACGCCGACGTGTTCAGCGGCGACGAGCGCTGGCGCGCGCTGCCGACGCCCGAGGGCGACACGTTCGAGTGGGACCCGGAGTCGACCTACGTCCGCAAGCCCCCGTACTTCGAGGGCATGCAGGCGGAGCCGTCCCCGGTCGTCGACTTCCACGGCGCACGCGTGCTGGCCAAGCTGGGTGACTCGGTCACGACCGACCACATCAGCCCCGCCGGTTCGATCAAGGCGGACAGCCCGGCCGGCCTGTACCTGGCCGAGCACGGCGTCGAGCGTCGTGACTACAACTCCTACGGCTCGCGCCGTGGGAACCACGAGGTCATGATCCGCGGCACGTTCGCCAACATCCGCCTGCGCAACCAGCTGGTGCCGGGCGTCGAGGGCGGGTTCACGCAGAACCTCCTCACGGGCGAGCAGTCGTCGATCTACGACGCGTCGCAGGCCTACCAGGAGGCCGGCATCCCGCTCGTCGTCCTCGGCGGCAAGGAGTACGGCTCCGGCTCGTCGCGCGACTGGGCTGCCAAGGGCACCAGCCTGCTGGGCGTCAAGGCCGTCATCACCGAGAGCTTCGAGCGGATCCACCGCTCCAACCTCATCGGGATGGGCGTCCTGCCGCTGCAGTTCCCGGAGGGCGAGTCCGCCGACTCGCTCGGCCTGGACGGCACCGAGACGTTCGACATCACGGGCGTCACCGCGCTCAACGAGGGCACGACGCCCCGCACGCTCGCGGTGACCGCCACGAAGACCGACGGCTCGGTCGTCGCCTTCGACGCGGTGCTGCGCATCGACACCCCCGGCGAGGCGGACTACTACCGCAACGGCGGCATCCTGCAGTACGTGCTGCGCCAGGTCGCAGCCAACTGATCGATTGACGACGAGCCCGGCCCCGTGCGAGGGGCCGGGCTCGTCTGCGTCACGGGGTGAGGGCGGTGGCGAGCAGGTCGACGAGGGTGCGCACGTGCGTTCCCTCGTCGTCGTCGCGGTCGGGGTTGACCTCCGCGACGACGAGCCCGGCACACCCGGGATCGGCGAACAGGTGCGCAAGCACGTCCCGCAGGACCGGAGGGGTCAGACCGCGGCCGTACTGCGGGATGTCCGCGAGCGGTAGCGCCAGCATGTCGAGCACGTCGACGTCGAGATGGACGACGAAGCCGTCGGGTGCCCGGCGCGCCACGGTCAGCGCACGCTCGGCTGCCGCAGACGGGTCGGCGAGCACGTCGTCGGCCGGGATGCGCACGGACGGGACCAGGCCGTGCAGGTCCTCCTCCTCGTCGGCATAGCCGAGGAAGCACAGGCGGTCCGCCGCCAGGAGCGGGCGCCGCGGGCCGATCCCGGCGAGGGCGTCGTGCGCGCCCGGCAGGTCGAGCAGGTGCGCGACACCCATCGAGTCGGCGATCGGCTCGTCGGGGTGGTCCGCCGGGAGCTGGAGGTCCTGGCCGCCGTCGACGTACACGAGCGCCACGTCGCGGCCCGCGTCCGCCGTAGCGGCCAGCAGTGCGAGCGTCACGGTGCACTCTCCGCCGAGGACGACGGGCACGTGGCGCGCCGCGAGGATGCGCCCCAGCGCGGCGCGCGCCTCGCCCAGCACGGCCGCCACGCGACGCACGTCGTGCGGGCTGGTCCGCTCGGGCGGGTCGTGCCGCCAGCGCGCGACGGCGGTGTCGCCGTGGTCGACGACCTGGCGGCCAACGGCCTCGAGTGCCGGCACGAACCCCGCCGCGCGCAGCGCCGCGGGAGCGCGCTCGAGCCCGGGTGCGTGCGCGGCCGCGCTCGAGGGCACCCCGAGGACGCCGAGGGTCGTCACGGCAGCGTCCGGAGCCAGTCCAGGGCCAGCGGCACGCTGCTGAGCACGGAGACGTGGCTCTCGCGCGGCCTGAGCCACAGCTCGGCGGTCGGCAGGTGCGCGAGCAGCCACTGGCTGTGCGAGGCGGGCACGACGCGGTCGAGCCCGCCGTGCACGAGCAGCACGGGCACCGTGATCGTGGAGGGGTCGAATCCCCACGGGGACGCGTAGGCGACGTCGTCGTCGATGATTCCGTCCGGCCCGTCCTGCATCGCGCGCCCCGCGTCACGGCCCAGCGCGGCCCACGGACCCTCCAGCGCGGCCCAGTCGACCGGCAGGAACGCGTCCACGCGCTCCTCGGGGACCGCCGCCCGGGCCTCGCGGCCCCGCGACCCCGCGCGCAGGGTGGTGTCGGAGGCCATCCCGGCCGCCCAGTCGAAGCCGTCGACGAACGGCGCGAGCCCGGCGACCGAGATGACACCCGTCGTCCGGTCGGGCAGCAGCGCCGCGCAGGCCAGGGCGTGCGGGCCGCCCCCCGACGCCCCCATGTGCGCCGCCGACGCGATGCCGAGGGCGTCGAGCAGCTGAGCGACGTCGGACGCGGCCGACGCGACGTCGCGGCCCGGCCGGGGCGTGGACCCGCCGTAGCTCGGGCGACCGTAGGAGACGAGCCGCAGCCCGCGGGCGCGGGTCGCCTCGAGGACCGGCTCCAGGAGCGCGCCCGTCTGCGGCGAACCGTGGTGCCAGACGACCGCAGGGCCCTCGCCGTCGTCGTGCCCGCGCAGCACCGCGCCGTCGCGCAGGACGATCTCGTGCTCGAGCACCGTGGTCACGGGTCGACGGTACGGGCCGGGCCCGACAGCCGGGTCCCGAAGGTGCCCGCGGTGAGCGTCGCGTACGAAGCGGCGACGACCCGCTCGAGGACGTCGAGGTCCACGCGGTCGAGATCCGTCACGTACACGCAGGCCGTGGTGCTGCGGTGGGGGCCGAGCTCGGCGAGCACATCGGAGTGCTCGGCGACACCGTCCGCGAGGTACACCGTGGTGGCCGCCGCGCGCGGTGAGAAACCTGCCGCCGCCATCTCTCCCTCGCGGCCCGAGTCGTACCGGTAGTGGTAGGTCCCGAATCCCACGATGGACGGCCCCCACATGCGTGGCTCGGCACCGGTCACGCGGCGGTAGAGCGAGATCAGGCGCTCCGCGTCGCGGCGTCGGACGGGATGGGCCACCGTCGCGAGGAAGTCGGCGACGGGTACGGCGGTGGGTGCTGTCTTCGACTCGGCCATACGGCCATCCTGGACCGCGGACGGCGCTCAGAGAATGCTGAAGCCCGGTCCGAGCATCTCGCGCCCGGTCACTGCGGCGAGCACCGGACCCGCCAGGCCGCGTCTCGGAGCGAGGTCGGCGACGACCCGCAGCGCGGCGCTCGCCGCGGCCGGCGGCGGCTCGGCCGCCGCACCGAGCGCTCGGGCCAGGTCGAGCGTGTGGACGACCAGCTCGAACGTGCGCGTCGGCACGTAGTGGCCCAACCGGATCCCGCCGGCGATCGTGGCGACGACGAGGTCCGCCTCCGCGCGGTCCAGCAGGGCAGGCACGCGGTCGACGATCGCGGCCACCGTCGACACCGGGTCGGGACCGAGTGCGGCACCTGCGTCACGCCCTCGCTGGGCGACCTCGTCGTCGGACGCCGCCGCCGCGGTCACGAGGTAGTACTCGGCCGTGGAGCGGACGTCCCGCGTGGCGACCGGGCGGCTGAGGTAGGTCTCGAGAGTGAGCAGCGCGCGCGTGGTGTGCCCGACGAGCGCGCGGACGTCCCACACGCCGAGGCCGGGCTGGTCCCAGCGCCCGTCGGCGAGCTGCACCGTCGCTGCGAACCACTGCGCGCTGTCGCTGAACGCGGCCCGCACCTCGGACCACGGATCAGGCGGCGTCGTCGTCATGCGGCCATCCTGGACCGGCAGGGAGTCAGCCGGCCAGCGCCTGCTCGATCCCGTGCCGGCCCACGGCCGCCAGGTGCGGGTACTCCACCGGATGCATCTGCATGACGACCGCGAGGTGCAGCGCCCAGGCCTGCGCGCGTCGCCACATCGCGTCGTCCCAGCCGCAGCCGGCGTCGATCCGGGCGCGGAAGCGCGCGCGGGCCGGGGCGTCGAACGTCATCCAGGCCGTCGCGAGGTCGCACGCAGGGTCGCCCGACGTGACGTCGCCGAAGTCGATGACGGCCCGCAGTGCGCCGTCGTGCTCGAGCAGGTTCGCGGGGTGCGGATCACCGTGGACCCACACCGGCGTGCCCGTCCACCGGGGCGCCGCGGCGAGCTCGTCGAAGCGAGCGGCGATGCGCTCGGAGTCGGTCAGGGCCAGCTGAGCGAGGCGGTCGCGCAGGGGCTCGCGGCGGACCGCGATGTCGTCGCCGCGCACCGGGTTGTCCGGGGCGTCTGCCGGTGCGGGCACGTGCAGCGCGACGAAGAAGTCGGCGAGCTGCTCTGCCCAGGCGCCGTGCGACGCGGGCGGCGTGGCGGCGGCCGTCGTCGCCTCGAACCACGGCACGACGCTCCAGGCCCACGGGTAGCTCTCACCCGGCACGCCGTTGCGGACGGGCACGGGCACCTCGACGGGCAAGGTCGGCGCGAGCACCGGGAGCCAGACCTGCTCGTGCTCGACCAGGAGGGCGGACTCCTTCCGGACCGGGAAGCGGAGCATGAGGTGCGCGCCGAGGCGCCACATCGCGTTGTCCCACCCGGTGCCGACCCAGGTCAGCGGGAGGTCGGCGAGGTCGGGGTGCTGCTCGCGCAGCAGGCGGCGGGCGAGGTCCTCGTCGACCATGCGCTCGATCTTGGGGTGCGGCACTCAGACCTCCGGGGTGACGAGGCGGCGGGTGTCCCACGGCACGGCCCAGCCCAGGGCGTCGAACATCCGGGACAGGACGATCGCGGTGAAGCCCCAGACCAGGACGCCGCCGACGACGAAGGCGGGCGTCCTGACGGTTGCGCCCGAGCGGGTGTGCGCGACGCTCGCGCGGTTGGCCGGATCGAGCAGGTCGGCCACGGCGAGCCGGAAGACGTCGACGGTCTCGGCGTGGTCGACGGCCGCGACGCGTGACGGCGTCGTCCACCAGGCTGGGACCGGCGTCACCAGGTGATTGCTCACGGGAACAGGCAGCGGCGCGAGCGCGCCGAGCACCTCGACGCCAGCCGCGTCGAGCCCGACCTCCTCGGTCGCCTCGCGGAGCGCGGCGGCCACGGGCCCGTCGTCGGACGGCTCGAGCCGACCGCCCGGGAACGCGACCTGCCCGGCGTGGTGCCCGAGCGTCCCGGCCCGGCGCTGCAGGAGGACGTCGAGATCGGCCGGGACGGACGGGGCGTCCGTGGCAGCGGGGGAGGCGTCGAGCCGGCCGAACAGGACGAGCACCGCCGCCGGCCGGGTCGCCGCGCCCAGCGTGATCATCCGCGACGGGTCGAGGCGCCAGTCGATGCCCCGCTCGCACAGGGCGGCGAGGTCGGCGCGCGCATCGATGCCCGACGTCGGCGACGGGCTCAACCGCGCGCCCGCACCTGCTCGGCGAAGCCGTCCACCATCGCCCGCGCGGCCGGGGCCAGGTCGGGGAGGTACTTGGCGCCGTCCGCGCGGATCGCCTCGATCTCGTCGTCGGCGAGCTCGTCGACCATCTCGGGCGTCGTGAGCCACAGGTCGAGCATCCGCGGCTCGAGCTCGGGGTGGAACTGGACCCCGAGCGCCGAGCCAGCCCGGAAGGCCTGCACCGGGGTGGTCGCCGTCGACGCGAGCAATGTCGCGCCGCTCGGCAGGGTGACCGCGTCGTTGTGCCAGTGCAGCACGCTCGGCCGCTCGCCCAGCTGGCCGAGCACGGGGTCGTCGCCGACGACGTCGACCGGGGCGAACCCGATCTCGGTGCCGTGCCGGCGCTGCAGCTCGGAGCCCAGCGCGAGCGCGAGCAGCTGCATACCGAGGCACACGCCCAGCACGGGCACGTCCGCGGCGACCGCCTCGGCGAGCAGCCGCTTCTCGGCCACGAGGCCCGGGTAGCGGTCGTCGTCGGCGTCCATCGCCCCGCCCATGACCACGACGCCGGAGACCTCGTCGAGGCCCGGCAGCACCGGGTCCTGCGACGAGACGACCGTGCGGACCCGCACCGGCGCGTCGAGGACGGGCGCGATGAGCCCGGGACCCTCGTGCGGTGCGTGCGTGAGGATCAGGACGGGGCGCACGCCCGTCACCAGCCGTCGGGCAGCGGGCGGCCCTCTTCGTAGCCCGCCGCGGACTGGATGCCGACCGCGGCGCGCTCGTGCAGCTCGTCGATGCTGGTCGCGCCCACGTACGTCGCGGCCGAGCGGACGCCCGCCGTGATGTGGTCGATGAGGTCCTCGACGCCCGGGCGACGCGCGTCCAGGTACATGCGCGAGGAGGAGATGCCCTCCTCGTACAGGCCCTTGCGTGCGCGCTCGAACGCCGAGCCGCCGCGTGTGCGGGCCGCGACGGCGCGGGCCGAGGCCATGCCGAACGACTCCTTGTAGAGCCGCCCGTTGCCGTCGTCGTGCAGGTCGCCGGGCGACTCGTGCGTGCCGGCGAACCAGGAGCCGACCATGACCTGCGAGGCGCCGGCCGCCAGGGCCAGCGCGACGTCGCGCGGGTGCCGCACGCCGCCGTCGGCCCACACGTGCTTTCCGAGGCGACGAGCCTCGGCGGCGCACTCGAGCACCGCGGAGAACTGCGGGCGGCCC
>NZ_QWKP01000152.1 GCF_003470205.1 Cellulomonas rhizosphaerae
CATCGAAGAGGTGCTCGCCACCGAGAACCGCTCGCTGCTCCTGCACGTGGTCCGCGACCACGGCGCCGAGATCGAGGCGTACCGCCGCTGGGCCGCCGGGGCGATGGTCGACGCGGTCGTCGTCGTCAACGTCGTGCTCGACGACCCGCGCATCCCGGTCCTGTCTCAGCTCGGCATCCCCGCGGTCGTCGTCGGCGGCCCGTCGGGGGGCATGGAGTTCTCCAACGTCTGGATCGACGACGCGCAGGCGAGCCGTGACGCGGTCGACTACCTCGTCGGCCTCGGCCACACCCGGCTCGGCCGGGTCAGCGGCCCGCGCGACCTCATCCACACGCGGGCGCGCAGCGACGCGTTCGTCGACCAGTGCGCACGCTCGTCGGTGCACGGGGTGATCGTCGAGGGCGACTACACCGAGGAGTCCGGCAAGAGCGCGGCGCGCTCGCTGCTGGGTCGCCGCGGGGCGCCGTCGGCGATCATCTTCGACAACGACGTCATGGCCCTCGCCGCGCTCGCGGTCTCCGCGGAGATGGGCATCGCGGTGCCCGGTTCCTTGTCCCTGCTGGCGTGGGACGACTCGGCCCTGTGCCGGCTGTCCAACCCGCCGCTGTCCGCGATGACGCTCGACGTGCACGCGATGGGCCAGCAGGTCGGCACCTGCGTGCTCAACACCCTCGCCGACGGCCCGGTCCGTGCGTACATGGCGCCGATGCAGCGCCTGAGCGCCCGCCGCTCCACGGGCCGCCCCACCGCCCCGGCCCCCCAGCCCGCCTGAACCCTTGCCCTGCCGGACGGGCGCGCGGGATCCTCGGGGCACGCACTCACCAGGGGGAACGTCCGATGGAGCACAAGCCCGCAGCACCCGCCCTCGCCTGGGCGATCGCCCTCGTCGGGGGCGGTCTGCTCATGACGCTGTTCTTCTTCTCCGACGAGGGGAAGGGCGGCGGGATCATCGGCCTGGTCGCGCTGTTCGCCGGCATCGTCTGCGCTCTCGTCGGCCTCTTCCGCCTCGCCATGAACGTCGACTTCCTGACCGAGCGGGAGATCGCGCGCGCCGACGGCGAGCAGAGCGCCTCCGACGAGACCCACGAGGAGCGCATGGCGCGGATCCACGCCGCCGCTCGGCAGCCCGAGGAGTAGCCCGTCGGGCTGAATCCCGCGGGTCTGCGCCGCGTCCGACGGCCGGGCGGTTACCACGACGTAACACCGGACGACTACGCTCCGCCTCGCGCGACCGACCAGGTGCGCCAGACCTGACTCCCGTCAGCTGCAGTCACCGCGCTCCCCCCGGGCGTGGCGAAGGAGGACCTCTTGCGTACGTTCCGCCCCGCAGTCCTGACCGCAGTCGTCCTGAGCTCCGCGCTGGCCCTCGCCGCGTGCAGCTCGGGCGACGACGACACGGCCACCCCCGGCAGCACCGAGACGTCGGCCGCGTCGTTCGATCCCGCATCGGTCGCCAAGGACGACGCCATCGCCGCCCTCCTGCCGGAGAAGATCGCGTCGGCCGGCAAGCTCGTCGTCGGCTCCGACACGTCCTACGCCCCGGCCGAGTACATCGACGAGGACGGCACCACGCCGGTCGGCTACGACGTCGACCTCGCCAAGGCGCTCGCCGCGGTGCTGGGCCTGAAGGCGGACGTCCAGACGGCCGACTTCACCGGCATCATCCCGGCCATCGGCTCCAAGTACGACGTGGGCATCTCCTCGTTCACGATCAACCCGGAGCGCCTCGAGCAGGCCAACATGATCGAGTACTTCGAGGCCGGCGAGGCGTACGCCACGGCCGCGGGCAACCCGAAGAAGATCGACCCGGCCGACCTGTGCGGCCTGACCGTCGGCGTCCAGACCGGCACGGTCGAGGACGAGGAGCTCGACGCGCTCGTCGCGAAGTGCGCCGCGGACGGCAAGGACGCGATCACCCCCCTGAAGTACGCCAAGCAGTCCGAGGTCACCACGGCCCTCGTCGGCGGCAAGGCGGACCTGATGTACGCCGACTCGCCGATCATCGCCTACGCGATCGCGCAGACGGCCGGCAAGCTCGAGCAGCTCGGCGACGTGTTCGCCAGCGCGCCCCAGGGCATCGTCGTCAGCAAGGGCGACCAGGCGCTGACCGACGCGGTGCAGAAGGCCATGCAGAAGCTCATCGACTCGGGCGACTACCTGAAGATCCTCACGGCCTGGGGCAACGAGACCAGCGCGGTGAAGACGGCTGAGCTCAACCCGTCCGTAGGCTGATCGCCGTGACGACGCCCACCGCCGCGAAGACGCCGGCCGCCGAACCGCAGCGGATCCACGCGATCCCGGTGCGATATCCCGGTCGCTGGATCTCCGCGGCGGTGGTCGTCGTGCTGGCGGCCATGGCCGCCAACGCGCTGATCACGAACGACACGTTCGGCTGGCCCACGGTCGGGAAGTACCTGTTCAGCGAGCCCGTCGTGCGCGGCGTGGGCTGGACGCTGTTCCTCACCGTGACGTCGATGGCGATCGCGATCGTCCTCGCCGTCACGCTCGCGATCATGCGCCGCTCGGCCAACCCGGTGATGCGCTACGTCTCCTGGGTCTACATCTGGTTCTTCCGCGGCACCCCCATCTACACCCAGCTGATCTTCTGGGGCCTGGCCTCGGTCCTCTACCCGGTGATCACCCTGGGCGTCCCGTTCGGGCCTGCGCTGCTGTCGATGGACACCAACGTTGTCCTCAACGCCACGCGCGCCGCGATCCTCGGCCTCGCGCTGAACGAGGCGGCCTACCTCGCGGAGATCGTCCGCGCGGGCCTGCAGAGCGTCGACCGCGGCCAGTTCGAGGCGGCACGCGCACTGGGCATGAAGGAGGGCCGCATCCTGTGGCGGATCGTCCTGCCGCAGGCCATGCGCGTCATCGTCCCGCCGACCGGCAACGAGACGATCTCCATGCTCAAGACGACCTCGCTCGTGCTGGCCGTGCCGTTCGCGCTCGAGCTGCAGTTCGCCACCGACGCGATCGGCAACCGCATCTTCCAGCCCGTTCCCCTGCTCATGGTCGCCGCGATCTGGTACCTCGCGATCACGAGCGTGCTCATGGTCGGGCAGTTCTACCTCGAGCGGTACTACGGCCGCGGGTTCGACGAGCACGTGCCCAAGCGCGGCCGACGAGGCAGGCAGTCCGCGATCAACGCTGCGAAGACCACCCCGGAGCTCGGCGCGATCGACGACATGGGCCGACCGATCGGAGGTGGCGTGTGAGCGCCCAGACCAGCACCGCGCCCATGGTCGAGATGACCGGCGTGCACAAGTGGTACGGCGACGCGCACGTGCTGCGCGGTGTGGACCTCGTGGTCCAGCAGGGCACCGTCACGGTGATGCTCGGCCCGTCGGGCTCGGGCAAGTCGACGGCCCTGCGCTGCATCAACCAGCTCGAGGAGATCGGTGCCGGCTCGATCCGCGTCGAGGGCGAGCTCATGGGCTACCGCGAGGGGACCAAGGGCGGGTCGCCGGCCCTGTACCGGCTGCACCCGCGCCAGATCGCCACGCAGCGCGCCCGCGTCGGCATGGTCTTCCAGCGCTTCAACCTGTTCCCGCACATGACCGCGCTCGGCAACGTCATGGAGGCGCCGGTCCAGGTGCTCGGCAAGGGCAAGTCGGAGGCGCGCGAGCGGGCCGTCGAGATGCTCAGCCGCGTGGGCCTGGCCGACCGCCTCGACCACTACCCGGCCCAGCTCTCCGGCGGTCAGCAGCAGCGCGTGGCCATCGCCCGCGCGCTGGCGATGGACCCGGACATCATGCTGTTCGACGAGCCGACGTCCGCCCTCGACCCCGAGCTCGTGGGTGAGGTGCTCGGCGTCATGCGGGACCTCGCCTCGTCGGGCATGACGATGATCGTCGTGACCCACGAGATCGGGTTCGCGCGCGAGGTCGCCGACCAGGTCGTCTTCATGGCCGACGGCGTCATCGTCGAGCACGGCCCGGTCGCCCAGGTGATCGACGCCCCGACCGAGCAGCGCACCAAGGACTTCCTCGCCCACGTGCTGTAGCCGCGCCTTCTCGTCGGGTCGGGGGGTCGTCGCGCGCGTGCCCGACCGAGGCGTGTCAGGGCGTGTCAGCCGGGTGTCGGTGCGGTGTCAGCCGGGGTGTGCAGGGTGGGACCCATGAGCACAGACCTGGTGATCGAGGCCGAGGGCCTCGTCAAGCACTTCGGTGAGACCAAGGCGCTTCAGGGCGTCGATCTCGCCGTTCCCCGGGGGACCGTTCTCGGTGTCCTCGGCCCCAACGGCGCCGGCAAGACCACCGCCGTCCGCATCCTGTCCACCCTTCTGATCCCCGACGCCGGCCACGCGACCATCGCGGGCTTCGACGTCGTGAAGCAGTCCCAGCAGGTCCGCCAGAGCATCGGCCTCACCGGCCAGTACGCCTCTGTCGACGAGGACCTCACGGGGCGTCAGAACCTCGTCCTGTTCGGCACCCTCCTGGAGCTGGGCCGCAAGGGCGCCAGGGCGCGCGCGGTCGAGCTGCTCGAGTGGTTCGACCTGACCGACGCGGCCGACCGGCCCGCCAAGACCTACTCCGGCGGCATGCGCCGCCGCCTCGACCTGGCCGCGAGCCTCGTCGGGCGCCCCGACGTCATCTTCCTCGACGAGCCCACCACGGGCCTCGACCCCGCCAAGCGCGAGGACATGTGGGACGTGGTCCGCTCGCTCGTGACCGACGGCTCCACGGTGCTGCTCACCACGCAGTACCTCGAGGAGGCCGACGCGCTGGCCGACGAGATCACCGTCATCGACCACGGCCGCGTGATCGCGCACGACACCCCCGAGGGCCTCAAGCGCATCGTCGGCGGCCAGACCCTCGAGGTCCGCCCGGCCGACCTGGCCCGCATGGAGGAGACGGCGACGATCCTCGGCCAGGTCTCCACCGGCGTCAGCGGCGCGGTCGAGGTCCGCAAGGGCATGCTCGCGGTCCCCGTGGCCGACGACAGCGCCCTGACGGCCACCGTCTCGCGTCTCGCGAGCGTCGGCATCGGCGTCACCGAGCTCTCGCTGCACCTGCCGAGCCTCGACGAGGTCTTCTTCAAGCTCACCGGACGCACGGCGTCCGAGGACGACACGACTGTCACGAAGGAGGTCGCCGCATGACCACCGCGACCCTCACCCCCCAGGCACCGCGCACGTCCGTGGTGCCCAAGGCCGCCGAGGTGGCCCGCAAGCCGCTCCCGCTGGTGCGGCACTCGCTCGCGCTGGCCAAGCGCAGCCTGATCAAGACGTGGCGGACGCCCGAGGCGCTCATCGACGTCACGCTGCAGCCGGCGATCTTCCTGACGATCTTCGTCTACATCTTCGGCGGCGCCGTCGCGGGGTCGACCAGCGACTACCTGCTCTTCCTGCTGCCGGGCATCCTCGCGCAGACGATCGCCACCGGCGCGATCGCCATCGGCGTCAACCTCAACACCGACCTCGAGAAGGGCATCTTCGACCGGTTCCGGTCGCTGCCCGTGCCCCGGTCGGCGCCGCTGCTCGGTGCCGTGCTCGGCGACGTGGTCCGCTACGTCATCGTCATCATCTCGACGATGGGCGTCGGCTACGCGATGGGCTTCCGCATCCAGGGGAGCCTGCTGGCCGCAGTCGGCGGCTGCCTGCTCGCGATCCTGTTCGCGCTGTCGCTGTCCTGGGTGTCGGTGTTCGTCGGCATGAAGGTCCGCACCAGCGGCGCCGTGCAGGGGATCATGTTCCTGATCATCATGCCGTTGAGCTTCGCCTCGACGACGTTCGTCGCCGGGGCCACGCTGCCCGGCTGGATGCAGGGCTTCGTCAAGGTCAACCCGCTGACGCACCTCGTCGACTCGATGCGCGCCCTGTTCCTGGGCCAGCCGGTCGGCAGCCACGTCTGGTGGACGCTGGCCTGGTGCGTGGGCCTCGTCGCGGTGTTCATGCCGCTGGCGCTGCGGGCGTACCGCAAGAAGGTCTGACCTCGCACGACGAACGGGCGGGCGCCTCCCTGGTGGGGGTGCCCGCCCGTTCGTCGTGCGCCTACTGCAGCAGAGCCGCGGCGAGCGCCTGGACCCGCGCCGCGATCGTCGAGGACTTCTCGTCCCGCAGCGGTGCGACCGCGGCGGCGCGCGCGGCGTCGTCGCCGACCAGGGACTCCAGCCGGCCGCCCGTGCCGAGCTGGAACATCGAGCCCATGTTCGCGCCGAGCCGGGTGCCGAGCGCGAAGAGCTCGACGGCGACCGAGTCCTCGCCGCGCGCGGCGGCGAGCTCCGCACAGCCCAGCGCGAACGAGCCGAGCACCGGCATGTCGGAGATGGCCTTCGCCTCCGCGGTCGCGCGGCGCAGCAGGTCGGTGGCCCGCGCCTCGGCCGCGGCGCGACGGTCGGCGTCGGCGTCCTCGGCCGCGCGCACGTGGATCGTCGCCGCGGCCACCATGAACACGACGTGCGCCTGGGGGACCCGCACGACGCCGGTCAGGGCGACGTCGATCGCGCTGTCGGCAAACCGCGACGCGTCCGCGAGCCGCCCCTCGGTCCACGCGATCTGGGCCAGGCCCAGGCGCGCCTGCGCCACGTCGGTGTCGTCGGCCTGCTCCGAGCGGGCCGTCTGCTCGACGCGGACGAGCGCGTCCTCCTGGCCGGCGATCGCGCGCTGCACGTCGAGCAGGAGGCGGATGCTCCGCGCGTCCTGCATCGCGCCCACGGTCTCCAGGTGCCGCACGCCGCGGTCGAGCCACAGCATCGCGTCGTCGGTCCCGCGCCCGCTGCCCCACTGGCCGATGCCCTGCGCGGCCATGCCCATGCCCCAGTGGTCGCCCGCCGCCTTGAACCGGTCGTACGCCTCGCGAGCGGCCTGGCCCGACTCCCCGGTGTCCCCGAGGTTCTCGGCCACGGCGGCGCGCATGAACAGGCCCAGCGCCTGCAGGTACGGGTCGGCGGACTCGACGAGCTCGGTCGCCGGCGGCCCCATCTCCTCGGCGTTGAAGCCGAGCGCGGGTAGCGCGCCCGAGAGCGCGTAGGTGCGCGCGCTCATCTGGTCGGCGCGCTCGTCGCGCACGCGGCGGCACGCGCGCCAGGCGATCACCGAGAGGCGCAGCGACTCGATGACGCCGCCGTTCATCGCGGCCAGGGTCCCGACGATGGCCGCGCGGTCGGCGTTCGGCAGCTCGCGGCCGCTCGCGCGGCCCTGCAGCAGGGGCGACGAGCGGCGGGCCGCCGGGTCGTCGACGTGCAGGATGCGGGTCGCCCAGCCGACGACCTCCATGTGGGCGCCGCGCACGGTCCAGAGCCAGAAGAGCGCGGCCAGGATGTCGACGAGCAGCGGCTCCTCGTCGTGGTCGGCGGCCCAGCGCGCCGCGACGAGCAGCGCCTCCTGGTCCCGCGCGCACGCGTCGAACGCCGCGACCTGGGCGGGGCCGACGAAGTCCGCGCCGAGCCGGACGGCGCGGGCGGCCGCCCAGCGCACGAGGCCGGCCATGGCGGCGGGCCGTTCGCCCGCGGCGTCGAGCCTCGCCTCGCCGTACTCGCGGACCGTCTCGAGCATCCGGTACCGGGCCGGACCCTCGTCCTGGTCGGCCATGGTCAGCAGTGACTGCTCGACGAGGATCGACAGCCCGCGCCGCACGGCCGGCGCGGGCTGGTCGGCGACGGCCATCGCGGTCTCGGCGGTGAACGAGCCCGCGACGACGGCGAGCCGGGCGAGCAGGGCACGCTCTGCGGGGGCGAGCAGCTCGCGGCTCCAGTCGACCATCGCCCACAGGCTCGCGTGCCGCTCGGGCAGCCCGCGCAGCGCGTCGTCGAGCAGCGCGAACCGGTCGCTCAGGCCCTCGAGCACGTCCTCGACCGGCATCGACCGCAGCCGGGCCGCGGCGAGCTCGAGCGCGAGGGGGAGGTTGTCGAGCCGGTGGCACAGCTGCAGCGCGAGCTCGCGGTCCCACGCCAGCCCGGGCCGGCCGGCGCGGGTGCGCGCCTCGAGCAGTCCGAGCGCGTCCTCGTCGGGCAGCATCCGCAGCTGGTGGACGGACTCGCCGACGATGCCGAGCGGCGCGCGGCTCGTCGCGAGGACGACGACGTCGGGCGAGGCCGCGTCGAGCAGATCGGCGACGACCGCGGCCGCGGCGTCCAGGAGGTGCTCGCAGTTGTCGAGCACGAGCAGCCCGTCGAGGTCCTGCGCCGCCTGCCGCAGCCGCTCGGCGGGCTCGAGCACGCGCCGCTCGACGGTGAGGTCGGGCCGGCTCGGCGTGGTGTCGCCGCCGCCGATCGTCGCGAGCACGGCGGGCAGCACCTCGTCGGGGGACCGCAGGCCCGCGAGCTCGACGACCTGCACCGAGCGGCCGTCGGCCACGGCGCAGCGGGCGACCTCGGCGGCCAGCCGCGTCTTCCCAGCGCCGCCGGTCGCGACGACCGTGACGAGGGGAGCGGTGCCGAGCGCGGCGAGGACCGCGGCCAGGTCGGCGTCGCGGCCGAGCAGCGGCGTGCTGGCGCGGCGCCACGACGGCGGCAGGTGCACCCGCTGGTGGGTGTCTTTGCGGGGCGTCGGCTGCGTGGTCGGCAGCTCGCCGCGCAGCAGCGCGAGGTGCGCCTCGACGACGACGGGGGACGGGTCGGCGCCGTAGCGGTCGGCGAGCTCGGCGCGGACCTGCTCGACCAGCTCGAGCGCCTCCGCGTCGCGGCCCTGCGCGGCCAGCACCCGGACGAGCAGCGCCACGGCGGGCTCGTCGGGCGGAGTGCGGGCGACGAGGCGGTGCAGGTCGGCGCCGTCGAGCGCGCCCGCGCCGGCCAGGGCCGCCTCCGCGCGCAGCGTGACGACCTCGGAGAACAGCCGGGCGATCGCCGCGTCGTCGAGGTCCGGCACGTCCGGGAACATCGCGCGCGCCTCGTCGGCCAGGATGCGGGCCTCCGACGCGCGCCCCTCCCGCAGGGCGACGAGCGCGCGCGCCGCACGGTCGCGCGCGTCGACGGCGTCGACGTGCAGGTCCTCGGTCGGCAGGCGGTAGCCGCCGGGTGCGCCGACGACGGGCAGTCCCGTGCGCCGCAGCCGCGAGACCAGGGCCTGGATCGCGCCGGCCTCGTCCTGCGGCGGCTCGCCGTCCCACACGGCCTCGACGAGCGCGCCGATCGAGACCGCACGCCCGCGGGCGACGACCAGCTCGCGCAGCACCGCCGCCAGGCGGTCGCCGCGCACGGGGCGTCCGTCGACGGCGAGCTCGCCGAGCGTCGTGATCTGCACGGCCCCAGCATTCCCCACTGGTGCGACGTTGGCCGACGTCGGGTCCCCGGACGCCCGGTGGACGTGGGGAGCCCCCGCCAGGAGTGGCCTGGCAGGGGCGGGGGTCGAGGGGTCAGTACGCGGTGCCGGCGACGTTCCGGCCGCCGGGGCCGCGGTAGGTGCTCGGGCCGAGCCAGAGGATGTAGAAGAAGATGATGGACAGGAAGAACAGCCCGACGGTGAAGCCGACGTCGTGGCCGAACGACTGCGACAGCGCGTAGTAGATGACGATCAGCGCGACGATGTTGACGATCGGGACGAGCAGCAGCAGGATCCACCACCACTGCTTGCCGGAGATCTTCAGCATCACCAGCGTGTTCCAGATCGGGACGAAGCCCTGCCAGCCGGCCTCGCCGGCCTTCCTGAAGATGCCCATGAACGCGAGTGCTCCCAGCAGGTACCCGATGAGGGACGCCACGAGGAGCGGGCCGTAGTTGATGTCGGTCGTCGTGGCGGACTCTGCCGCCCGCAGCAAGGTGTGCATGCGCGGACCGTATCGGTCAGAACGGGACACGCGTGGGCGTTTCGGGCAGCGACTTCTGTGGACGGCGCTGGGGACGACCGGCGCGTCGCTGTGGACGCGGTTGTGGGTGATCCGACGGCCTCCCGCGCGATCGTCGCGAACGCGCAGGCCAGGGGGTCGTGTCAGTACCCACAGGTAGTGTGCAGCTGAGCCCACAGGGTGAAAAACGACACTCGTGTAACACAACACCTAGTGGTCCATTGAAGTGTCAGACACTAGGTGTAGTGTCTTCCTCACGCACTCGGCAGGTCAGCCGATGGGTTGGAACGGCCCCCTCGGGGATGCCGCCGGCGGGGTGCGAGGGCTTCAGCAGGGGGTCCGGCACGCGACGACTTTCACGGAGAACCACCATGACGATCACGGTCTACAGCAAGCCCGCGTGCGTGCAGTGCAACGCGACCTACCGCGCGCTCGACAAGCTCGGCGCCGACTACACGGTGGTCGACATCAGCGAGGACGCGGACGCCCGTGACTACGTCATGTCGCTGGGTCACCTGCAGGCGCCCGTCGTGATCGTCGACGGCGACCACTGGTCGGGCTACCGCCCGGACCGCATCGGTGCCCTCGCGGAGCGCCTCGCCACGGTCGTCGCCTGACCCGCAGCCCCACCGGCTCACGCGGTCGCTCCGGCGGCCGCATCACCGCACGACCGTTCGACCCGAGGTGAGGGGACCGTCATGAGCTCGCTCGTGTACTTCTCCTCGGCCTCGGACAACACGCACCGCTTCGTCGAGAAGCTCGGCCTGGCGGCTACCCGCATCCCGTTGCGCCCCTCCGACCCGTTCCTGCACGTGACCGAGCCGTACGTGCTCGTCGTGCCGACGTACGGCGGGGGCAACGAGGGCGGCGCGGTACCCCGCCAGGTCGTGAAGTTCCTCAACGACGAGGGCAACCGCACTCTGATCCGCGGCGTCATCGCCGCGGGCAACACCAACTTCGGTGAGGCCTACTGCATCGCGGGGGACATCATCGCGGCCAAGTGCCGCGTCCCCTACCTGTACGGGTTCGAGCTGATGGGAACCAGCGAGGACGTCATCCGCGTCCGTGAGGGATTGGGAAGATTTTGGCAGCGACAGTCACAGATGCCCGCGTAGACCTGACGGGACTGGACTACCACGCCCTCAACGCCATGCTGAACCTGTATGGCGCGGACGGGGAGATTCAGTTCGACAAGGACCGTGAGGCGGCGCGCGCGTACTTCCTGCAGCACGTCAACCAGAACACGGTCTTCTTCCACGACCTCGACGAGAAGCTCGAGTACCTCGTGGAGAACAAGTACTACGACCCCGCGGTGCTGGCGCAGTACGACTCGGCGTTCATCAAGACGCTCTTCAAGTACGCATACTCGAAGAAGTTCCGCTTCCAGACCTTCCTCGGCGCGTTCAAGTACTACACGTCGTACACGCTGAAGACGTTCGACGGGAAGCGCTACCTGGAGCGCTTCGAGGACCGCGTCTGCATGGTCTCGCTCGCGCTGGCCGAGGGCGACCAGGACTTCGCCATCTCGCTGGTCGACGAGATCGTCTCCGGCCGCTTCCAGCCGGCGACCCCCACGTTCCTCAACCTCGGCAAGGCGCAGCGCGGCGAGCCCGTGTCCTGCTTCCTGCTGCGCATCGAGGACAACATGGAGTCCATCGCGCGCGGCATCAACTCCGCGCTGCAGCTCTCGAAGCGTGGCGGCGGCGTCGCCCTGCTGCTCTCGAACGTCCGTGAGCACGGTGCGCCGATCAAGCACATCGAGAACCAGAGCTCCGGCGTCATCCCCGTGATGAAGCTGCTCGAGGACTCGTTCTCGTACGCCAACCAGCTCGGTGCGCGTCAGGGCGCCGGCGCGGTGTACCTGCACGCGCACCACCCGGACATCTACCGGTTCCTCGACACCAAGCGCGAGAACGCCGACGAGAAGATCCGCATCAAGACTCTCTCGCTGGGCGTCGTCATCCCGGACATCACGTTCGAGCTGGCCAAGAAGAACGAGCCGATGTACCTGTTCTCGCCGTACGACGTCGAGCGCGTGTACGGCAAGCCGTTCGCGGACGTGAACGTCACCGAGAAGTACTACGAGATGGTCGACGACGCGCGGATCAAGAAGACCAAGATCAGCGCCCGCGAGTTCTTCCAGACCCTCGCCGAGCTGCAGTTCGAGTCCGGCTACCCGTACGTGATGTTCGAGGACACGGTCAACCGCGCGAACCCCATCAAGGGCAAGATCACGCACTCGAACCTGTGCTCGGAGATCCTGCAGGTCTCGACGCCGTCGACGTTCAACGAGGACCTCTCGTACAACCACATCGGCCGCGACATCTCCTGCAACCTGGGCTCGATGAACATCGCGCTGTCGATGGACTCGCCGGACTTCGGCAAGTCGGTCGAGACCGCGATCCGCGCCCTGACGGGTGTCGCCGACCAGACGAACATCGAGTCGGTCCCGTCGATCAAGCGCGCCAACGCCGGCGGCCACGCCATCGGCCTGGGCCAGATGAACCTGCACGGGTACCTGGCGCGCGAGCGGATCTTCTACGGGTCCGACGAGGGCCTCGACTTCACCAACATCTACTTCTACACGGTGGCGTACCACGCGATCCGTGCCTCCAACCTGCTCGCGCAGGAGCGTGGGCGCGCGTTCGACGGCTTCGAGGACTCGAAGTACGCGACGGGCGAGTACTTCGAGAAGTACATCGACCGCACGTGGGAGCCCCGCACGGCGCGCGTCGCCGAGCTGTTCGCGACGGCCGGCGTGCACATCCCGACGCAGGACGACTGGCGTGCGCTGGCGGAGCTCGTCAAGGAGCACGGCATCTACAACCAGAACCTGCAGGCCGTCCCGCCGACCGGCTCGATCTCGTACATCAACCACTCGACGAGCTCGATCCACCCGATCGCGTCGAAGATCGAGATCCGCAAGGAAGGCAAGATCGGTCGCGTCTACTACCCGGCGCCGTTCATGACGAACGACAACCTGGAGTACTACCAGGACGCGTACGAGATCGGCTACGAGAAGGTCATCGACACCTACGCCGAGGCCACGCAGCACGTCGACCAGGGTCTCTCGCTCACCCTGTTCTTCAAGGACACGGCCACGACGCGTGACCTGAACAAGGCGCAGATCTACGCCTGGCGCAAGGGCATCAAGACCATCTACTACATCCGCCTCCGCCAGCTCGCGCTGGAGGGTACTGAAGTGGACGGTTGCGTCTCGTGCATGCTCTGACCGTTCTGCTCGACACGAAGGAAGTCACTCGATGAGCGAGAAGCTCAAGCTCGTCAGCCGCGTCTCCGCGATCAACTGGAACCGGCTCGAGGACGACAAGGACGCGGACGTCTGGGACCGCCTGGTCGGCAACTTCTGGCTCCCGGAGAAGGTGCCGGTCTCCAACGACGTGCAGTCGTGGGCGACGCTGACCGAGCAGGAGAAGACGCTCACCATGCGTGTCTTCACCGGCCTGACGCTCCTGGACACCATCCAGGGCACCGTCGGCGCGGTCTCGCTGATCCCCGACGCGATCACGCCGCACGAGGAGGCCGTCTACACGAACATCGCGTTCATGGAGTCGGTGCACGCCAAGTCCTACAGCTCGATCTTCTCGACGCTGTGCTCCACCAAGGAGATCGACGAGGCGTTCCGCTGGTCGGAGGAGAACGCGAACCTCCAGCGCAAGGCCGAGATCGTCATGGACTACTACCGCGGCGACTCGCCCCTGAAGCGGAAGGTCGCGAGCACGCTGCTCGAGTCGTTCCTCTTCTACTCGGGCTTCTACCTGCCCATGTACTGGTCGAGCCGCGCCAAGCTCACGAACACGGCGGACCTCATCCGCCTCATCATCCGTGACGAGGCCGTGCACGGGTACTACATCGGCTACAAGTACCAGAAGGGCCTCGAGAAGCTGTCGGCAGCAGAGAAGGCGGAGCTCAAGGACTACACGTTCGAGCTGCTCTTCGAGCTGTACGACAACGAGGTGGAGTACACGCAGGACCTCTACGACGGCGTCGGCCTGACCGAGGACGTGAAGAAGTTCCTGCGCTACAACGCCAACAAGGCCCTGATGAACCTGGGCTACGAGGCGCTGTTCCCGCGCGACGAGACCGACGTGAACCCGGCGATCCTCTCGGCCCTGTCGCCGAACGCCGACGAGAACCACGACTTCTTCTCGGGCTCGGGCTCGTCCTACGTGATCGGCAAGGCCGTGAACACGGAGGACGAGGACTGGGAGTTCTGACCCCGCAGTGACACCGACGGCCCCGCCCCCTCGCGAGAGGAGGCGGGGCCGTCGGCGCATCCACTCGACTCGCGTCGTGCCGAGCGAGGCCCGGGCGAGCCGCGGTTCCCCTACGCTGAGCCTGCGCCGAGGCTCGCGACGGATCGGCGGACGGTTCGGCATCTGAACACCCCGACGTGCGACGCGGGGCGAGAGGAGCTCGGCGTGGACGGATCGGCAGTCGTGCGCAAGCTCGGCCAGGTCATCGCCGGAAGCGATCCCGCGGAGCGGACCGCCGCGCTCGTCTCGGCGGCATCCACGGGCACGACGTTCATGCCGGGGCTGATCGCCCGCGACGGAGCCGACCAGGCGCTGGCCACGGGGCTCGTCGCTGCGACCGAGTACGGCCTCGTCGTCACGTCGCAGTCGCTGTCCGTCGCGATCGCACGTCACCTGGTCGGGGATGACGGGACCGAGCAGGCGACGGCGCGGAGGCTCGCGGTGCAGGCGGTCGCGGGGCTCGCCCTCGCGTCGGCCGGTGCGGTCGCCGAGCGCGTGGCGTCGCCGCGGCCCGGCGAGCCCCTGCGGCGCGCGATGGTGCGGACCGTGGGGCGGCGGACGTTGCGCGTCGGTCTCTCGGGTGTGGCGGTGTCGGCGCTGGCCTCGGCCGAGGCGGTGGTCGGCGGGCGGCACGCGTGGCTCCGGGTCGCGTCCGCCAGCGCCGGGCTCGTCGCGGGCACGGCGCTCGCCGCCTGGCAGATCCGCCGGTTCCGGGCCGACGACCCGGTCGAGGCGGCCCGCCTCGCGCCGCCGTCCGACCCCCTGACCGGGCGGTCCAGCGCGGCCCCCGACGCCCCCACCACGCCACCGGTGCCCCCGTTGGCGCGCTCGCTGGCCCTCGGCGCCGCGGTCAACCTCGGGCTGCAGGGCTTCGCGGCGCTCGAGGGCGTGTTCGCGCGATCCGTCGGTGCGGGCGTGCGGCACGTGGCTCCGCGAGCCGGGCGGGCCTCCGGCGCCGTCGGGCACGCGGTCGCGCTCGGCGCGATCGGAGCCGGGGTCGCGGCGGGCGTCGAGTACGCGCTGCGCAGCGCCGACGCCGGCGGCGCGGCGATCGACGCCGCGTACACGAGCCCGCCCGACGCGGCCACGGTGAGCGGCGGCCCCGGTTCGGGGGTGCCGTGGACGACGCTGTCCCGCGAGGGCGTCCGGTTCGTCAACATGGCCCTGACGACCGACGAGATCGCCGATGTCACCGGGGTGCCGCCGGAGCAGGTCACGACGCCCGTGCGGGCCTTCGTCGGCCTCGCGAGCGCGTCGTCCGTCGACGCGCGGGTCGACCTCGTGATGAGCGAGCTCGAGCGACTGGGTGCCTTCGAGCGCAGCGTCATCTGCGTCGCGTCGCCGACAGGGAGCGGGTACGTCAACTACGTGGCGGCCGAGACGCTCGAGTACCTCACGCGGGGTGACTGCGCGACCGTCGCGCTGCAGTACTCGCTGCGGCCGTCGTTCCTCTCGCTCGACCGGGTCGCGATGGGACGCGAGCAGAACCGCGCGCTGCTGCACGCCCTCACCTGGCGACTGCGCGGCATCCCCGAGGAGTCGCGACCCCGGCTCGTCGGCTTCGGCGAGTCGCTCGGCGCGCACACCCTGCAGGACGCGTTCCTCCACGAGGGCGTCAGCGGGCTGCACCGCGCGGGGATGGACCGCGCCCTCTTCGTCGGGACGCCCGCCGGCAGCTCGTGGGCCCGGCAGTGGAGGTCCGATCCCGACC
Source organism: Cellulomonas rhizosphaerae (assembly GCF_003470205.1). Lineage (GTDB taxonomy): Bacteria > Actinomycetota > Actinomycetes > Actinomycetales > Cellulomonadaceae > Cellulomonas > Cellulomonas rhizosphaerae. Next base: position 15,714 of record NZ_QWKP01000152.1, read on the forward strand.
GGGTCGACCCCGACGGTGAGGCGGTCGAGATCGCGTCCTGGGCCGACTGGGCCGCGCAGGACGAGGACCACCGCCGCCGCCAGCGCGTCTTCCTGCTCTCGCACCACGAGGACCCGATCACCAAGTTCGACGGCGCGCTCGCGGTGCAGCAGCCCGACTGGTTGGGGCCGCTCGACACCCGCCCGCCGGGCGTCTCGCGGCTGGCCGCCTGGTACCCGCTGGTCAGCTTCGTGCTGACGCTCGTGGACGTCACCAACGCGCTCAGCACGGTCCCGGGCGTCTTCGTCGCGCACGGTCACGACTACCGCTCCGACCTCGCGCGCGTCGTGGCCACCGCCTACGGCCTGGACGTCGGCGACGACGAGCTGCGCAGAGTCGAGGAGGCGCTGCGCGCGCGCGAGCTCTCCTGGGCCGAGCGCAGGCTCGTCGCCGAGCAGCTGCACCGCGCGCAGGAAGCCGTCCAGCGTCAGCTCGACCGATGGGGCTCGAGCGCCGAGCGGGCCGGGGCCTGAGCCCCGGCCGCGTCCGGCATCAGGCGTGCGCCGCCGGCAGGATCCGGTCCAGCCAGCGCGGCAGCCACCAGTTGTAGCGGCCGAGCAGCGTCATCGCGGACGGCAGCAGCACGGCCCGGACCACGGTCGCGTCGATGATGACGGCGGCCGCCAGGCCGATCCCGAGCTGCATGAACTCGATGAGCGACAGCGACGCGAAGATCGCGAACACCGCCACCATCACGATCGCCGCGCTCGTCACCACGCCCGCCGAGGCCGTGACGCCCCGCGCCACGGCGACCCGCGTCGAGACGCCGGGCACGTGCTCCTCCCGGACCCGGCTGACGACGAACACGTGGTAGTCCATCGAGAGCCCGAACAGGATCACGAACAGGAACAGCGGGAGCCAGTCGACGACGAAGCCGGCATCGGTGACGCCGAGCAGGTCCGCGCCGACGCCGTGCTGGAACACCAGGACGAGCAGCCCGTAGGCGGCGCTCACCGACAGCG
>NZ_QWKP01000153.1 GCF_003470205.1 Cellulomonas rhizosphaerae
ACCACGCCGCCGACCGCCCCGAAGCCCACGTCGAGCCCCAAGCCGACGTCGAACCCGAGGCCGACGTCGCAGCCGACGCCCAAGCCCACGCCGAAGCCGACCCCGAAGCCGACGCCCACCAACGCCTACGGGCTGGGCACCGGGACGTCGAACGGGTCCGCGGCGCAGGGCAGGACGGCGCTGGCCGAGGCCAAGGACAAGATCGGCCTGCCGTACATCTGGGGCGGCACCGGCCCGAAGGGCTACGACTGCTCGGGCCTGACGATGACGTCGTGGAAGGTCGCCGGCGTCTACCTCAACCGCACGTCGCGCGACCAGTACAAGCAGGTGCTGAAGATCAGCTACGACAACCTGCGGGTGGGCGACCTGGTGTTCTGGTCCACGGACCCGAGCAACCCGAACTCGATCTACCACGTGGCCATGTGGGCGGGGAACGGCCAGATCATGGAGGCGCCGCGGCCGGGAGTCCCGCTGCGTGTCACCGCGATGCGCTGGGCGGGCACGATGCCGTACGCGGGCCGCCCCTGACCCTCTGAGGCACTGAACGACGAAGGCCGCCCTCCCGATCGGGATGGGCGGCCTTCGTCGTGCATCAGCTCAGTGGTTGTACCCGGAGTCGATCGCGCGCTGGCGGGAGCGCTCGATCTCGGCCTCGGCCTCGGCGCGACCCGTCCAGTGGGCGCCCTCGACCGACTTGCCCGGCTCGAGGTCCTTGTAGACCTCGAAGAAGTGCTGGATCTCCAGGCGGTGGAAGTCGGAGACGTCGTCGATGTCCTGGCGCCACGCGGCGCGCTGGTCGCCCGTCGGCACGCAGAGCACCTTGTCGTCGCCGCCGGCCTCGTCGCGCATGCGGAACATACCGAGCGCGCGGCAGCGGATGAGGCAGCCGGGGAACGTCGGCTCCTCGAGCAGGACCAGCGCGTCCAGCGGGTCGCCGTCCTCGCCGAGGGTGCCCTCGATGAAGCCGTAGTCGTCGGGGTAGCGCGTCGAGGTGAACAGCATCCGGTCCAGCCGGATGCGGCCGGTGGCGTGGTCCACCTCGTACTTGTTGCGCTGACCCTTGGGGATCTCGATCGTGACGTCGAACTCCACAGCTCTCCTCCACCGCGCTGTCGGCAGCTGCGGCGACCGGGTCCCGGTGCCTGTGCGACGCGCGACACATGTCGGCGTGACGGCGCGCCTGGGTGTCGGGGGCGCCTTTGTCTCGGACAGTAGTCTGACGCACCGCCGGGGGGATCGCTCCGGTGATCTGGACCGAGACGGGTGATCATGGCCACAGGAGCGCGTGTCGCGGGCACTTTCGCGCTCGTCGTCGTGCTCGCCGCGGGTGCGTACGTGACCGCGGATGCCCACGATGTGGTCCCCGGTCCGCTCACGCTGGCGCCCTCGCAGGCCCCGCCGCCGCCGTTCCCGACCGCGCCCGGTGCCGTCGAGGCCCCCGACGCGGCGGCCGCGCTGCCCGCGCTGGACCCCCAGACGCCCGTGCCGACCGCGAGCAAGATCCAGTCCCTGGTCGACGACCTCGCGTCCGACGAGCGCCTCGGCAAGGCCTCCCACGTCGGGGTCGTCGTGACCGACCGGCTCACGGGCGACGTGCTGGGCTCGCACCTGGCCACCGAGGGCCGTACGCCCGCCTCGACCGCCAAGCTCGTCACCGCGATCGCCGCGCTCGACACGCTGCCCATCGACACCACGCTGCCGACGCGCGTGGTCCGCGGCTCGGGGGACGACATCGTCCTGGTCGGCGGCGGCGACATGATGCTCGGCGCGGACAAGGGCGACGGCGACGCGGTGCTCGGCCACGCCGGCCTCGGCGACCTGGCCCGCGCGACCGCCGCCAAGCTCAAGCTCGCCGGCACGACGACGGTCCGGCTGCGGTTCGACGACACGCTCTTCTCAGGCCCGCGGCTGAGCCCCGGCTGGGACGCGAACGACATCGCGGCGGGCTACGTCGCTCCGGTGACCCCGCTCGCGGTGCAGATCGGCGTGACGCGCCCGTTCCGGGGGATCGAGGACTACCCGCCGCGCTACCCCGACCCGTCCTTCGAGGCGGCCAGGACGTTCGCGACGAGGCTCGCCGAGGCCGGCATCACGGTCGACGGGTCGCCGACGCGCGGCACCGCACCGGCCGGGGGGCTCGAGCTCGGCGTCGTGCACAGCGCTCCGCTCGACCAGATCGTGCACTTCTTCCTCGACACGTCCGACAACACGATCACCGAGGTGGTCTCGCGCCTCGTCGCGATCGCGGCCGACCTGCCGGGCAGCTTCGAGGGTGGGACGCAGGCCGTGCTGCGCGCGGTCGCGCTCGCGGGGGTCGACACGGCCGGGGCGCACCTGTCCGACGCGTCCGGGCTCGGGTACGACTCGAAGATCCCGCCCGCGATGCTCGCCGACCTGGTCCGGCTCTCGACGGACCCCGCCGAGCCCACGCTGCGCTCGGTCGCGATCGGCATGCCCATCGCGGGGCTCACCGGCACGCTGACCGACAGGTTCACGCAGTCGCCCGCGCGGGGTCTGCTGCGGGCCAAGACCGGCAGCCTCAAGTCGGTCACCGCGCTGTCCGGGACCGTCATGGACTCCGAGGGTCGCCAGCTGGTGTTCGCGGTGATCGCCGACGACACGGGCGCGATCGGCCAGTACGCGCCGCGGCAGGCGATCGACGCGTTCGCCAGCACCCTCGCCGGCTGCGGCTGCCGCTGACCCTCGCCGGGGGAGGAGTGCCGCCGGATGGTTCCGGATTGCGCGCTCGGCGCAACGCAGGGGCAAGCCGAGCCGCGGGGGTTAGCGTTCTTCGCATGGAGCAGCCGCCGGTCGACTGGGACGCCGCAGCGAGGGTCGCGGGACGGCTCGCGCCGCCCGGGCCGCGGGCGGACCGCGCCGAGCTCGAGGACCTCGTCGGGCAGCTCCGCGCAGTGGCCGGGCCGGCCGCCGAGCACATCGCGAGCAGCACCGGGCTGAGCCCCGCCGACGGCCGTGCGCCCGGCGACGTGTCGCGCGTGCTGGTCGTCGACCGGCCGGGCTGGGCCCGAGCGAACACCCAGATGTTCGCCGTCATGGCCGAGCCGCTGGCCGCCGTGGTCGGCGAGCACCGGTCGAGCGCCGCCTCACGGCTGGCCGCCGCGACCCAGGTGGGCGGCGTCCTCGCGCTGCTGGCCGGCAAGGTGCTCGGCCAGTTCGACCCGTTCACCGCGGCCGACGACGGCCGGGGTCGGCTGCTGCTCGTCGCGCCCAACATCCTGCACCTGGAGCGCACGCTCGGCGTCGAGCCCGCCGACTTCCGCCTCTGGGTGGCGCTGCACGAGCAGACCCACGCGCTGCAGTTCGCGCACGCGCCGTTCCTCGCCACGCACCTGCGTGAGCGGTCGGCCTCGCTGCTGGGCGACTTCACCGAGGAGCGTCGCAACGAGCTGGTCTCGTCGGTCGCGAACGTCGTGCGCGGCGGGTCGGTCATCGACGTCCTGACCGACGAGCAGCGGGCGATCTTCGAGGAGGTCGGCGCCGTGATGGCCCTGCTCGAGGGGCACGCGGACGTCGCGATGGACGAGGTCGGGCCGTCGGTCGTGCCGAGCGTCAAAGCCATCCGCCGCAAGTTCGAGGCCAAGCGGGACCAGGGCGCGTCCGCGGGCGGCGCTCCGCGCGTGCTGCGCCGGCTGCTCGGCCTCGACACCAAGCTCGCGCAGTACCGCGACGGTGCCGCGTTCGTGCGGGCCACCCGCAAGGACGTCGGTCAGGAGGGCTTCAACGCCGTGTGGGCGTCGGTCGAGAACCTGCCGAGCGCCGCCGAGATCGCCGACCCGCCCGCGTGGGTGCGTCGGGTGCACGGCTGAGCCGGTGAGCGGGCCGCACCTCGCGGTGGCCGCGGCGCGGTCGGCGGTGTCGTCCGCGACCGCCGACCTGCCGACCGGGTCGCTCGTGCTCGTCGCCTGCTCGGGCGGGACCGACTCGCTCGCGCTCGCGTCCGCCGCGGCGTTCGTCGCGCGGCGCGGCGAGCTGCGGGCCGGTGCGGTGGTCGTCGACCACGGGCTGCAGACCGGGTCCGACGAGGTCGCCGAGCGGGCTGCGGCCACCTGCCGGCGGCTCGGGCTCGCGCCCGTGCTCGTCGTGCGCGTGGCGGTCGACGCCGCGGGTGGCCCCGAGGCGGCCGCGCGGTCGGCGCGCTACGCCGCGCTCGAGGAGGCGGCGTCACGGGAGGGGGCCGCGGCCGTCCTGCTGGGCCACACGCTCGACGACCAGGCCGAGACCGTCCTGCTCGGGCTCGCGCGCGGCTCGGGCGCGCGGTCGCTCGCCGGGATGCCCGCGGCCCGCGGGGCGCTGCGGCGGCCGATCCTGGGGCTGCGCCGGGCGGACACCGCCGCGGCGTGCGAGGCGCAGGGCCTGGTCCCGTGGCACGACCCGACCAACGCCGGCCGTCCCGACGACCCGCTGCGCAGCCGGCTGCGCGCCGAGGTGATGCCGCTGCTGGACCGCGTGCTCGGCCCGGGCGTCCCCGAGGCGCTGACCCGCACCGCGGAGCAGCTCGCCGAGGACGCGGCGGCCCTCGACGCCCTCGCGGCGGACCTCCTCGCGACGGCCCGCCGCGCCGCCGACGCGAGCCGCAGCGCCGATCCGCGCCGGGCTGCCGACGAGGGCGTCGACCTCGACGTCGGGGTCCTCGCCGGGGCGCTCACCGCGGTGCGGAGACGGGCCCTGCGCGCCGCCGCCGTGGCCGCCGGGTCGCCCGCGGGGTCGATGCACCGCGTGCACGTGCTGGCCCTCGACGCGCTCGTCGCCGACTGGCACGGGCAGGGGGCCGTGGCGCTGCCGGGCGGGCTGGCGGGCGGGCGGGCGTATGGCACGCTAGTCATCGGCCCGCCGAGGTCATCGTCGGCCTCCTCGAAGGGCGCGGACGACGAGGGCGGAAGCCCCATCGAGCACACGAACGAGGAGTAGCTGTGGATCCTGCGGACATGGGCGACGACCTGGAGAAGGTCCTGCTCAGCGAGGAGCAGCTGCACACGCGGCTCGACGAGATCGCGGCACAGATCGACGCCGACTACGCCGGCAAGGACCTGCTGCTCGTCGGCGTCCTCAAGGGCGCGGTCATGGTCATGGCCGACCTGGCCCGCCGCCTGCACACCTCGGTCCAGATGGACTGGATGGCCGTCTCGTCGTACGGGTCGGGCACCAAGTCGTCGGGCGTGGTCCGGATCCTCAAGGACCTGGACGCGGACCTGACCGGGCGCCACGTGCTCGTCGTCGAGGACATCATCGACTCGGGCCTGACCCTGTCCTGGCTGCTGTCGAACCTGCGCAGCCGCGGCCCGGAGAGCGTCGAGATCGCGACCATGCTCCGCAAGCCCGAGGCCGCCAAGGTCGAGGTGGACGTCCGCTACGTCGGGTTCGACATCCCGCCGGAGTTCGTCGTCGGCTACGGCCTGGACTACGCCGAGAAGTACCGCAACCTGCCGTTCGTCGGCACGCTCGCGCCGCACGTCTACGGGGCCTGACGCCTGCTCGCGCTGGTCTGTGCCCTGGGCGAACAGCGGCCGGGACCGACAGGTTCACCGTGTAGTTTCGAGCCGACCAGCCCTGCGAACACAGGAGGAAGGGCTCGCCCCGACCGCCGATGAACCTCAAGCGCCTGACCCGTGGCCCCTTCCTCTGGGTGCTCCTCGCCGTCGTCCTGATCTGGATCGGCATGAGCACGCTGGCTTCTCCCAAGATCTCCAAGATCGACACCTCTGACGGCTTCGAGCTGCTCAAGGGAACAACGGTCGAGCAGGCCAAGATGACGGACGGCGACCAGCGGGTCGACCTCACGCTCACCAAGGACTTCGTCGTCGGCGACGACAACCTCGGCAAGCGCGTCTACTTCAGCTACACCCAGCCGCAGGGCGAGACGGTCGCCGAGGCGATCACCGCGGCCGACCCGCCCAAGGGCTACAACTCGGTCAACCCGCAGCCGTCGTGGTGGTCCGGGCTGCTCGGGATCGTCATCCCGTTCATCATCATCCTGGCCATCTTCTGGTTCCTGATGTCGAACATGCAGGGCGGCGGCTCGAAGGTGATGAGCTTCGGCAAGTCGCGCGCCAAGCTCGCCAACAAGGAGTCCCCGCAGGTCACGTTCGCGGACGTGGCCGGGGTCGACGAGGCCCTCGACGAGCTCCAGGAGATCAAGGAGTTCCTCGCGGAGCCCGCCAAGTTCCTGGCCGTCGGCGCGAAGATCCCCAAGGGCGTCCTGCTCTACGGCCCGCCGGGAACCGGCAAGACGCTGCTGGCCCGCGCGGTCGCCGGCGAGGCGGGCGTGCCGTTCTACTCGATCTCCGGCTCGGACTTCGTCGAGATGTTCGTCGGCGTCGGCGCCAGCCGCGTGCGTGACCTGTTCCAGCAGGCCAAGGAGAACAGCCCGGCGATCATCTTCGTCGACGAGATCGACGCGGTCGGCCGCCACCGTGGTGCAGGCCTGGGCGGCGGGCACGACGAGCGCGAGCAGACCCTCAACCAGATGCTGGTCGAGATGGACGGCTTCGACGTCAAGACGAACGTCATCCTCATCGCGGCGACCAACCGCCCCGACATCCTCGACCCCGCGCTGCTGCGCCCGGGCCGCTTCGACCGCCAGGTCGCCGTGGACCCGCCGGACCTCAAGGGCCGCGAGCGGATCCTCACCGTGCACGCCAAGGGCAAGCCCATGGCCCCGCACGTGGACCTGCTCGCCGTCGCGCGGCGCACGCCCGGCTTCACGGGTGCGGACCTGGCCAACGTGCTCAACGAGGCCGCGCTGCTCACCGCGCGCAACAACGCGCAGGTGATCGACGACAAGGCGCTCGACGAGGCCATCGACCGCGTCATCGCCGGGCCGCAGAAGCGCTCGCGCGCGATGAACATCAAGGAGCAGAAGATCACCGCGTACCACGAGGGCGGCCACGCCCTGGTGGCGGCGGCCCTGCGGTACACCGACCCGGTGACCAAGGTGACGATCCTGCCCCGCGGCCGCGCGCTCGGCTACACGATGGTCATGCCGCTCGAGGACAAGTACTCCACGACGCGCAACGAGCTGCTCGACACGCTCGCCTACGCGATGGGCGGCCGCGTCGCCGAGGAGCTCGTGTTCCACGACCCGACCACGGGCGCGAGCAACGACATCGAGAAGGCGACCGCCACGGCCCGCCGGATGGTCACGCAGTTCGGCATGAGCGCCCGCCTGGGTGCCATCCGCCTGGGCGCCGAGTCCTCCGAGATGTTCCTGGGCCGCGATGTGGGCCACCAGCGCGACTACTCCGAGGACGTCGCCGGGTCGATCGACCTCGAGGTGCGCGCGCTGATCGAGCGGGCGCACGACGAGGCGTGGGAGATCCTGGTCCAGTACCGGGACGTGCTCGACCACCTCGTGCTCGAGCTGCTCGAGAAGGAGACGCTCAACGCCGCCGAGCTCGCCGAGATCTTCGCCCCGGTCGTCAAGCGCGACGCCCGCACGGTGTGGCTCTCGAGCGACCAGCGCGCCGTCTCCGACCGTCCGCCGGTGCGGGGGCGCAACGAGAAGTCGCTGAGCAACGGCCACGCCGTCGTCCCCGAGGACGAGGCTGCGGCCGCTCACGAGGAGCACCCCGCGACCGAGGTCATCGAGGTCCCGCCGAGCCAGGGCCCGGACGCCTGATGGTCGACCCGGTGCACATCTCGTCGCCCACCTCGGGCAAGGCGGTCGGCGAGTACGACCAGCCGCGCGCCGAGGCAGCCATCCGCGAGCTGCTCATCGCGGTCGGGGAGGACCCCGAGCGCGAGGGCCTGCTGGAGACGCCGGCGCGCGTCGCGCGCGCCTACCGGGAGATCTTCGCGGGCCTCTACCAGGAGCCCGCGGACGTTCTGACGACCACCTTCGACCTCGGCCACGAGGAGATGGTGCTGGTCAAGGACATCGAGGTGTACTCCACGTGCGAGCACCACCTGGTGCCGTTCCACGGCGTCGCGCACGTCGGCTACATCCCCGGCGCGGACGGCCGCATCACGGGCCTGTCCAAGCTCGCGCGCCTCGTCGACGTCTACGCGCGCCGGCCGCAGGTGCAGGAGCGGCTCACGTCGCAGGTCGCCGATGCGATGGTCGAGATCCTCAAGCCTCGCGGCGTGCTCGTCGTGATCGAGTGCGAGCACCTGTGCATGTCGATGCGTGGTGTGCGCAAGCCGGGCTCTCGCACGGTGACGTCGGCGGTCCGCGGCCAGATGCGGGACGTCGCGACGCGCGCCGAGGCGATGAGCCTCGTCCTCGGTCGCTGACGCACCCCCGCCGCGCGGCCCTACGATCGCTCCCGTGAGTCCTCTGCGACCGCCCCGGCTACCGGAGCACCTGCGCACCGACCGCACCCTGGTGATGGGCGTGGTCAACGTGACGCCCGACTCGTTCTCCGACGGCGGCCGCTGGTACACGCCCGCCGCCGCGGTGGCCCACGGGCTCACCCTGCTCGAGCAGGGCGCCGACCTGCTCGACGTGGGCGGCGAGTCCACCCGGCCGGGCGCGCGCCGCGTGCCCGTCGCCGAGGAGCTGGACCGCGTCCTGCCGGTCGTCGAGGCCCTCGCCGCGCGGGGAGCCGCCGTCAGCGTCGACACCACGCGCGCGCAGGTCGCGCGGGCCGCGGTCGAGCGCGGGGCCGTGCTCGTCAACGACGTGTCCGGCGGCCTGGCCGACGACGAGATGGCGGGCGTGGTCGCGGCCACGGGCGTCACCTACGTCGCGATGCACTGGCGCGGCCACGCCGACGTGATGGACGACCTGGCCGAGTACGGCGACGTGGTGACCGACGTCCGCCGCGAGCTCGCCGAGCGCCGCGCCCACCTGCGCGCGGCCGGTGTGCACGACGACCAGGTGGTCCTCGACCCCGGGCTCGGGTTCGCCAAGCCGGGCGCTGCCAACTGGCCGCTGCTCGCGCGGCTGCCCGAGCTGGTCGCCGACGGCTTCCCCGTGCTGGTCGGGGCGAGCCGCAAGCGCTTCCTGGGCCACCTGCTCGCGGGCCCCGACGGCACCCCGGCGCCCCCGCTCGCGCGTGACGGCGCGACGGCCGCGATCAGCGCGCTCGCCGCGTCGCACGGCGCGTGGTGCGTCCGGGTCCATGATGTTCCCGCGTCGGCAGATGCCGTGCGGGTGGCGGCGGCGTGGCAGTCTGCACAGGTGCCGGGCGACGACGAGCTCGCCGTCGACGACGACGCGAGGACAGGAGGGACGGGCCGGTGAGCCAGTACGACGATGGGGCGGTGGTCGACGACCAGCGGCGCCGCCTGGACCAGATCCGGCTCACGGGCATCACGGCCACGGGGTACCACGGGGTCTTCGAGCACGAGCGCCGCGAGGGGCAGACGTTCGTCGCGGACGTCGTCGTGCACCTCGACACCCGCCGGGCCGCCGCGCGCGACGACCTGGCCCACACGCTCAACTACGGCGAGCTCGCGCTGCAGGTCTCGGCCGTGCTGAGCGGCGAGCCCGTCGACCTCATCGAGACCGTCGCCGAGCGGATCGCCGCGACCGTGCTCGCACACGCAATCGTGCAGGCCGTCGACGTCGCCGTGCACAAGCCGCAGGCCCCCATCGAGGTGCCGTTCGGCGACGTGGTCGTCGCCGTCCGCCGCGACCGCACCAAGCTGCCCGCCGCCGAGCCCTACGTCGCCCAGGCGCCCGCGCTCCCGGCCGCGGCCGTCCCGACGGCCACAGCCGCGCTGCCCGTGGCGCTCCCTGCCGCACCCAACCCGAGCGCCCCGGTCATGGTCGCCCCCGCCCCGACGGGCGCGCTGCCGACCGGCGTGACGCCGAGCAGCCCGTCGGGCCCCGTCGCCGCAACACCAGTCGCCCCGGGCCCCGCCGGCCCCAGCCCGGTCGACGGCGAGCTCGTCGTCGACGCGTTCGACCGCACCCCCGACGCGCCTGTCGACGTGGTCCTCGCGCTCGGCTCGAACCTCGGCGCCCCGCAGGACACGCTGCGCCGCGCGGTCGGCGACCTCGGCGCGATCCCGGGCGTGCAGGTCGTCGACGTCTCACCCCTGGCCCGGACGGCGCCCGTCGGCGGCCCCGAGCAGCCGGACTTCCTCAACGCGGTCGTCCTGGCCCGCACCTCGCTGTCCGCGCGTGACCTGCTGCGCGCGACGCAGTCGGTCGAGCAGGCGCACGGGCGCGAGCGCCACGAGCACTGGGGCCCGCGCACGCTGGACGTCGACATCATCGTCTATGGCGGGCTCACGGCCGTCTCGGACGACCTCGAGGTGCCGCACCCGCGGGCGCACGAGCGCGCGTTCGTGCTGCAGCCGTGGGCGCAGGTCGCCCCCGACGCGGTGCTGCCCGGCCTCGGCGGCGGCCCCGTCGCCGTGCTCGCAGCCACCGCCCCGGACCGCGAGGGCGTGCGCTGGCTCGCGCTCGACTGGCTGACGGCCCCCGTGCCCGCCGCCTCGCCCGATCCCGCCGGAGATCTCGGCGGCTCGGTGCAGCCGGCGTGATCAGCCGCACCCACTGGCGCCACCTGCTCGCGATCGCCCTCGGCATCGGGGCGATCACGTGGTGGCTCCTGACCTCCATCCGCGACCGCGGCGCGACGCTGCCCGACGTCTCGTGGCTCGTCGGGCCGGTCGAGCTGCTCATCGCGGGCGTCGTCCTCTCGATGGGCTGGGCCGTGCGGCAGTTCCTGCGCGGCAAGCGCCCGACGCTCGACCCGATCCGGGCCGCGCGCACGGCCGTGCTCGCGAAGGCCGCCGCGTACACGGGCGCGCTGCTCGTCGGCTGGTACGGCGGGCAGCTGGTGATCTGGCTCGGCGAGCTCGACCTGCCGGCCGGCGGCGAGCGCGCCTGGGCGAGCGGCGCCGCCGCGGCCGGAGCGCTCGCGCTGGCGATCGTCGGGCTCGTCGTCGAGGGGTTCTGCCGGATCCCGCCCGCGGAGCCCAAGACCGAGGTCGGACCGAGCGCCACGTAGCCGGTGCAAGGATGGGCGCATGAGCGAACCGTTCGACCCCGCGGACGTCACCTGGAGCCGCGTCTCGCCCCGCCTGGCCGCCGCGCGGATCACGACGACGTGCATCGTCTTCGCGCTGCCGATCGCGATCCTCGTCGTCATCGCGGTGCTGACGGGCGAGCTGTGGGTGTGGGTGTCCGCCGCGGTCCTCGCGCTGTTCGTCGGCTGGCTCGTGCTGCTGACGCGCCGCCAGGTGAGGGCGATCGGCTACGCCGAGCGCGCTGACGACCTGCTGGTCCGCAAGGGCCTGATGTTCCGCCAGCTCGTCGTGGTGCCCTACGGCCGCATGCAGTACGTCGACGTGACGGCCGGCCCGCTGGCGCGCAAGTTCGGCATCGCCTCGGTGCAGCTGCACACCGCGTCGCCCGCGACGACCGCCACGATCGACGGCCTCCCGCCGCACGAGGCCGCGCGCCTGCGCGAGCGGCTCGCGTCGCGAGGCGAGGCGAGGCTGGCGGGCCTGTGAAGGCCACCGACGAGGAGATCGCCGCGGAGACCGTCGACGCCACGGCCTGGCGCCGCATGCACCCGGTCACGCCCGCGATCAAGGGCTGGAAGGTGCTCGTCGCGGTCCTCGCGGTGTCCTGGTACCAGCTCGGTGAGAACCTGCGCGAGGTCGTGAGCCTGCGCGACGGGCACGTCTGGCTGTTCATCATCGGCGGGCTCGCGGTCGTCGCGCTCATCGGCTTCGGCTACTCGGCGCTGGCCTGGCGGGCCACCAGGTTCGCCGTGACCGACGACGCGGTCCACCTGCAGACCGGCGTCCTGTTCCGCCAGCAGCGCCAGGCCCGGCTCGACCGGCTCCAGGCGGTCGACGTCGTGCAGCCCCTGCTCGCGCGCCTCGTCGGCCTGTCCGAGCTCAAGCTCGAGGTCGCCGGCGGGTCCGGCTCGGCCGTGTCGCTCGCTTTCCTCAAGGAGGCCGACGCCGAGGCGCTGCGCACCGAGCTGCTCGCGCTGGCCGCGGGTCTACGCCGCCCGGCGGGGACGGAGCCGGCAGTCGCGGCTGCGCCCGTAGACCCCTACGCCAAGGGCGTCGACGCGCCCGCGCTCGACGACGCCACCTCCGTGACCACTCCGTTCGTCGACGCCCCCGAACGCCCGGTCTACGAGGTCCCCATGCCGCGCCTGCTGGTGGCGACGCTGCGCTCGGGTGCGATGGTCGCGCTGGTCGTCGTCGGGATCGCCGCCGTCGTGATCAGCGTGATCTCGCGCGACGTGGGTGCCGCGTTCGTGCTGGTCCCGGCGCTGCTGGCGTCGGGCGGCTTCATCTGGACCCGCGTCAACCAGGGCGCGAGCTTCCGCGCCGCGATCTCGCCCGACGGCATCCGGCTGCGCCACGGCCTCACCGAGTCCCGCGCGCAGACCGTCCCGCCCGGCCGCGTGCAGGCCATCCGCCTGAGCCAGAGCCCCTGGTGGCGCGGGCCGGACTGGTGGCGCGTCGAGATCAACGTCGCGGGCTACGGCCACGGCGAGGACCAGGCCCGCGAGACCGTGCTGCACCCGGTCGCGACGCTCGACGAGGCGATGGCGGCGGTCTGGCTCGTGCTGCCGGACCTCGGCGTCGAGGACCCGCAGGCGACGCTCGACGCCGCGCTGCACGGCCGCGACCAGGACGGCGGCTTCACGGGCGCGCCGCGATCGGCCCGCTGGGTCGACCCGATCGGCTGGCGCCGGCACGGCGTGCTGGTCACGCACCGCGCGCTGCTCGCGCGCTCGGGCCGGGTGTTCCGGCAGCTCGACATCGTGCCGCACGAGCGCACCCAGTCGCTCGGCCTGGCGCAGGGCCCGCTGCAGCGCCGGCTCGGCCTCGCGTCGTTCGTCGTGCACTCCACGCCCGGTCCCGTGAGCCCGTCGGTCGCGCACCTGGACCAGAAGGTCGCCGCCGCGCTGCTCGACGAGCAGTCCGCGCGAGCCCGCAGCGCGCGGGCCGCAGCCGCGCCCGAGCGGTGGATGACGACCGAGCCGCCCGCATGAGCGATCCGTCGCGCAGGCCGGGACGCCTCGGCGTGGGCGTCGTCGGGGCGGGCCGCGTGGGTGCCGTGCTCGGCAACGCGCTGCGTGCCGCGGGGCACCCCGTGGTCGCCGTGAGCGCGATCTCGCAGGCGTCGCTCGAGCGGGCCGAGTCGTTGCTGCCCGGTGTCCCGGTCGTCGACGTGCCCGAGGTCGTGCGCCGGTCCGAGCTCGTGCTGCTCGCGGTGCCCGACGACGCGCTGCCCGAGCTGGTCCAGGGCCTGGCCGACCTCGGCGCGTGGCAGCCCGGGCAGATTGTCGCGCACACGTCCGGTCGCTTCGGGACCGACGTGCTCGCGCCGGCGCGGCCCGCGGGCGTGATCCCGCTCGCGCTGCACCCCGCGATGACGTTCACCGGCACCTCGCTCGACCTGGCGCGGCTCGTCGGCGCGTCGTTCGCGGTGACCGCGCCGGCCCCGGTGCTGCCCATCGGGCAGGCTCTCGTGGTCGAGATCGGCGCCGAGCCGGTCGTCGTCGCCGAGGCGGACCGCGGGCTCTACCACGCGGCCCTCGCGCACGGCGCGAACCATCTGGTGGTCCTCGTCGCACAGGCCGCGCAGGCACTGGCCGCCGCGGGCGTCGACGACCCCGGCCGCATGCTCACGCCGCTGCTCGAGGCCGCCCTGGACGGGGCCCTGCGCGCCGAGACGACCGCGGCCGAGCGCGGCACCGGGGCGATCGGCTCGCTGACCGGCCCGGTCCGCCGCGGCGACGCGGGCACGGTGCGCGAGCACCAGGCTGCGCTGACCGCGTTCGCCGCCGCTACGGGTGCGATCGACGTGGTCACCGACTACCGTGCGCTGGCGCGCTCCGCCGCCGGTCGCGCGCTCGCCGCGGGACTCATCAGCGACGCGGCCGCGACCCAGGTGCTCGATGCGATCCACGACACCCCGGTCGCGGGCATGGAGCTGGGCGCGGGATCGTTGCAGGAAGTAGAGCAGCAGGAAGACGAGCAGGAGGACGACGCATGACCACCCGGACCACGACGCTCGCGCGCTCGCGCGACGAGCTCGCGGCTGCCCTCGTTGGGCAGGACCTGGCACCGACGCGCGGGCGGCCCTACCGCCGCGCCGTCGTCATGACGATGGGCGCCCTGCATGCCGGGCACCTCTCGCTCGTCGAGCAGGCCCGGGACCTGGCCGACACCGTGGTCGTGACGATCTTCGTGAACCCCCTGCAGTTCGCCCCGAGCGAGGACCTCGCGCGCTACCCGCGCGACCTCGACGCGGACCTCGACCTGCTCACCGCCCCCGGCCTGCTCGGCCCCGACGACGTGGTGTTCGCGCCCGACGTCGCGGTCATGTACCCCGGCGGCGACCCGGTCGTGCGCGTCACGGCGGGCGCGATCGGCGAGGTGCTCGAGGGTGCAGTGCGGCCCGGGCACCTCGACGGCGTCGTGACCGTGGTGCTCAAGCTGCTCCACCTCACGCAGCCCGACGTCGCGATCTTCGGGCGCAAGGACGCGCAGCAGCTCGCCGCGATCCGCCGGATGGCCCGCGACCTCGAGGTCGCGGTCGAGATCGTCGGTGCGCCCCTGGTGCGCGACGACGACGGGCTCGCGCTGTCGAGCCGCAACGCCTACCTGACGACCGCGCAGCGGGCCGACGCGCTCGCGCTGCCCGCGGCTCTGCAGGCAGGCGTGGCGGCGGCCGACGAGGGTGCCGACGCGGTCCGCGCCGCGGCGCGCGCCCGGCTCGTCGGGCTCGACGTGGACTACGTCGCGCTCGTCGACCCCGACACGTTCGACGAGGTCCCCGACGACCACACCGGCGAGGTGCTGCTGCTGCTCGCGGCCCGCGTCGGCACCACGCGACTGATCGACAACACCGCGCTCGTCCTGGGCGCGGACCGACGGGAGGAGCGCGCGTGACCACGCTGCAGCGCACCATGATGACCGGCAAGATCCACCGGGCCACCGTGACCCAGGCCGACCTGCACTACGTCGGCTCCGTCACGGTCGACGCCGACCTGCTCGCGGCGGCGGACCTGCTGCCCGGCCAGCAGGTCGACATCGTCGACGTGACCAACGGCGCCCGGCTGACGACCTACGCGATCGCGGGCGAGGCCGGCTCCGGCCAGATCTGCATCAACGGCGCGGCCGCCCACCTGGTCCACCCGGGCGACGTCGTCATCCTCATCGCCTACGGCCAGATGTCCGACGCCGAGGCGCGCACCTACGCGCCGCACGTCGTGCTCGTCGACTCCGAGAACCGGATCGTCGACCTGTCCGAGGACCCGGGCCAGGTGCCCGAGGAGTGGACCGCGCGGTCCGGGCTGGTGGCGAGCGGCGTCCCTTTCGCCGTGGGGCGTGACCTCGTGGACCACCCGCACGAGTTCGTCGCGCCGTCGTCGGCGGGTTCCGAGTCCGGCTCCGCTCGGTGAGCCACCCGCCCGTCTCCGCCGCTCCTGTGCTTGCTACGCGGCTCGCCGCGCCTGTGCTTGCTACGCGGCTCGCCGCGCCTGAGCCCGGCTGGACCGTCCAGGCCGACGCCGTCGTCGTCGGCTCCGGGATCGCCGGCCTGACCGCCGCGCTCGAGCTGCGCACCCGCGTGCCCCGCGTGCTGCTGGTCACCAAGGACACGCTCGCGTCCGGCTCGACCGTCTGGGCGCAGGGCGGGATCGCCGCGGCGCTCGACCCGTCGGACTCCCCGGCCGCGCACCTGCAGGACACCCTCGACGCCGGCGCGGGCCTGTGCGACCCGCGCGCGGTCGAGGTGCTGGTCACCGAGGGCCCGGCGCGCGTGCGCGAGCTGGTCGCGCGCGGCGCCGTGTTCGACACCTCGCCCGACGGCCGCATCTCGCTGACCCGTGAGGGCGGCCACCACGCCGACCGCATCGCTCACGCCGGCGGCGACGCGACCGGAGCCGAGATCTCCCGCGCGCTCGTCGCGCAGATCGAGGCCGTGCGCGACGACCCGGGCATCGAGGTCATCGAGCACGCCCTGGTGCTCGACGTCCTGACCGGCCCGCCCGGGCCCGACGGCCGGCCCGGCCCGGCGTGCGGCGTCACGCTGCACGTGATCGGCGAGGGGCAGCGCGACGGCGTCGGTGCTGCGCTCGGGCGCGCGGTCGTGCTCGCGACGGGCGGCATCGGCCAGGTGTTCCGCTCGTCGACCAACCCCGCGCAGGCCACGGGCGACGGCATCGCCGCGGCCCTGCGCGCGGGCGCGGTGCTCGGCGACGTGGAGTTCGTGCAGTTCCACCCCACCGTGCTGTGGCTCGGCTCGGGCGTGAAGGGGCAGCTCACGCTCGTCTCGGAGGCCGTCCGCGGTGAGGGCGCGCTGCTGCTCGACACCGACGGCGTGCGGTTCATGCCCGACGTGCACCCCATGGCCGAGCTCGCGCCGCGCGACGTGGTCGCGCACGCGATCGTCCGGCGCATGGCCGAGACGGGCTCGGACCACGTGTGGCTCGACACCCGGCACCTGGGTGCGGAGTTCCTGCGCAAGCGGTTCCCGACGATCCACGAGCGGCTGGCCGCGTCGGGCATCGACATGGCGACCGAGCTCATCCCGGTCGCCCCCGCGCAGCACTACCACTCGGGCGGGATCGTCGCGGACCTCGTCGGGCGGACGTCCATCACGGGGCTGTACGCGGTCGGCGAGGTGGCCTGCACGGGGGTGCACGGCGCCAACCGGCTCGCGTCGAACTCGCTGCTCGAGGGCCTCGTCTTCGCGACCCGCGCGGCCCGGCACATCGCGGCGAGGGTGGCCGACGGCTCGCTCCCGCAGCTGACGCCGACCCCGCGGCCGGGACCCGAGGCGCTCGTCGCCGCCGCGTCCCGCGCGCGCGTCCAGCGGATCGCGAGCGACGGGCCCGGCGTGCTCCGCTCGGGCGACGGCCTGCGCGGTGCGCTCGCGGCGCTCGACCGCGTGCCCACTGACGCGCACGACCGGCACGACGACGGCCGCCGCCTGGCCGCGCCGCAGGTCGCCGAGTGGGAGACGACGAACATCCACCAGGTCGCCACCGCCCTCACGTTCGCCGCCCTCGCCCGCGAGGAGAGCCGCGGCGGCCACTTCCGCACCGACTTCCCGACCCCGGTCGACTCCTGGCGCATCCGCCTGGACCTCTCCCTGGACCCGACGGGCCACCTCACCCCCCGCCGCACCCCCCTCGGCTGACCCACCCACCC
>NZ_QWKP01000154.1 GCF_003470205.1 Cellulomonas rhizosphaerae
TGCCGGCGCTGCTCGCGGTGGCCGGCCGACGAGTCGTCGGGCGCCGGCCCGTCGTCGCGACGAGCCCGGGCTGGGCGCGCTGGACCCGGCACGTCACGCGCCACCCCCGCGTCTACCTCGTGGCGGTCACCGCGCTGCTCCTCGCGCTCGCCGCGCCGGTCGTCGCACTCCGGGTCGGCATCCCCGACGACGGCGCGCTGCCCCCCAGCCGGACCGAGCGGCAGGCCTACGACCTGGTGGCCGCAGGGTTCGGCCCGGGCCACAACGGACCCCTCGTCGTCGCCGTCGAGGGCGACGAGTCGGTGCTGCCAGGGCTCGCGTCCTCGATCGCGGCAGACCCCGGCGTCGCCGACCTGGACCCACCGACGGTCCGCGGCGGGATCGGCATCCTCGTCGTCCACCCGACGACCGGCCCGCAGGACGAGGCGACCTACGCCACCGTCGACCGGCTGCGCGCCGAGGTCCTCCCGGGCGCCCTGACCGGCACCGACGCACGCGCCCACATCGGCGGGCAGGCCGCGAACCTCGCCGACGTCGGCGTCCGGGTCAACGACCGGCTACCGGCCTTCGTCGGCGCCGTGCTGGCCATGTCCTTCCTGCTGCTCATGCTCGTGTTCCGGTCCGTGCTCGTACCGCTCAAGGCCGTGCTGCTCAACCTGCTGAGCATCGGGGCGTCCTACGGCGTGATGGTGATGGTGTTCCAGTGGGGTTGGGGCGCGGACCTCATCGGGCTCGAGGCGACGGTGCCGATCGTGTCGTTCATCCCGATGTTCATGTTCGCGATCCTGTTCGGCCTCTCGATGGACTACGAGGTCTTCCTGCTCAGCCGCGTCCGCGAGGAGTACGCGGCGACTGGGGACAACGAGGGGGCCGTCGTCGCGGGCGTCGCGAAGACCGGCCGGGTCATCACCTCGGCCGCGCTCATCATGGTCAGCGTCTTCCTGGCGTTCGTGCTGGGCGAGGACGCGGGGACCAAGATGTTCGGCGTCGGGCTGGCCACCGCGATCCTCGTCGACGCGACCCTGGTCCGGATGGTGCTGGTGCCGGCGACGATGACACTGCTCGGCCGCGCCAACTGGTGGGTGCCGCGCTGGCTCGACCGCGTGCTGCCGCGGGTCGACGTGGACGCCGAGGACCGGCTGCCCGAGCCGGTGCTCGCGTAGCCCGTCAGCCGAACGCCGCGCCCTCGGCGGCGGCGTTCGGCTGCGGGTCGGGCAGGCGCCGCATGCGGAAGCCGTTGATCAGACCCGCGACGCCGACGAGCAGCGGAAGGAGCAGGGCCAGCTGCAGCGCACGCGGTCGCACCTCGGTGTTGATGCGGATGATCTCGTCCTGGACGTCTTGCGGCTGACCCGCCAGGACCTCCGTGAGGCGCGTGTTGCTCATCAGCTCGGCGTCGTCCTCGAGGGCGGTCGACACCTGCGACTTCTCGTCGGCCGAGAGCACGGTGCTGGCGTCGGACTGGTTGGTGAAGCCGAGCGAGAGCGCGGCGAGCAGGATCCCTCCGGCGAACGCGAGCCCGAAGGAGAGGCCGAACGAGCCGCCGGCCGAGTTGACGCCCGCGGCCTCGCTGACCCGCTCCTCGTCGATCGGCGAGAGCGTGTAGTTGTTGAGCTGGGAGACGAGCAGCCCGAGCCCGGAGCCGACGATGACGAGGGGCAGCACCAGGTACCAGCCCGAGGTGGCGCGCGGCACGATCGGGATGAGGACGATCACACCGACGACGACGAGACCGAAGCCCGCGAGCACGATGTCGGCGGGACGACGCCGACCCGACCGCTTCCCGGCGAGCAGCGCGAGGGCGAACATGCTGAGCGAGAGCGGGGCGAGCGAGAGACCGGCGGCCATGGCGTCGTACTCGAGCACCATCTGCAAGAAGATCGGCAACGTGATCATGGCCGAGCCGAGCGTGATCTGCTGCAGCATCTGCTGCGTCACGCCGATCCGGAACAGGGGCAGTCGGAACAGGTCCGGGTCCAGCAGCACGGGCTTGTGCGCACGCTTGCGGTGCAGCAGCCAGCGCACCAGGGCGAGCAGGGCGATCGCACCGAGGGCGATCAGCGCACCGACCGCCTCGCCGCCCTCCTGCCAGACGAGGATGCCGAGCACGATGCCGCCCATGGCCAACGCCGAGAGGCCCGCGCCGACGAGGTCGATCGAACGGTCGCCCGTGTACGGCACGTCCTTGACCAGCTTGATGCCGCTCAGCACCCCGACGATGATCAGCGCCTCGAGCCCGAAGGCCACTCGCCACGACAGGTAGGTGGTGATGAAGCCGCCGAGCAGGGGGCCGACCGCCGCCGCGATCGAGGCGGACGCGCCGACCAGCGCGTAGACCCGGACCTGCGCCCTGCCGATGAAGTTGCCGTGGATGAGCGACTGCATCGACGGCAGCAGCAGCGAGGCGCCCAGCCCGCCGATGATCGACCAGAAGATGATGACCGTCGTCAGGCTCTGCGACAGCATCATCGCGACGGCGCCTGTCGCGTACGCGAGCAGGCCGAGCACGTACGCGCGCTTGCGCCCGACGAGGTCGCCGACCTTGCTGCCGATGAGGATGAAGGCCGCCGAGACGAGCGCCTCCAGCGCGATCGCGGACTGCACGCCGCTGACCGTCGTGCCCAGGTCCTCGACGACGGCGGAGATGGACACGTTCATGAAGGACGTGTCCACCACCAGCACGAACATCGCCAGCGCCAGCAGCAGCGCGAGTCGCCGGTCCAGCGGGGCATCGTCCGACGGCGTCGTCATGAGTCCACCTGTCTCGAGGAGTGCTGCGTGAGAACGGTGCCGGGCCGCCCGTGCGGTGACGTCACCGGGGTCGGGTCACGACGGCGGGTGCGGAGCCGACGCGAAGATGTTCATGCCGAGCGCGCGCGACAGGTGCTGGGTCGCGAGCTTGCCCCTGACGCTGTTGCCGGCCCCGTCGAGCGGCGGTGAGAAGGTCGCCAGGCCGCCCTTGCCCGGCGCGATCGTGATGATGCCGCCCGACACCCCGCTCTTGCCGGGCAGGCCGATCGTCGCCAGCCACCGCCCGGACTGCTCGTAGAGGCCGGATGTCGCCAGCGCTGCCAGCACGTCGCGGCAGGCGACCGCGTCGACGACCTGCTCGCGCGTCAGCGGGTTCACGCCGCCGTCCGCCAGCGTCGCCGCCATCACGGCCAGGTCGTGGGCCGTCACGAGCAGCGAGCACTGGCGGGTGTAGACGTCGGTGGCCTCCACGGGGTCGGCGTCGATCGAGCCGTAGCTCTGCAGCAGGGTGGCGATGGCCTGGTTGCGCTGGTTGGTGGCCGCCTCCGAGGCGTACACGTCCTCGTCGACCTCGAGCGGGCGCCCGGCGAACCGGGACAGTCCCGCCACGATCCGGTCCCACTTCTCCGCAGGCGTCGCGCCCGGCACGAGGCTCGTCGTCGCCAGCGCGCCCGCGTTGACCATCGGGTTCATCGGAGCGCCGCCGTTGAGCTCGAGGGCCATGACCGAGTCGAAGGGCAGCCCGGTGCTGTCGACCCCGATCCGGCGCAGCACCTCGTCGTGCCCGAGGTCCTGCGCGACGAGCGCGAAGACGAACGCCTTGGAGATGGACTGGATCGAGAAGGGATGGTCGGCGTCCCCCACGTCGTGCGAGTCGCCCGTGACGGAGACCACGCTCAGCCCGAACAGTGCGGGGTCCGCGTCGGCGAGCGCCGGGATGTAGTCGGCGACGGTCCCGTCGTGGACGACCCCGAAGCGTGCGTGCGCGTCGGCCATCGCGCGGGTGACCCGGTCGCGGTCGGGCAGGCTGCCGGTCGAGACGGCACTGACGTCGTCGGACTCGGTGAGGGTCACGATCGACAGCCTGGCACGGCACTCACCGCGCGGGCAGGGGTTCTGACCCGGATACTCAGCCCGTGACCGAACCTGCCTCCGCCCAGCGCCACGGGAGCGGCCCCCTGCGCTCCGCGCTCATCGTCAACACGAACCGCGTCGAGGGCTGGGAGCAGCTGCGCGACGACATCACCGAGCAGCTCGCCGCCGCCGGGTGGCCCGAGCCCGCGTGGTTCGAGACGTCCGCGGAGGACCCCGGGCGCGGTCAGGCCGAGCAGGCCGTGGCCGACGGTGCCGAGGTCGTGTTCGTCTGCGGCGGCGACGGCACCGTGCGCTCGGCGATCGAGGGACTCGTCGGCACCGACGCGGCTCTCGCGGTGCTGCCCGGCGGCACCGGCAACCTGCTCGCCGCGAACCTCGACGTGCCGACCAACGTGCCCGACGGTGTCGACACCGCGATCCGCCGCGGCCGGCGCTGCATCGACGTCGGCGAGGTCGAGGGCCAGTCGTTCGCGATCATGGCCGGCATGGGCCTCGACGCGGCGATGGTCGACGACGCCCCGACGGCGCTGAAGGCCAAGGCGGGGACGATCGCCTACGTCTTCTCCGCGCTGCGGCACGCGTTCGACTCCGAGATGCTCCTCGAGGTCGTCGTCGACGGCGCGCCCGCGCTGCGTCGGCACGCGCGCACGATCCTCGTCGGCAACGTCGGTCGGCTGCAGGGTGGCGTCAACGTGCTCCCCGATGCCGAGCCGGACAGCGGCAAGATGGACGTCGCGATCATCGCGCCGCGCAACCTCGGCCACTGGATCCAGATCCTGGTCGGTGTCCTGCGCAGCCGAAAGAAGCTGCCGCGCGTGGAGTACCTGCGCGGCGAGCACATCGTCATCCATGCCGAGAAGTCGCAGCCGCGGCAGCTCGACGGCGACGTCATCGACGCGGGCACCACGCTCGAGGTCACCGTGCGGCCGTCGGCGCTGTGGGTCTGCGTGCACCAGCCGGACGCCGCCGACGACCTGGCCGAGGGCGGGCCCTCGTCGCGCTGAGCGGTCAGGCCGGGCGCTCCCAGACCAGCGACCAGCGCCAGTACAGGTGCCGGCGGAAGGTCGCGCCCGGCAGGACGTCGCGCACGATCACGCGCATGCCCGCGTAGGTCTCGGGCGGCGGCCAGACCTGCGGCGCCGAGTGCTCCCAGTACCCGCGGCGACGCACGGCGACCGCGTGCGCGAGCACGGCGGCGGCCTCGCGCGGGGCGTCGACGAGGCCGTCGCTGCGGGCCAGCCCGACGACGACGAGCCGCCCGCCCGGCGCCACCAGGTCGGCGAACCGCGCGAGCGCCGCCCGGGCGTCGAGGTGGTGCAGCGTCGCGACGCAGGCGACGAGGTCGAACGGGCCGATCGGCTCGGTCATGGCGTCGCCCTGGACGTACTCGACGCCGCCGCCCGCCTCGCGCGCGAGGGCGATGCCCGGACCGTCCAGGTCGATGCCCGTGACCTGCGGCACGCGTGTCCGCAGCTCGCGCGCCAGCATCCCCTCGCCGCAGCCGATGTCGAGCGCGGTCCTCGCCCCGGAAGGCACGGCGTCGAGCACCAGCCGGTGGTAGTGGATGTTGTGGTTCCAGCGCGGGGCCATCGCCGCATCATGGCGCAGGTATCGTCTCCGCCTTGTGAGTCGCTTGCTCGAGACCGTGGTGCCGCGCCGCCTGGGCGTGCCGTTCCGCTGGGTGCTCGCGTCGTCCTGGACGACGAATCTCGGCGACGGCATCCTCATCGCGGCGGGGCCCCTGCTCGTCGCCGCGCGCACGCACGACGCGTTCGTCGTCGCACTGGCCGCGACGCTGCAGTGGCTGCCGCCGCTGCTGTTCGGGCTGTTCGCCGGGGCGGTCACCGACCGCGTCGACAGGCGCAGGCTCGTCATCGTCGTCGACCTGCTGCGGTGCGCCGTCCTGGCCGCTCTCGCGGCGGCGGTGCTCGTCGACTCCTCGCCCGTGTGGGTCGTCCTGGTCGCGATGTTCGTGCTCGGCACCGCGGAGACGTTCGCCGACAACGCCTCGTCGACCCTGGTCCCCATGCTCGTGACTCGCGACGACCTCGCGCTGGCGAACGCGCGCATCCAGGCCGGTTTCATCACCGTCAACCAGCTCGCGGGTCCGCCCATCGGCGCTGCGCTGTTCGCGGCCGGGCAGGCGTGGCCGATGGCCGTCGACGCGCTGCTCGTTGCTGGCGGCGTGGTCCTCGTCTCGCGCGTGGTCCTGCCGCCCCACGGCCGCGAGCCCGCGGAGCGCACCCACATCCGGGCCGACATCGCCGAGGGCTGCCGGTGGGTGTGGCACCACGCGGCCGTGCGGACGCTCGTGCTGACGATCCTCATCTTCAACGTGACGTTCGGCGCCGCGTGGTCGGTGCTCGTCCTGTACGCCACGCAGCGCCTCGGCCTGGGGGCCGTCGGGTTCGGGCTCATCACGACCGTCGGCGCCGTCGGTGGGCTCGTCGGCATCGCCTGCTACGGCTGGCTCACGGCGCGGATCAGCCTGGGCAACCTGCTGCGCATCGGCCTGATCATCGAGACCCTCACGCACCTGGCGCTCGCGCTGACCACCACCGCCTGGGTAGCCCTGCTCGTGTTCTTCGTGTTCGGCGCGCACGCGTTCGTCTGGGGCGCGACGTCCGTGACCGTGCGGCAGCGCGCGGTGCCGATGGAGCTGCAGGGGCGGGTCGGGTCGGTGAACCTCGTCGGGGTCTTCGGGGGGCTCGTCATCGGGTCGACGATCGGCGGCGTGCTGGCCCAGCACCATGGCGTGACCGCGCCGTTCTGGTTCGCGTTCTTCGGGTCGGCGCTCTTCGTCGTGCTCATCTGGAACCAGCTGCGGCACGTCGCGCACGCCGACGCCGAGCCGACCGTCTGACCCGCGTGTCATCATTCCCGGGTGGCTGACCTGGGACCGACGACCGCGTCCGATCCGGCGTACGAGCGGTTCGCGCGCCTGGTCAAGGCGTACCTCGGCGTCCCCGTCGCGCTGGTCAGCTTCGTCGGCGACGACGGTCAGCGTCTGCCCGGCGCTCTCGGCCTCCCCGAGCCGTGGCAGTCGCGCCGCGGGACACCCCTGTCGCACTCGTTCTGCAAGCACGTCGTCGCCGAGGACCGGCCGCTGGTGGTGAGCGACTCGCGCACGGTCGACTTCCTGCAGGACAACCTCGCGATCCCGGACCTGAACGTGATCGCGTACGCCGGCTACCCGCTCCACGACCTGCAGGGGCGTGCCGTGGGCTCGCTGTGCGCGATCGACGGCGAGCCGCGCGCGTGGATCGAGCGGGAGCTCGCCGTGCTGGAGGACCTCGCGCTCGCGTGCGCGTCGGAGGTCCAGCTGCGCGAGGCCGGGGACACGGCGACGACGGCGGTCGCCACCGCGACGCGGCGTGAGGCGCACGCGCAGATCCTGCTCGCCCTGTCGGACGCGTTCACGCAGACGCGGACGCCCGACGACGTGCTCGACGCCGTGCAGCGCGCGGCCGCGGACGTCGCCGGGGCGGCCCGCTCGTCGGTCGCACTCGCGCACCCCGAGCGCGGGTCGTTGTCCTGGGTGCGACACGCGGTCGTCCCTGGCGCGCCCGAGTCGATCTGGGCCGACGAGCCGCTCAACCGGACCGAGTCCCCCGCGGTGCGCGCCGTGGTCTCGGGCCGGCCGCTGTTCTTCGACGACGCCGAGGCGATGGGGGCCGCCTTCCCCCGGGTCGCCGGCGTCGGCGGCCCGGGCGCCGCCGCGTTCCTCCCGCTGACCACGTCGACCGCCACGCTCGGTGCGATCCTGCTGCGCTGGCACGAGCCGCGCGTCCTGACCAGCTCGATCCGCGACCTGCTCGTCACGCTCGCGAGCGACGCGTCGACGGCCCTCGAGCGCGCCCACCTGCTGCAGAGCCGCTCGGACGTGGCGCGCACGCTGCAGGCGGCGATGCTCTCGCAGCTCCCGGAACCCACCGGCGTCGACCTGGACGCGGTCTACCTGCCGGCCGAGGTCACCGAGCAGGTCGGTGGCGACTGGTACGACGCGATGGAGCTGGCCGACGGGGGCTTCGCGATCGTCGTCGGCGACGTGACCGGCCACGACATGCCCGCCGCGACCCGAATGGGTCAGCTGCGCTCGATGCTGCGCGCGCTGCTGTGGGAGCACGACAAGCCGCCGTCCATGGTGCTCGAGCTGCTCGACCAGGCGAACGTCGGGACCGGCCTGGAGGCGACCGCGACCGCGTTCCTCGCCCGGCTCGAGCCGCCGACGGCGAGCGGCGTCCGGCGGCTGACCTGGGCCTCGGCCGGGCACCCGCCCGCCTTCGTCCGGCGCGCGAGCGGCGCGTGCGTCGTGCTCGACGCGCGGCCGGGCCTGCCGCTCGGTTTCATCCCCGAGCGCGAGCGGCACGACCACGTCGTCGAGCTGGCGCCCGGCGACACGCTCGTCGTCTACACCGACGGGCTCCTCGAACGGCGGGTCGAGTCGATGCGCGACAGCATCGCGGCTGCGGCCGCCGTCGTCGCCGGCCTGTCGGACCTCGGCGCCGCCGCGGTGGTCGAGGCCCTCGGCCCGACGGGCGACCGGCGCGACGACGTCGTCGTGCTGAGTCTCGCGATCCACGCCTGACCGCTTGTCGATCCGCCCGGCCCTCGCGCGTCACCCGGGAGAACGGGCACAGTGGGTGCCCCGAGGTCCGGAACGGAGGCGGCGATGACCACCTACCTGGTGCTGCTGCACGAGGACGAGGGAGCGTGGGCGGCGGCCTCGTCGGCCGAGCGCGAGGCTGCGTACGCCGCTCATGCGGAGTTCAACGCGGCGTGCGGCGCCCGCGGGCACACGATCGTCCACGCGCACGAGCTCGCGCCGGCCGCGACCGCCCTGCTGGTGCGGGGCGGATCAGTCACCGACGGCCCGTACACGGAGGCCGTCGAGCAGCTGAGCGGGTACTACCTCGTCGAGACCTCGGACGTCGCCGACCTGGCCGCGCTCGTCTCGGGCGTGCTCGGTTCCGGGTGCGCCGAGCTGCGTCCGGTCGCGGCGTGATGCAGTTCGTCGTGCTCGGGTACGGCGGCCTCGTGCCCGGAGGCCTGGTGCTCTCGTCGGCCGACGCGGCGACGACCGTGCGGGACGGCGCCCTGACACCGGGCGCGCTGTCGGACGGGCTGTCCTCGGTCGCTGTGCTCGACGCGCCCGACCTCGACGCGGTGACCGAGTCGCTGCGCGGGCTCGCCGGCGCGTTCGAGGTCCGACCCGCGGAGCCGCGGTGACCGACCTCGTTGACGCCGCGCTGGCCGATGCGTGGCAGACCAGCTGGAGCCGGCTCGTCGGACTCCTGATCGGCCAGTACCAGCGACCCGACCTCGCCGAGGACGCCGTCGCCGATGCCTTCGAGTCCGCCGCGCGCCACTGGCCGGCCGACGGCGTCCCCACCAACACCGGAGCGTGGCTGCTGACCGCAGCCCGCCGCCGCGTCCTCGACCGCCTGCGCACGGAGGCGGTGCACCGCCGGAAGGAACCGCTCATGGCCGTCGACGACGAGATGCGCGCCGCGGCCGCGGCCGTCGTCGACCCGTTCGACGGCGCGCACGTGGCCGACGAGCAGCTCCGCCTCGTGTTCGCGTGCTGCCACCCTGCCCTCGCGGCCGACGACCGCGTCGCGCTGACCCTGCGCTTCGTCGTCGGGCTCACCACCGCCGAGATCGCGCGGCTGCTGCTCGTGCAGGAGACCGCGATGGCCGCACGGCTGACCCGGGCCAAGAAGCGGCTCGCGTCGTCGGGCATCCCGTTCGCGGTGCCGCCGCCGGGCCAGCTCGACTCGCGGCTCGACGCCGTGGCAACCGTGCTGTACCTGATGTTCACCTCGGGCTACCAGCCCGGCTCCGGGCCCGTGACGCTGCGGGTCGACCTGGGCGACGAGGCCATCTGGCTGGTGCGGCAGCTCTCCGTGCTCCTGCCGGGCCGCGCGGTGCTGTCCTCGCTGCTGGCCCTGATGCTGCTGCAGCACTCGCGGCGCGACACGCGGCTGTCGCCGTCCGGGCAGATCGTGCTGCTGCCGGACCAGGACCGGTCGCGGTGGCACGGCGAGGAGATCGCGGAGGCGGTCGCGCTGCTGGCGTCGGAGGAGCCCGACCGGGCTCGTCGCGCGGCGGACGGAGCCACGTCGGGCGGGCCGGTAGCACGCGAGTCCGCCGAGGGCTCGTCCGGCGCTGCGCCCGCCTCGCAGCTCGCGCAGGAGTACCGCCTCCAGGCCCTGATCGCGGCGGAGCACGCGACCGCCCCCTCGTCGGCCGACACCCGCTGGTCCCGCATCTGCACCCTCTACGCCTCCCTCGAGGACCTGACCGGCTCACCGGTGGTCCGGCTCGCGCGCGCGGTCGCCGTCGCGGAGGCGTACGGCCCGACCGCCGGCCTCGCGCTCCTCGACGGCCTCGACGAGGCGCTGCCCCGCCACCACCGTCTCCCCGCGGTCCGGGCCGAGCTCCTGGTCCGCGCGGGCGACCCGGCGGCAGCCGCCACCGAGTACGAGCGGGCCCTCGCGCTGGTCACCAACGACGCCGAGCGCACCCACCTCACCACCCGCCTCTCCACCCTCCGCTGACCCACCCGCCGGCCCGGCCGGCCGGCCCGCGCCAGCTCGGCGCGCCGGCCGCTCCGCCCGGTCCGCTCCGCCCCGCCCGCGAGCCAGCCCTTGTCACCTCGCCGATTCAGCTTCGATTCGCCGATTCCTTCCAGCGAATCGATGGCGAATCGGCGACATGACGCGGCCGTCGGCGCACCGTGTGACTCGTCGAGCGACGAGCGGCCCGCCAGAGGGTCGGGCCGACCACAGCCGCGGGCGGCCAGCGGGTCGTCCACAGATCGACGCAGCACGGGCCGCACGGCGTTCGCGCGGGCCGACGATCCAGTGCATGCCTCGTCGCCCTGGCGCCCGCGCGCGCATCGAACCCGCGAAGCTCCCGACCGTGTGGCTCACGCGGGACCGACCGCCTGAGGTCCTCGCCGACAAGCTGCGCTCCGGGCGGTGGGAACGGACCGCGCACGGCATCTACACCGCTACAGGGGTGCCCGAGGAGCTGCCCTTCGAGGCGAGACAGCGACGAGCACTCGCCAACATCGCCGGGACGCACCGGCGGCTCACCGGCGCGCACTGGTTCTCCCACGCGTCGGCCGCCATGGTCTGGGGCATCCCGGTCCTGAGCGTCCCCACGACGACGCACGTCCTCGCACCCTCGAGGGCCGGGAACACCCGCACCGCGTCGCTGTCCAGCCACACCGGTCGCCTTGAGGATGCGGACCTGACCGAGGTGGCCGGCGTGCCGGTGACGACGTTGGCGCGGACCGTCGCGGACTGCCTCGCCACGCTGTCGCCTGCCTCCGGCCTCGTCATCGCAGATGGGGCACTGCACCGCGGGCTGGCAATGGCCGACCTTGAGGCCGCCGTGCACGCCCGCACAGCTCGCAACGGGTCTGCGCGCGCCCGAGCAGTCTTGGAGATCGCGGATGACGGCTCGGAGTCGCCAGGCGAGTCGGTCACTCGGTTCGTCCTGCTGCGCGACGGCTTGCCCGTGCCGTCGACCCAGATCGAGGTCACCACGCGACTCGGCACGTTCTGGTCGGACCTCGGGTGGGAGGAGTGGATGCTCCTGATGGAGTACGACGGCCGTCTGAAGTACATGTCGCAGGGAGACCTCATCAGCGAGAAGCGGCGGCACGACGCGCTTGTCGAGACCGGCCGACGAGTGCTCCGCGTGACGGGCGACGATGTGAGAGGCCTGACGCGCCGCGTCGTCCCGTTCCTTCCAGCCTCGGTGCAGCGCTCGATCCGACCGCGCCGGCTCCTGCGCGGCTGACCTCGCGGGCCTGGCGCTTCACGTCGCTGATTCCGCATGAGATCGCCGGTTCTTTCCGGCGAGGTGATGAGGAATCGGCGAAGTGACACGCCAGGGGAACCCGGCGGGGCAGCGGTGGGGTCAGGTGGTGAGGAGGAGGGCCAGGAGGGTGAGGTTGAGGGCGACGACCAGGGTCACCACCGTGACCAGGACCGCGTGCAGGCGGGGGCCGTTGCGCGCGTCGCCCATCAGGGAGCGGGAGCGGGTGAACGCCACCAGGGGGATGACCGCGAACGGGATGCCGAAGCTCAGCACCACCTGGCTCACGACGAGGGTCCACGTCGGGTCGGCGCCCAGGGCCAGGAGCAGCACCGCGGGGATCAGCGTCACCACGCGCCGCACCTGCAGCGGGATGCGGCGGTGCAGCAGCCCCTCCATGATCGTCGCCCCGGCGTAGGCGCCCACCGACGTCGAGGCGAGCCCCGAGGCGAGCAGCCCGACGGCGAACGCGATGCCGATCCCCACCCCCAGCACGGAGACGATCGCCGCGTAGGCACCCTCGATCGAGTCGGTCCCGGCCACTCCCCGCAGGCCCGACGCGGCGAGCAGCAGCAGCCCAATGTTGACCAGCCCCGCGACCACGAGCGCCACGCCCACGTCCCACCGCGTGGCCCGCAGCAGGCGCCGCAGCGAGACAGCGTCATCGGCGCGGCCGTGCCGGTCGCGGGCCAGCGCGGAGTGCACGTAGATCGCGTGCGGCATGACAGTCGCACCGAGCATGCTCGCGGCGAGGAGCACCGAGTCCGGCCCGTCGAACCGCGGCACGAGGCCCGACAGCACCCCGCGCGCAGAAGGAGGGCTCACCACCAGACCCGCGAGGAATCCCAGAGAGATGATGGCCAGCAACCCGACGACGATCAACTCGAACCGCCGCTGCCCGTACCGGTTCTGCGTCGTCAGCAGCGCCAGCGAGACGGCGCCGACGATGAGCCCGCCCAGCGGGAGCGGCACGCCGAACAGCAGGTTGAGCGCGATCGCCCCACCGACCACCTCGGCGATGTCGGTGGCCGCAGCGACCAGCTCCGCCTGCGCCCAGAACGCGAGCCGCGAGCGCCGCCCCAGCCGCGCGCCCAGCACTCCCGGCAGCGACTGCCCGGTGACCAGCCCGAGCTTGGCCGACTGGTACTGCACCAGCACCGCCATGGCGTTCGCGACGACGAGCACCCACAGCAGCAGGTAGCCGTACCGCGACCCCGCGGTGAGGTTGGCCGCGACGTTGCCGGGATCGACGTACGCGATCGCCGCGACGAAGGCAGGCCCGAGCAGCAGGGGTCCACGACGCGTCGCGCGCCGGATGCCCGCTGTGCTGACCGCCATGATCCGTCCGTCCGCCACTGAAAGTTCGGGTCCCCGAACTCTATATCCGTTGGACGCGGGATGCGGGTCAGACGCACGGTGAGGGCATGTGGACTCTGCACGAGGTCGACGGCCAGGACGCGCAGCTGCTCGACGCCTACGTCGAGGCGGCGAACACCGTCGTCGTCGACACCTGGGGCGTCACGGACTTCTGCCGCAACGCCCGCGAGGTCGCCGGGAGCCTGCGCGACCAGCAGTACGAGCTCAAGTGGCGCCGCGTCGCGCTCGACGAGGTCGGCACCGCGGTCGGGTACGCCGCGCTCAACCTGCCGCTGCAGGACAACACCCACACCGGCTACCTCGAGGTCGGCACGATTCCGGCCGCCCGACGACGAGGCATCGGCTCGGCCCTGTACGACGAGGTGCTCGCCGCCGCGAAGGCGCAGGGACGCACCAAGGTCACGACGTCCACCGACCAGACCGTCGAGCCTCCGGCCGGCGTGAACACGCTCGCGGCCTCCACGGGCGAGGGGCGCGTGGCCGCCGACGACGCCCCGGTCCGGTTCGTGACGAGCCGCGGCTGGCAGCTCGAGCAGGTCGAGCGCCGCTCGGTGCTCGACGTCCCGCTCGACCCCGAGATCCTCGCCAAGCACCGCGCGGCAGCGGAGCAGGTCGCGGGCGACGAGTACCGCGTGGTCACCTGGACCGACCACTGCCCCGAGGAGTGGCTCGACCAGTTCGCGATCCTGCAGACCCGGATGAGCACCGACGTGCCGACCGGCGGGCTCGACTGGGGCGAGGAAGCCTGGGACGGCCCCCGCGTCCGGGCCCGCGAGGCGGAGTTCGCCGACCGCGGTCTGGGGTACCTGACGGCCGCCGCCGAGCACATCCCGACCGGCACGCTGGCGGGCTACACGAGCTTCCTCGTCGTGCCGCACACGGACGAGTACGTGCACCAGCACGACACCCTGGTGATCCGCGAGCACCGCGGCCGCCGCCTCGGCATGCTGCTCAAGGCCGCGAACCTGCAGCGCCTGCCGCAGGAGCTGCCGAACGTCCGCCGCATCGGCACGTGGAACGCCGAGGAGAACGCGCCGATGCTGGCGATCAACATCGACCTCGGCTTCCGCCCCGCGGGCGGCGCTGGCGAGTGGCAGCTGGACCTCGTCTGACGACTAGTGCAGAGCCCCGCGCCACCAGCCGGTCCAGCGCTCCTGCACCTGCGCGAACGTCGCGTCGTCGAGCCCGTACGTGGACAGCACCGCGCCGACCGTCCCGTGCGGCGGTGCGCTGGCGGCCGGCGTCTCGAACAGCACGAGCATCGCCTCGGTGATCCCGTGCAGGTGCAGCACGATCAGGTCGTCGGTCTTGCGCACGAGCGTGCCGCCGAGCAGAGTCCCGTCGGGACGACGAGCCTGCACGTTGCCCCCGATGGGCACGCCGCGGATCCCGTGCAGACCGGCCCGGTCGAGGAGCCGGTCGCGCAGGTCGCCCGCGTCCAGACCGAAGATCGACAGCGTCCGGCGGGGCTGCGTGTTCTGCGCGGTGACCGCGAAGCGCAGCTGCTCGGCGGACGCGATCCACACCGCGTCCGCGTGGTCGTGCACGCCGTCGTAGCCCGCGAGGTCGTGGCTGCTGCGGGTGACCGTCAGGTGCGTCGCGGCCGGCCGGCCGGCCGCGGGGCCGATCGCGAGCACGTCGTGGTTGCGCCACGTGAGGGTGTGGTTCGTGCCGCCCTCGTGCCCCTCGGTCGCGGCGACGAACGCGCGGACCTCGTCGTCGAGGGTCGGCGAGTCCCAGCGGTACCAGCGGTGGACGAGGTCCGGCTGGCGCACGTGCTGCCACACGGTGGCGGGCGGCGCGGAGATGTCCAGCGAGACGACCTCACGGCGGTCCAACGTCATCGCTCATCACCTCGGTGTGCTCGGCGGCTGACCAGACGACCGTAGCAACGTCAGTCGAGCGCCGCGACAGCGTCCCCGTCGACACCCAGCCCGACGACGTCGCCGGCCGCCCACCGCGCACCGACCGGGCCCAGCGCGGTGACCGGCCCGATGCCGGGCACGTCGACCCGCACCTCGGACCGCCCGCGCCGCGAGGTGATCCCCAGGACCGTCCCCTTGGCGACGGGCGCCACGGTGTCGACGACGAACGCCCCCTCGGCCAGCGCGAGCACCGGACCGGAGCCCGGCGGGACGAGCTCGCGCAGCGGCGCGGCCGCGGCGGACGACACCGGCACGAACGCCTCGTAGCCGAGGAACCGCGCGACCTCCCGCGACGCTGGCCGGCGCCAGAGATCGGGCGGGGTGTCGACCTGCAGGAGCCGCCCGGCGTCGAGGACGGCCACGCGGTCGGCCACGGCGAACGCCTCGTCCTGGTCGTGCGTGACGAACACCGCGGTGGTCCCCGTCGCGACGAGCACCGCCCGGAGTTCCACCGCGAGCCGCTCGCGCAGCGACCGGTCGAGCGCGGACAGCGGCTCGTCGAGCAGCAGCAGCCGCGGCGAGGGCGCGAGCGCGCGGGCGAGCGCGACCCGCTGCCGCTCCCCACCGGACAGCGTCGCGACGGGCCTGCGCTCGTACCCGGACAGGCCCACGAGCTCGAGCAGCTCGGTGACCCGGTCCGCCCCGGAGCCACGAAGGCCGTACGCGACGTTGCCCAGCACGTCCCGGTGCGTGAACAGCTGGCCGTCCTGGAACACCAGCCCGAACCCGCGCCGGTGCACGGGCACGTCCGCCACGGACGCGCCGTCCCAGGTCACGTAGCCGCCGGCGAGCGGCTCGAGCCCAGCGACCGCGCGCAGGAGCGACGACTTGCCGCACCCGGACGGCCCGAGCAGCGCGAGCACCTCACCGGGCGCGACGTCCACCGAGACGCGGTCCACTGCGGGCGCCGACAGACCGGGGTACCGCACCACCACGTCGACGAGTCCGAGACCGGTCACCAGTCACCTCCAGAGCCAGGGGCACGCAGCCGCTCGCACGCGGCCACGATGCCCGCGGTCAGCACCGCGAGCACCACGGACGCCGCGAGCGCCATGCCGTAGCTGTCCGGCCCGGGGCGGCCGATCAACCGGAAGATCAGGACGGGCAGCGTGGGGTCGTCGGGCCGCGCGAGGAACGACGTCGCGCCGAACTCTCCGAGCGACGCCGCGAACGCGAACCCGATCGCGAGCCCGATGGAGCGGGTCGCGAGCGCCAGGTCCACCGACCGCAGCACCCGGCCGGGCGAGGCCCCGAGCGTCGCGGCGGCCTGCCGCAGGCGGGGGTCGATCGCCCGCAGCACGGGGAGCACGGTCCGCACGACGAGGGGCACGGCGACCACGGCCTGCGCGATCGGCACGAGCACCCCGGACGTCCGCAGGTCGATCGGCAGCCCGAGCGGCTCGTGCATCGAGATGAGGAACCCGAACCCGACGGTCACCGCCGAGACGCCGAGTGGCAGCATGAACAACGCGTCCAGCCCGGCGACGGCTCGTCGGCCCGCGACCTGCCGCGGCCGGCGCGAGACGACGAGCGCGACGAGCCCGCCCACGACGAGCGCGAGCACCGTCGCCACCAGCGCCGTCCGCAGCGAGGTGAGCGTCGCGGCCCACACGGAGACTGTCATCCCCCCGCCCGTGGTCCCGAGCGCCGCGTAGTGGTCGAGCCCCCACCCGTCCCCCACGCGCAGCGACCGCACCACGAGGTTCACGAGCGGCAGGCACAGCAGCACGACGACGAGCGCGGTGACCCCGGCGGCCGCGAGCGCGAGCCCGTGCCCGTCGCGCGGCGGGGTTCCGGGCACGCGCCGCAGGGTCAGCGGGCGCACGGCATCAGCGGACGAGGAGAGCGCCAGCGCGCGCTCCCGACGAGCCCGCGCGCGCCCCGCCAGGGTCAGCGCGACGCCCACGATGACGAGCTGCACCACGGACAGCACCGCCGCCGCGCGCAGGTC
>NZ_QWKP01000155.1 GCF_003470205.1 Cellulomonas rhizosphaerae
AGCGACGCGGCCAAGGGCGCGCTGAAGGACGGCACGCTCGAGGGCCCGGCCGACGAGAGCGGCAACGGCGTCCCGGACGTCCTGGACGAGGCACGCTGGGAGCTCGAGTTCTTCCTGGCGATGCAGGTCCCGGCCGGATCCGGGATGACCGTCTCGAGCACGGACACCCGCTCGCTCGACGGTCTCGTGCACCACAAGATCCACGACGTGGGCTGGACCGGTTTGGGCCTGCTGCCCTCGGCCGACCCGCAGCAGCGTCGCCTGCACCGTCCGTCGACGGCGGCCACGCTCAACGTCGCGGCCACGGCCGCCCAGGGCGCCCGCCTGTTCGCGAAGTACGACAAGGCGTTCGCCGCGAAGCTGCTGGCCGCGAGCACGTCGGCTTACGCCGCTGCGCAGCGGGTGCCCGACCTGTACGCGCCGGCCAGCGCCGGCTCGAACGGTGGCGGTCCGTACGACGACACCGAGGTCGCGGACGAGTTCTACTGGGCGGCCGCCGAGCTGTACCTGACGACGAAGTCCTCGACCTACAAGAAGGACGTCGAGAAGAGCGCCCACCGCAACGTCGACATCTGGACCGAGGGCGGCTTCAACTGGGGCAGCACCGCCGCGCTGGGTCGGCTCGACCTGGCGACGGTGCCCAGCGACTTCCGCAACCAGGCGCGCACGAGCGTCGTCGCCGGGGCCGAGAAGTACCTGGCGTGGCAGAAGGCCCAGCCCTTCGGCACGGCGTACCCGGGCAGCAACGGCACGTACGACTGGGGCTCGAACTCCATGGTCGTGAACAACCAGGTGGTGCTCGCCACGGCGTTCGACATCACGCGCGACGCGAGGTTCAGCCGCGCGGTGCTCGAGTCCATGGACTACCTGCTGGGCCGCAACGCGCTCAACAACTCCTACATCACCGGCTACGGGACGCAGTTCTCCAGCCACCAGCACAGCCGCTGGATGGTCCCGCCGCCGAACGGGTCGCTCGCGGGTGGACCCAACTCGCTGCGGAGCACGTGGGACCCCGTGATGAACGCCCTCTTCCCGGAATCCAACCCCTGCACGCCGCAGCGGTGCTACGTCGACGACATCGAGGCGTGGTCGGTCAACGAGATCACGGTCAACTGGAACTCGGCCCTGTCCTGGATCGCGTCGTTCGTGGCCGACCAGGGCGCCGCGCCGCAGCCGGTCGCGCCGAAGGTCACCCAGCAGCCGAAGTCGGTGTCGGGCGTCCTGAAGTCGAAGGTCACGCTCACGGCCGCCGCCTCCGGCTATCCGACGCCCACCGTGAAGTGGCAGCGCCGGGCGCCGGGAGCCACCGCGTGGAAGGACGTGCGCGGGGCGACGAGCACGACGCTCAAGGTGGTCGTCACGCGCGGCGAGCACCGGGCGGGCTACCGGGCGGTGTTCTCGAACTCGGCCGGGTCGGCGACGACCGCGACCGCGACGGTCACGCTCCGCAAGGCGCGCCCGGTCATCACGTCGCAGCCCAAGGACGTCAAGGTCCGCTCCGGGGCACGTGCGACGTTCCGGGTGGCGTCCGACGCGTACCCGGCGGCGAGCGTCCAGTGGTGGGCGAAGAAGGGCAAGGCCTGGGTCAAGGTCTCGGGCGCGCGGTCCGAGACCCTGACGGTCAAGGTGACCCGCACGTCGCCGAAGCACTACCGGGTCGTGGTGAAGAACTCGCAGGGATCGGTCACGTCGCGCACGGCGCACGTCACGCTGCGGCGCTGACGGGCGACTGACGGACGGCGCCCCGGACAGGGTCTCCTGCCGGGGCGTCGTCGTGCCGGGCGACGACGCACGGCCGAAGTGGTGGCAGGCTTGCTCGCTGTGCCACCGCTCCCGCGGCGGCTCGACCCACACCGACCGGACCGACCGGTCAGCAGCGGACAGGAGCAGGCGTGCACCTCTGGCGTGATCTCGCCGACGTTCCCGACGGATTCGGCCCCTCGGTCGTGACGATCGGCAACTTCGACGGTGTGCACCGCGGCCACGCGAGCGTGCTGCAGCGCATGTGCGCGGACGCCGCGTCGGCGGGCGCGAGCGCCGTTGCCGTGACCTTCACCCCGCACCCGCAGCAGGTGCACCGGCCCGAGTCGGCGCAGCCGCTGCTCACGGGCGACGCCGACCGGCTCGAGCTCCTCGAGGCGACCGGCCTCGACGCGGTCCTGCTGCTGACCTACACGCTCGACTTCGCACGGCAGACGCCCGAGGAGTTCGTCCGCCGCTACCTCGTCGAGGGCCTCGGTGCGCGCGTCGTCGTCGTCGGGCGGGACGTGCGGTTCGGCTGGAACAACTCGGGCGACCTCGCGACCATGGTCGAGCTCGGCCGGTCCTACGGCTTCTCGGTCGAGGTCATCGAGGACGTCACCCCGACGGCGGGCGCCGACCCGGGCAGCGCCGAGGACCACGTGGCCGACCCGCTGCGCCGACGCTGGTCGTCGACCTGGGTGCGCGAGCTGCTCGAGGCGGGCGACGTGGTGCAGGCCGCGCGGGTGCTCGGCCGCCCGCACCGGCTGCGCGGCGAGGTCGTGCACGGCGACGCGCGCGGCCGCGAGCTCGGCTTCCCGACCGCCAACCTGAGCCAGGACGCCGAGGGCATGGTGCCCGCGGACGGCGTGTACGCGGGCCGGCTGCGGCGCCCCGACGGCACGGTGCTGCCGTCCGCGGTGTCGATCGGCACCAACCCGACG
Organism: Cellulomonas rhizosphaerae; assembly: GCF_003470205.1. Taxonomy (GTDB): domain Bacteria; phylum Actinomycetota; class Actinomycetes; order Actinomycetales; family Cellulomonadaceae; genus Cellulomonas; species Cellulomonas rhizosphaerae. The sequence continues at coordinate 2,685 of NZ_QWKP01000155.1, forward strand.
TTCGACGGTGTGCAGCGTCGCGTGGAGGCGTACGTGCTCGACCGGACGGACCTCGACCTGTACGGCGAGCGTGTCGTGCTCGAGCTCGTCGAGCGGTTGCGACCGACGCTGAAGTTCGACGGGATCGAGCCGCTGATCACGCAGATGCACGCCGACGTCGAGCGCGTGCGCGAGGTGCTGGCACCGGTCGGGCAGGCCCCCGACGCGGGGTGAAGCCCGCGGCGCGCGTATCTCCGGGGCTCCCGGTGACCTCCTGAGCGGCATCGTCCCCGCCGCCAGGAGCCTGCCGTGTCCACGTTCGCCTTCCTCGTCCACCCTCGTGCCGACGTCTCGCACGACCTCGCGCGCGTCTGGTCCCCGCTCGGTGCGGTGCCCTCGGGCGCGCTGGAATGGGGCTTGCGCCACCTGCCTGTCCCGCCCCTGACCCTGGGCACGGTGTCGCGTCCCGACGAGGACGGCGTGGCCGGCTGGCTCGTCGTCGTCCCGGTCGGCGCGCGGCAGATGCTGCACGAGGACCGGCGCTGGGTGCTCGGCAAGGTGGAGAGCGCGGTCGACCTCGCGGTGAGCCTCGGCGCGGACGTCGTCGGGCTGGGCGCGCTGACCGCGCCCGTGACCGCCGGCGGGCGCCTGCTGCGCGAGCGGCCGGGCGTGACCCTCACGAACGGCAACGCGTTCACCGCGCAGCTGACCGCGCAGGCCGTGCGGCGGCTGGTCGGCCAGATGGACCGGCCGCACGTCGCGGTGCTCGGCGCGACCGGCAGCGTTGGCTCGTGCGTCGTGGCCCTGCTCGCCGACGACCTCGACCTCGGCGAGCTCACGCTCGTGGCCCGCCGGCGGCACCGGCTCGCCGAGCTCGCCGAGCAGGTGCGGTCGACGAGGCCCGGGCTGCCGGTGCACGAGTCGACCGAGATCGACGCCGTCCGGGACGCGGACCTCGTCGTCGTGCTCACCTCGTCGACCGACGCCCTGCTGCGGTCCGAGCACCTCAAGCCCGGGGCGGTGGTCCTGGACGACACCCAGCCGCGCAACACCGACCCGGCGCTCACGGTCGAGCGGCCGGACGTGCTGGTCGTCGACGGCGGCCTCGCGGACGTGCGCGGGCTGGACGTGCGCGCGGACATCGGGCTGCCGCGCGGGTACGCCTACGCGTGCCTCTGCGAGACGATGCTCATGGCGTTCGACGGCTGCACGACGCCGGCCGTGGGCGACGCGACCGTCGCGCACGCCCGGAGGATGCAGGACGCCGCGGACCGGTTCTCGCACCTGGGCTTCGGGCTCGCCGAGCCGCTCTCGTTCGGCCAGCCGCTCGCCGCCGGTCCGTGGTCGGCGCACGAGCTCGTCGGGCTGTGAGCATGGAGGCGCCGATCGAGGTCGTCGTCCTCGGCGGCGGCTACACCGCGATCTGGGCGGCGCGTGCGCTGGCCCGTGGCCTGCGGCGGCCGCTGCGCGAGGGGTCGGTGCGCGTCACGGTCGTCTCGGCCACCACTGCGCACGCGTTCCACGGCTGGACGGGGGAGGTGCTCTCGGGCCACGTCCGCGGGGAGCGGGCGCGCACCGCACTCGTCGACGTCGTGCCGCCCGCCTGGGTGCTGCACGGCAGCGCGACCGCGCTCGACCCGGTCGCGCGCACGGTCTCGGTGACCACCGACGACGGCGTGCGCCTGCTGCCGTACGACCACCTGCTCGTCGCGACGGGCTCGCGCGACGCGCGCGAGCGGGTGCCCGGGCTCGCCGAGCACGGGTGGTCGCTCAAGGACGACGGCGGCCTCGACACGCTCGTCGGGCGGCTCGAGGCGGGGTGCGGGGCGGCGGTCGTGGTCGGCGGGGGACTGGCCGGCACCGAGGCGGCCGTCGCGATGGCGGCCCGGATGCGGCGCGACGACCCCGACGCGCGCGTGGTGCTCGTGCACGGCGGTGAGCACGTGCTGCCGGACCTGCGCCCGCGGTTCGAGCGCGTCGCGCGGTACGCGGTCGAGCAGGCGGAGCGCGCGGGGGTCGAGGTCCGCTGCGGCGCCCGGGTCGCGCGGGTCGACGAGGACGGTGTCGCGCTGGACGACGGCACGACGATCCCGGCCGGGACGGTCGTCTCCGCGGTGGGACAGGTGGTCGTGACGCTGCCCGGGCTCGCAGCCGAGCGGGCCACCGACGGGCGGCTCGTGGTGGACCGGCGACTGCGGACCACGCTCCGCGGGGTGTGGTCCGGGGGAGACGCGGCGGCGGTGCCGCACCCGAACGGGTCCGGGCCGTGCCCGCCCAACGCGCTGTGGGCGATCAAGGCGGGAACCGGCGCCGGGCGCAACATCGCGCGCACCGTGCGCGGTCGCCGCGCGCGGGTGTTCCGGTTCCCCGGGCTGGGCCAGGCAGCGAGCCTCGGCGTCGGCCGTGGGGCGGCCGAGCTGTACGGCGTGCAGCTCACGGGGTGGGTCGCGTGGCTCACGCGATGGGTGTTCTTCCACGCCTTCATGCCCTCGCGCCGGCTCGCGCTCGCGGCGATGGGAGACTGGCTCCTGCTCGGCCTGCGGACTGCCGGCGGCCGGCCCGCAGTGGCCGACGCCACGCACGGTGTCGCCTCGAACACTGGTACCCTGGACGCTGCCGTCTGAACGGCCGCGGAACGAGAGAGCCCGGGTGGACAAGCCCCGGAGCACCGCGCAACGAGTCAAACCAGGAGAGCCGTGCCCCTCGACAACGCCATCAAGGCCACCATCATGACCGAGTACGCCACGCACGAGGGCGACACCGGTTCCCCCGAGGTCCAGATCGCGGTGCTCACGCAGCGCATCAAGGACCTGACCGAGCACCTCAAGGAGCACAAGCACGACCACCACAGCCGCCGCGGTCTGCTGCTGCTCGTCGGTCGTCGTCGCCGCCTGCTCGGTTACCTGCAGAAGGTCGACATCAACCGCTACCGGGCGCTGATCGAGCGCCTCGGCCTGCGCCGCTGAACCACCGGACCAGCCCGGACCCGCCGTAGGGTCCGGGCTGGTCTGATGTTCCCGTAGTACCAGCAGTGCCAGCAGTACCAGCACGATCCACCGCGTCGGCCCGCTCGTCTGGTCCTCGGTAGTGGCTTCCGGAACAGGTGTTCCGGGGACCACGGTCGAAGACCGTCGAGGCCGGCCGGCGCCTTCGAGAACAAGGAGGGCACCCGTGGAGGGTCCCGAGATCCAGTTCGCCGAGGCCGTCATCGACAACGGTCGCTTCGGCACCCGCACCATCCGCTTCGAGACGGGCCGCCTGGCCAAGCAGGCCGCCGGCTCCGCCGCCGCCTACCTGGACGGCGACACGATGCTGCTGTCGGCCACCACGGCCGGCAAGCACCCGAAGGACCACTTCGACTTCTTCCCGCTGACGATCGACGTCGAGGAGCGGCAGTACGCCGCCGGCAAGATCCCCGGCTCGTTCTTCCGCCGCGAGGGCCGTCCCTCGACCGAGGCGATCCTCGCCTGCCGGCTCGTCGACCGCCCGCTGCGCCCCCTGTTCGTCAAGGGCCTGCGCAACGAGGTCCAGGTCGTCGTCACGGTCCTGGCCATCCACCCGGACGACGCGTACGACGTGCTCGCCATCAACGCCGCGTCGATCTCGACGCAGCTGTCCGGCCTGCCGTTCTCCGGCCCCGTCGCCGGTGTGCGCATCGCGCTCATCGACGGCCAGTGGGTCGCCTTCCCGCGCTACTCCGAGCGCGAGCGCGCCACGTTCGACATGGTCGTCGCCGGCCGCGTCGTTGCTGGAACAGACGGTGGCGACGATGTTGCCATCGCCATGATCGAGGCCGAGGCGCCCGAGAAGTCGTGGAACCTCATCCAGGAGGGTGCCACCGCACCCACCGAGGAGGTCGTGGCCCAGGGCCTCGAGGCCGCCAAGCCGTTCATCAAGGTGCTCGTCGAGGCGCAGCAGGAGCTCGCCTCGAAGGCCGCCAAGGAGACGCAGGCGTTCCCGACGTTCCCGGACTACCAGGACGACGCCTACGCCGCCGTCGAGGGTGCCGCGTCCGGCCCGCTCGACAGCGCGCTGCAGATCGCGGACAAGCACGACCGCGAGAACCGCCTGGACGAGATCAAGGCCGAGGTCGTCGCCTCGCTCTCCGAGCAGTTCGAGGGCCGCGAGAAGGAGCTGTCCGCAGCGTTCCGCTCGGTCCAGAAGAAGCTCATCCGCCAGCGGATCCTCACCGACGGCTTCCGCATCGACGGCCGTGGCCTGCGCGACATCCGCACGCTCTCGGCCGAGGTCGAGGTCCTGCCCCGCGTGCACGGCTCGGCGATCTTCGAGCGCGGCGAGACCCAGATCCTGGGTGTCACCACGCTGAACATGCTGCGCATGGAGCAGCAGCTCGACACGCTCTCCCCGGAGACGCGCAAGCGCTACATGCACAACTACAACTTCCCGCCCTACTCCACGGGCGAGACGGGTCGCGTCGGTTCGCCGAAGCGTCGCGAGATCGGCCACGGAGCGCTCGCCGAGCGCGCGCTCATGCCGGTCCTGCCGAGCCGCGAGGAGTTCCCCTACGCCATCCGCCAGGTCTCCGAGGCGCTGAGCTCCAACGGCTCGACCTCGATGGGCTCGGTCTGCGCGTCCACCCTGTCGCTGCTCAACGCCGGTGTGCCGCTGCGCGCGCCCGTCGCGGGCATCGCCATGGGCCTGGTCTCCGACACGGTGAACGGTGAGACGCGTTACGCCGCCCTCACGGACATCCTCGGTGCCGAGGACGCGTTCGGCGACATGGACTTCAAGGTCGCCGGCACCCGTGAGTTCGTCACGGCCATCCAGCTCGACACCAAGCTCGAGGGCATCCCCGCCTCGGTGCTCGGCGGCGCGCTCACGCAGGCCAAGGAGGCGCGCCTCGCGATCCTCGACGTCATCGCCGAGGCGATCGACGTCCCGGACGAGATGAGCCCGTTCGCTCCCCGCGTCATCACGGTGAAGGTCCCCGTCGACAAGATCGGCGAGGTCATCGGCCCGAAGGGCAAGATGATCAACCAGATCCAGGAGGAGACCGGCGCCGACATCTCGATCGAGGACGACGGCACGGTCTACATCGGCGCCACCGACGGTCCGTCGGCGGAGGCCGCGCGGGCGGCGATCAACGCGATCGCCAACCCGCACATGCCCGAGATCGGGGAGCGCTTCGTCGGCACGGTCGTCAAGACCACGACGTTCGGTGCGTTCATCTCCCTGAGCCCGGGCAAGGACGGCCTGCTGCACATCTCGCAGATCCGTCGCCTCGTGGGTGGCAAGCGCGTCGAGAACGTCGAGGACGTCCTGTCCATCGGGCAGAAGGTCCAGGTCGAGATCGGCGAGATCGACCCCCGCGGCAAGCTGTCGCTGCACGCTGTCGTTGAAGACGCTGCGGACGAGGCGTCTGAGCCTGCGTCGGTCGACGCCTGACGATGCCGCTGGATCTCCCGCTGGTCGGCCCCGGTACGTCCGGGGCCGACCGGTCCGCCGAGCAGGACGGCGGCGCCCTCGTGCGCCGTTCCGTCCTGCCCGGCGGGGTCCGCGTGCTGACCGAGCACATGCCCGGTCTGCGCTCGGCCACCGTGGGCGCGTGGGTCGGCGTCGGCTCGCGCGACGAGGAGTCGGGCCACCACGGCTCGACGCACTTCCTCGAGCACCTGCTGTTCAAGGGCACCGCGAAGCGCACCGCGATGGACATCGCGGAGGCGTTCGACGAGGTCGGTGGAGAGGCCAACGCCGCCACCGGCAAGGAGCACACGTGCTACTACGCACGCGTGCTCGACACCGACCTGCCGATGGCGGTCGACGTGATCACCGACATGGTCACCTCCGCGCGCCTCGAGACCGACGAGCTCGAGACCGAGCGCGGCGTGATCCTCGAAGAGCTCGCGATGAACGACGACGACCCGAGCGACGTCGCGCACGAGCAGTTCGCCGCCCTGGTGCTCGGTGAGCACCCCCTGGGCCGGCCGATCGGCGGCACCCCCGAGTCCATCCGCGCGGTCCCGCGCGACGCGGTCTGGGAGCACTACCGCTGGCACTACCAGCCCGAGACCCTCGTCGTGAGCGCTGCAGGCGGGGTCGACCACGACGCGCTCGTCGCGCAGGTCGAGACCGCGCTGGCCGACGGCGGCTGGGACATGACCGGCGGCGCACCGCGCGGCCGACGCGCCCCCGCGCTCGGCGTCCCCGCCGGCACGGCCGGCATCCCCGCGGCCGGGGTCGAGAAGACGATCCGCCGCCACACCGAGCAGGCGAACGTCATCGTCGGCGGCACCTCGCTGACCGCGACGGACCCCCGCCGCTTCACGCTGTCCGTGCTCAACGCGGTCCTGGGCGGCGGGATGTCCTCGCGCCTGTTCCAGGAGATCCGCGAGAAGCGCGGCCTGGCGTACTCCACCTACTCGTTCTCGTCGGGCCACTCGGACACCGGCGTCTTCGGCCTCTACGCGGGCTGCACGCCGGCCCGGGTCGACGAGATCCTCGCCCTGATGATCGCCGAGCTCGAGCACCTCGCCGACGCGCCCATCACGGCCGCCGAGCTCACGCGCTCGATCGGCCAGCTCTCCGGCGGGCTCGTGCTCGGCATGGAGGACTCCGGCTCGCGCATGAGCCGGCTCGGCAAGGCGGAGCTGGTGCACGGCGAGCTGCTGAGCATCGACGAGTCGCTCGAGCTGGTGCAGGCCGTCACGGCCGCCGACGTGCAGGCGCTGGCCGCCGAGCTCGCGTCCCGGCCGCGGTCCGTGATCCGCGTGGGTCCGTTCGGGGACTGAGTCCTCGATCCCGCACCCAGGGCGCCCCGGAGGGGCGATCATGGGTTCATGCCCGTCGACCAGGTGCAGTACACGCGGATCGACGTCGAGGTGCCCGGGCTCGTCGAGCACGCCTGGGTGGTCGTCGGCGGCGGTCCCTCGCGCGAGATCCTGCTGCCCGACGGGCGCGGGCTGCTGCAGGTGGTGCTCGAGGGCGACGGGTCGCTCGTCGACACCCTGACCGGCGCGAGCACCCCGGACGCGACGGGCGTGCGCGGGCTCATGACTCGGCCCGTGGTGCGCGTGCAGGACGGTTCGGGGGTGCGGCTGGGGATCCAGCTGGCCCCGTCGGCCCTCGCCGCGGTCGGAGCGCCCGGGCTGGTCGACGCGTGGGGTGACGCGGAGGGGCTCGTCGGCCCGGCTCTCGGGCGTGCGTCGGACGAGCTGGCCGCGGGGCGGTTCGCCGCTGCGGCGCACGAGCTCGTGGACGCGCTCGTCGCCCGACGGGTCGAGCCCACCCTCGACGCCGTGCGGTTCGGGGAGGTGCTGCGGCTGGTCGACGAGCGTGCGGGGCTCGTCAGCGCCCAGGAGCTGGCCCGGGCCGAGGGCGTGACCGTGAGCGACCTGCACCGCTGGACGCTGCTGTTCCTCGGGGCGCAGCCGGCCGACTACCTCGCCGCGGTGCGGTTCGCGTCGTTCGTGCGGCAGGCCGTGGGACCGGGCGTCGCGCGGCCGGACGCGGTGCTGCAGGCGCTGAGCTGGTACTCGCGCGCGGAGGTCCCGCCGCGCGAGGTGGAGCGCTCGACGGGCCTGGACCCGGTCGAGCTGCGCCGGGTCGAGGAGCGGATCGCGGCGCTCGTCGGGCCGGCGACCGTCTAGGGTCGTCACCCGTGAGCGAGCGCATCAAGGTAGCCGTCCTCGGGGCCGCGGGCCGCATGGGATCCACCGTCGTCCGAGCCGTGCAGGGAGCCGACGACCTCGAGCTCGTCGCGACCCTCGACGCGGGCGACGACCTGTCGGCCGCGGCCGGTGCGGACGTCGCGATCGACTTCACGGTCCCCGCGGTCACCGAGTCCAACGTGCACGCGCTGATCGACGCGGGCGTGCACGTGGTGGTCGGGACGACGGGGTGGGACGACGAGTCGAAGGCGCGCGTGCGCGACCACCTGGCCGACCGCCCCGGTGTGGGTGTGCTCATCGCCCCCAACTTCGCGCTCGGCGCGGTGTTCGCGATGGCGTTCGCCGCGCGGGCGGCGGCCTGGTTCGAGTCGGTCGAGGTGATCGAGCTGCACCACCCGGACAAGGTCGACGCACCGTCGGGCACCGCGCAGCACACGGCGGCCGCGATCGCCGCGGCGCGCACCGCGGCCGGCGTCGGGCCCAGCCCCGACGCGACGACGCAGGAGCTCGACGGTGCCCGCGGCGCCGACGTCGACGGGGTCCGGGTGCACGCCGTGCGCCTGCGCGGGCTCGTCGCGCACGAGGAGATCCTGCTGGGCAACGCGGGCGAGCAGCTGACGATCCGGCACGACTCGTTCGACCGCGTCTCGTTCATGCCCGGGGTGCTGCTCGGCGTCCGTCAGGTGGGCTCGCACCCGGGCCTGACCGTGGGCCTCGAGCACCTGCTCGACCTCGGCTGATGGCGTCCTCGTCCCGCACCCGCCGCACCGCGGTGGCCGGCGCGGTCGTGCTCACCGCCCTCCTGGGGCTGTACGTGTGGCTGGTCGCCGCTGGCGCGATCGCGCTGATCCAGACGGGCAAGGTCGTCGGGATCCTGCTCGGCGCCGCGTTCCTCGTCCTGCCGCTCGTCGTCATCTGGGTGATCGCGCGCGAGTGGATGCTCGCGATCGACGTGCAGCGGCTGGCCGACGAGCTCGCGGCGGCCGGCGAGCTGCCGGTCGACGACCTGCCTCGCTCGCCGGGCGGCCGGATCGACCGGGCCGTGGCGCGCGAGCAGTTCGACGCGGCGCGCGACGTCACCGAGGCCGCGCCGGACGACTGGCGGTCCTGGTACCACCTGGCCTTCGCTTACGACGCGGCGGGGGACCGGAAGCGGGCGCGCGAGTCGCTGCGGACCGCTCGTCGGCTGTACCGGGCCTAGATCGCCCCCCACCACCGGTGCTCGGTCACGACCCGGTGGCTGCCGTCGGGCTGCGTTCCCGACGCGAGCTCACGGGTGGTCTCGTCGGGACCCAGGCCCGCGCCGCGCAGGAACTGCGCGCGCGCGTCGTCGCCGTCGAGCACCCACGTGTGCACCTGGTCGGCGCCCTGCTCGCGCAGGAGGTCGACGGCCGCGGCCAGCAGGCGTGAGCCGTGCCCGCCGCGCTGCGCCTGCGGGAGGACCTCGAGCGCGAGGATGACCCCGCCCGGCGCCGCGTCGTCGGGGGCGGGGACGGGCGCGATGGCCGTGAAGCCGACGACGGTGGCGCCGTCGCACGCGACCAGCACGCGGTGGCCCGTGGGCGCAGCGCTGATCGCGCTCGCCCACTGGTCGACCACCGCTTGCTCGTCGAGCAGGTCGAGCACGTCCGCGCCCAGGACGTCCGCGTGCTCGTCGCGCCAGGCGGCGAGCTGGACGCGGGCGATCGGGGTCTCGTCTCCGGGGACGGCGGGGCGGACGGAGACGTCGGCGTGGTCCGTGAACAGAGGCATCAGGCGACGGTAGCCGGAACCGGGGCCGGTGCGACCTTCGGCGGGTGCTTCATGGACACCTTGTCGATCCACGCGAGCGCGACGGCGGAGACGATGAATGCGAGGTGGATGATCGTCTGCCAGAGCAGCGCCTCGCCACCGTTCGGCTCGTTGACCGTGTGCTCGGCCTCGATGAAGCTGCGCAGCAGGTGGATCGAGGAGATCCCGATGATCGACATCGCGAGCTTGGTCTTGAGCACGTTGGCGTTGACGTGCGAGAGCCACTCGGGCTGGTCGGGGTGGTTGTCCAGACGGATGCGGGACACGAACGTCTCGTAGCCGCCGACGATCACCATGATCAGGAGGTTGGCGATCATCACGACGTCGACCAGGCCGAGGACCGCGATGATGATCTCGCCCTCGTCCATGCCGTGGCCGGTGAAGACCCCGTGCGCGAGGTGCCACAGCTCCTTCATGAACTGCCACACGTAGACCGCCTGCGCGACGATCAGGCCGAGGTACAGGGGCACCTGGAGCCAGCGGGACAGGAAGATCAGCGAGCCGATGGTGGAGCCGCGCGTGGGCGCGGGCGTGGTGGAACTCATGGGTGGGTCCTTCGTGGCGGGGGTCGCGATCGCGACCGCGTCGTCGTCGGGCAATCCCCCAACGGCCGACGTGCTCGGATCGTGCCCTGGCTAGCTCATCCCGAGGGCGCGCAGCAGCGCGGCCGTGCCGGCGGCCAGGACGACGACGACGATGAACGGCGCGCGCAGCATCAGCGCGACCGCGGCCACGGCGAGCGCGGGGAGGCGTGCGTCGGCGACCAGGTGCCGCCCGATCGTGGCGGCCTGGACGGCGACCAGGGCGGACAGCAGCGCGACCGTGACCAGCGCCGCGGTCCGTGCGACGCGCGGCTTGGCGAGCCAGTGGTCCGGGACGAGGTGGCCGACGAGCTTGAGCGCGAAGACGACCGCACTGGCGGCGATGACCGCGAACCAGGTGGCGGCGGGGCTCATGCGGGCTCCTTCGTCTCGTCCTGGGGGGCGACGAGGCCGACGACGACGGCGACGACCGCGGCCAGCAGCACGGGCACGCCGGCGGGCGTGAACGGGGTCAGTGCCAGGCCGACGGCCACCGCGGCGCCGGCGACGAGCCGCGCGAGGCCGTCCGCGAGGCGGGGCCAGACGAGCGCGAGGAACGCCGCCGCCGCGGCCGCGTCGAGCCCGTAGGTGCGGGGGTCGCCGAGCGCGTCACCCAGCACCGCCCCGAGCAGCGTGAACAGGTTCCACATGACGAAGACGCCGACGCCGGTCCACCAGAACCCGAGTCGTCCCGCTGCGGGGTCGCTCTGAGCGGTCGCGACCGCGGTCGACTCGTCGATCGTGAGCTGGGCCGCGAGCGGCTTGCGCCAGCCGTGCGCGGCGAGGAGCGGGGTGACCTGCGGGCCGTAGAGCCCGTTGCGCGCGCCCAGGAGCCCGGCGGTCGCGATCGCCGCACCCGCGGCTCCGCCCGCGCCGATCACGCCGATGAACGCGAACTGGGACCCGCCCGAGAACATCAGGAGGCTGAGCGCCATCGTCTGCGCCGTGCTGAGGCCCGCGACGACCGAGAGCGCGCCGAACGAGATCCCGTAGAGGCCCGTGGCGACCGCGACCGAGATCGACTGACGCAGCACCGCTCGGCGCGCGTCGGGGGTCATGGGCGACACCCTACGTTTCGGCGGCCGGGCGGCGTCGTAGCGACCGAGACGCGCCTACGATGACCCGCATGACGCTCGTCGAGACGCCGTACGAGGACCTGCTGCGACTCGTCCTGGAGACCGGGACGCCGAAGGCCGACCGCACGGGCACGGGGACGCGCAGCGTCTTCGGGCACCAGATGCGGTTCGACCTGTCGGCCGGGTTCCCGCTTGTCACGACCAAGCGCGTGCACCTGAAGTCGATCGCGTACGAGCTGCTGTGGTTCCTGCGCGGCGACTCCAACGTCGGCTGGCTGCGCGAGCACGGTGTGTCGATCTGGGACGAGTGGGCCGACGAGCGCGGCGAGCTCGGCCCGGTCTACGGGGTGCAGTGGCGATCGTGGCCCACGCCGGACGGCGGGCAGATCGACCAGATCACCGAGCTGATGGCGAACCTGCGCCGGGACCCGGACTCGCGTCGGCACATCGTCTCGGCGTGGAACGTCGCGGACATCCCGTCGATGGCGCTCGCCCCGTGCCACGCGTTCTTCCAGTTCTACGTCGCCGACGGCAAGCTCTCGTGCCAGCTCTACCAGCGCTCGGCCGACCTGTTCCTCGGCGTGCCGTTCAACATCGCGTCGTACGCGCTGCTCACGCACATGGTCGCGCAGCAGCTCGACCTCGAGGTCGGCGACTTCGTCTGGACCGGCGGCGACTGCCACATCTACGACAACCACGTCGACCAGGTGCGCGAGCAGCTGAGCCGCGAGGCGTACGCGCCACCCGCGCTCCGGCTCCGGCGTGCGCCGTCGATCGTCGAGTACGCGTACGAGGACATCGAGGTGCTCGACTACCAGCACCACCCCGCGATCAAGGCGCCGGTGGCGGTGTGAGCGTCTCGCTGATCTGGGCGCGGACGCGCGACGGGGTCATCGGCTCGGGTGGCGGCCTGCCGTGGCACCTTCCCGAGGACCTCGCGCGGTTCCGGTCGCTGACCGGCGGCCATCCGGTCGTGATGGGCCGCGCGACGTGGGAGTCGCTCCCCGAGCGGTTCCGGCCGCTGCCCGGCCGGCGCAACGTCGTGCTGTCGCGCTCGGACGGCTTCGACGCACCCGGCGCTGAGGTCGTCGGGTCGCTTCCTGCCGCGCTCGAGCTCCTCGGGGACGAGGACGTCTGGGTCGTGGGCGGGGGAGCGGTGTACGCCCAGGCGCTCCCTCTCGCCGGACGCGTCGAGGTGACCGTCGTCGGCGTGGCCGTCGACGGCGACACGTGGGCACCGGACCTGCCCGACGACGAGTGGCGCGAGGTCGCGAGCGACCCGGTGGACGGGTGGCACATGTCGAGCCAGGACGTGCCCTACCGGTTCGAGTCGTACGTCCGCCGCTGACCGCGCGGAGCTGGTGAACAACGCCGTGCCGTGAGCAGGGCGGGCGGTACGGTTGTCCCATGCCGTCCGTGACATCGCCCCAGCGCCCGTTCGGGGCGGTCCTGTCCGCCATGGTCACGCCGATGACCGACGACGGAGCGGTCGACCTCCAGGCCGCCGTGACCCTGGCTCGCCACCTCGTCGACAGCGGGCACGACGGCCTGGTCCTCAACGGCACCACCGGTGAGGCGCCCACGACCCATGCGCCCGAGAAGGCCGAGGTCGTCGCGGCCGTCGTCGAGGCTGTCGGAGACCGGGCCTACGTCGTCGCGGGAGCGGGATCCAACGACACCGCTCACGCCGTCCGGATGGCCGAGCAGGCCGCCGAGGCGGGCGCGCACGGGCTGCTCGTCGTCAGCCCCTACTACTCGCGGCCCTCGCAGCCCGGCCTCGTCGCCCACGTGCACGCCGTCGCCGACGCGACCGACCTGCCCGTGATGCTCTACGACGTCCCCGGGCGTGCGGGAGTGCGGATGTCCGCCTCGGCGATCGACGAGCTGGCCCTGCACCCGCGGATCATCGCGATGAAGGACGCCACGGGCGACGTCTTCACGGCGTCGGGTGCTGCCGAGCGCACCGGCCTGGCCTGGTACTGCGGCGACGACGGCCTGCTGCTGCCGTTCCTCGCCCACGGGGCTGCGGGTGTCGTGGGCGTCGCCACGCACGTCGTCGGGCCGCAGTTCGCCGCCGTGATCCGGGCCTGGGACGCCGGCGACCACGCCGAGGCGCTGCGGCTGTTCCGGTCCGTCACCCCCGCGATCCAGGCGATCAACGGCGCGGGCTTCCAGGCGGTGTACGCCAAGGCGGCGCTCGAGATCATCGGGCTGCTGTCGGGCCGCACGGTCCGCCTCCCTTACGTTCCGGCGTCCGATGAGGACGTCGACGACATCCGCGCAGGTCTGCGCGCCGCAGGGTTGCTCGACGCAGCCCTCGCCTGACACCCAGGAGATCCATGAGTCACCCGCATCCCGAGCTCACCCCGCCGCCGCCGCTCGCGCCCGGTGCCCTGCGCATCGTCGCCCTCGGCGGCCTCGGTGAGGTCGGACGCAACATGGCCGTTCTCGAGTACGACGGGCGCCTGCTCGTCATCGACTGCGGCGTGCTGTTCCCCGAGGACCACCAGCCCGGCGTCGACCTGATCCTGCCGGACTTCGAGTACATCAAGGACCGCCTGGCGGACATCGAGGCCATCGTGCTCACGCACGGCCACGAGGACCACATCGGCGCCGTCCCGTACCTGCTGCGCCTGCGCCGCGACATCCCCATCGTGGGCTCGCAGCTCACGCTCGCGTTCGTGGAGGCGAAGCTCAAGGAGCACCGCATCCAGCCGCTGAGCATGGTCGTCAAGGAGGGTCAGGTCGAGCAGCTCGGCGCCTTCGAGTGCGAGTTCGTCGCGGTCAACCACTCCATCCCCGACGCGCTCGCGGTCGCGGTGCGCACCGGCGCCGGCACCGTGCTGCACACGGGCGACTTCAAGATGGACCAGCTGCCGCTCGACGGCCGCATCACGGACCTGCGCGCGTTCGCCCGCCTCGGCGAGGAGGGCGTCGACCTGTTCATGGTCGACTCCACCAACGCCGAGGTGCCCGGCTTCGTCGCGCAGGAGCGGGGGATCGGGCCGGTGCTCGACCAGGTCTTCGGCGACTCGACCAAGCGCATCATCGTCGCGTCGTTCTCCTCGCACGTGCACCGCGTGCAGCAGGTGCTCGATGCCGCGCACGCGCACGGCCGCCGCGTGGCCCTCGTCGGGCGCTCGATGGTCCGCAACATGGCCATCGCCGCCGACCTCGGCTACCTCAAGGTGCCGGACGGCGTGCTCATCGACATCAAGAAGATCGACGACCTGCCCGACGACGAGCTCGTGCTGATGTGCACCGGCTCGCAGGGCGAGCCGATGGCCGCGCTGTCGCGCATGGCGAACAACGACCACCGCGTGTCGGTCGGGTTCGGCGACACCGTGATCCTCGCGTCGTCGCTCATCCC
>NZ_QWKP01000156.1 GCF_003470205.1 Cellulomonas rhizosphaerae
GGCGGGCGGGGGCGGGCGGGTCGGGGACGGGTCGGGAGGGGTGAATCGACGGCCGGGGCGGGCGCGGCGCGCTGGGGGCGGTTAGCGTCGGGCGGACATGGACGTCTCGCGCGCAGTGCCTCGGTGGGCGATCGGGTCGGCGGTCGCCGCGCCGGTCGCGATGATCGGCGGATGGACCCTCGCCGCGTCCCGGCAGACCGGGTTCGACTCGGTCACGGACACGATCAGCGACCTCGCGGCGACCTCCGCGACCGACCCGTGGATCATGACGACCGGCCTGGCCGTGACCGGCATCGCGCACATCGTCACGGCCGCCGGGCTGCGCGAGGTGCCGACGCCGGCCCGCGTCCTGCACGCGATCGGCGGCGCGGCCACGCTCGCGGTCGCCGCGCTGCCGGTCGACGCGCAGCCGCGCGCGCACGGGATCGCGGCGTCGGTCGGCTTCGGTGCGCTCGCGCTGTGGCCGGCGCTCGCGTGGCGGCGGGGCGCGAAGGGCGTGCTGCGGCCCGCGGTCGGCATCGGCGCGTCCGCGGTCCTCGTCGTGCTGCTCGGTGCCTTCGTCGTCGAGCTGCAGCGGGACGGCGACGCCGTCGGCCTCACGGAACGCGTCGTCGCCGGCGCCCAGGCCCTCTGGCCCCTCGCGGTCGCCACCGCCCTCGCCCGCCGCCGCACCTGACCAGCGCCACGACGCGAGTGCGGCCCTTGCGTCTCGAGCGCGCCCGCAACGACGGGCGCACTCGCGAAGAAGGAGACCTACGTGTCGAGCGCCGGCGCGAGGGCGCGGCCGATCGGGGCACCAGCCGGTGGGGAGTCCGCGGCGAGGACCGTGTGGACCAGGCGCCACAGCGTGGGGTCCGGGGTCGTGGTCGTCGCCGGGGCCACCGGGTCCAGGTGGACGACGAGGGCGCGCGTGCACAGGCCGTCGGCGAGGTCGTCGGACGCCGCCGCGAGCGCGTCGTCGAACGTCCCGAGCACCGTGACCGAGGGGCCCCGGATCCCCAGCGCGGTCCCGATGCGCCCCGCGGGCGCGTTGGCCAGCGTGTACGGGAACGCCCCGGGCGCCGCGAGCGCGAAGCCGGTCGCCCGCGCGGCCGCCCAGAAGGCGAGCGACTCGGCCGCACCGGCCTCCGAGGTCGCGACGTACAGCGCGTCAGCGGACGGGCCCCACGCGACGAGCACCGACGAGGCCCACGCGCTCACCGCGTCCCCCGCGGCGACGAGCGGCTCCGAGACGTCGGTCCTCATGCCGCACGCCCCAGGACGAGGGCGGAGTCGAGCCCGCCGAACGCGTACGCGCAGTTGAGCACCCAGCGCAGGTCGGCCGCGCGCGGGGTGACGACGACGTCGAGCTCGAGCGACGGGTCGGGCGACGAGCCGTTGACGTTGGGCGGCGCGAGCCCTTCCTCGAGGGCGCGGACGGCGACGACGGTCTCGACGGCCGACGCGGCCCCCATCGTGTGCCCGATCGCGCCCTTGATGCTCGAGACGGGCACCCCGGAAGGGAACACCGAGCGCAGCGCGACCGCCTCGGCGGCGTCGGACTGCGGCGTCCCGGTGCCGTGCGCGCTGACCCAGCCCACCTCCGCGGGCGACAGCGAGCTGCGCGAGAGGGCAGAGACCATCGCGGACGCCATCCCGGAGCCGTCGGGGCGCGGGGAGGTCGGGTGGTGCGCGTCGGACGCCAGGCCCAGGGCACCGACGACGGCCCGGGCGCGAGCACGCCGCGCGGCCACCCGAGCCGACGACTCGATGACGACGAACGCCGCACCCTCGCCCAGCTGCATGCCGCGGCGACCCGCGACGAACGGCCGGCACAGGTCCGGCGTCATGGCCCGCATGCGCGAGAAGCCGACCATCGCGATGCGCGAGAACGGCTCGACCCCGCCCGCGACCGCGACGTCCACGCGCCCGGCGCGCACCGCCGCGGCGGCGGCCCCGATCGCGTAGTTGCCCGCCGCGCACGCGGTCCCGAAGGCGCGCACGGGCCCGGTCGCCCCGACGAGCGACGCCACGTGGTCGGCGAGCGCCCCGCCGTGGTGCGCAGCCGCGGAGAACGACGAGGTCGCCTGCTCGTAGCCGGCCGACTCCCCCATCGTCGTGCCGAGGTAGACACCCACACGCGAGGGCGCGACCCCGTCCAGGGCGCCGTCCGCGAGCGCGAGCGCGTCGGCGAGCGCCGCGTCGGCGAGGGCACGACCGCGCCGCGTCGGGTCGCCGGCCGGCAGGTGCGTGACCCGGCACGCGGTCGTCACGGCGAAGCCCTCGTCGGCCAGGTCGTCCCACGGTCGCGCCGCCGACCGTCCGGCGAGGATTCCGTCCCACGTGTCCGGCGCCGAGCCGAGCGCGGTGACCGCCCCGTAGCCGGTGACGAGTGCGCTCACGGGATGGTCCGGTGCGCCGTCACGTACGCGGCGAGCGAGTCGAGGGTCGCGACCGCCTGCCAGTCCTCGTCGGGCACGACGAGCCCGAACGCGGCCTCGACGCGCGCGACGTACTCGAGCACGTCGAGCGAGTCGATCTCGAGGTCGTGCTTGAGCGTCGCGTCCGCGGGTGCGGTCTCGGCGATGTCCGGGCGGACGGAGGCGAGCTCCGTGCGCAGGCGGGACAGGACGTCGGTGTCGGTCGTGGTCATCAGGCCACCTCCAGGGTCTCGAAGGACGGGTCGTCGAGCAGCGGTGCCGTGGGGTCGCCGACGATCCGGTAGAAGTCCGCGTGCGGGTCCGCGGCGGCGGCCGCCGCGACGAGCTCGCCGACGGTGGCGGCGCGGGAGGCGCCGTCGGCCACGCGCAGCGCCCAGCGGGCGTTGGCGGTGTGCAGCGTGGGGCCGGTGGCCCCGACCGCGGAGGCGGCGATGCCGCGCACGACGAGGGCCTCGCTGAACGAGAGCCCGGTGCGCTGCCTGCTCGCGGTGCGGCAGGCGAGCGAGACCACCGCCCCGACGGGAGCCCCCGGCGAGGACGGGAAGTGGTGCGCGCGCAGGCCGGCGTAGCCGACCCACCCGATCGACCGCCCGTGGCCCACGTAGACCGCGAGCGCGGGTCCGCGCCGCAGCCCGTCGACGAGGTCGGACCGGCCGATGTCGTACGAGGTCCACCGGCGCACGGGTCCGTGCGCCGACGCGACGCGGGCGATCCGCCCGGCCAGGTCCTCGTACCGCGACAGCCGCTGACCGAGCACGGCCACGGTGAGCCGGCGGGACGCGCGCGCGTGGACCGAGGCCGCGGTCTCGGCGAACCGCTCGGTCGACTCCGCGTCGACCAGCGGCAGCCACGCCACGGGTACGGGGCGCCCGTCGTCGAGCACCATCGGACCGGGCAGGACCGTGCGAGGCGACCGGTGACGCGACCCCGCGACGAGCACCGCGTCGGCCCCCCGGGCCACCTCGGCCAGGGACGACCCCGGCGCGGCGTGGGTCACCGACCAGCACGCCGTCAGCGGCGCGAGCAGTGCCCGCGCCGCCGACGGTGCGACCAGGACGACGTTCACGACGCCCGGACCGCCTGCACGTACGGCTCCCACGCCGCGACCTCGGGCGCGGGCCGGGCCTGCAGCACCGCCCGCACGAACCAGTGCATGAAGATCTGGCCCTGCTGCTCGCGGTTGAAGTGGTCGAAGTTGCCGCCGGCCGCGATGAGGTCGTCCTGGCCGCCCTCGCCCGTGGCCTCGCCGCGGTCCTCGTTCTTCGTGGTGCCGGCGTAGTCGGTGACGATCGAGACACTGGCGACGCCCTCGTCGTACCCGTAGTTGTAGCCGTCGCCGGCGATCTGCGCGTGGATGGCCTCGACCAGGTAGAACGGGCCCGTCGTCTTGAACTGCCAGACGTGGGTCAGCTCGTGGATCATCTTGCGGCGCTCGAGGGGGCCGTCGTCGACGTCGAAGTTGATCAGCGTGTCGGTGACGAACGCCCGGGAGTCCGGGTTGCCGGTGAAGAAGTCCTGGATGCCGAAGATGACGTCGTTGGTGATCGACTCGGTGGCGACGTACACGTCGGACAGGTCCAGGGCGGGACCGAAGACGAGGTTGGCGTCGGCCTTCTCCTGCGGTGACATCTCGCGGTACGAGGCGAGCGTGCGCAGCAGGATCGCGATGGCCGACGCGACCGCCCCGCCGACGATCTCGAGCGCGGCCTCGAGGATCTCGACGACCCCACGGCCCACCTCCTTGGCGGCGAGCACGAACCGCTCCCACGCCTCACCCCCGATGCTCCACACGTCGTTCGCGATGGTCGAGAACGCCGTGCCGAGCGCGTCGAGCGCCTTGAGCAGGTTGCCGAGCGCGTCGCCCGCGTGCAGCAGGGTCGCGACGACGAGCTGGCCGATCGTGGCCCCCGCCGCCAGCAGCGCCCCGACGGCGGTGCGCAGGGTCGCTGCGGCCCGCTCGACGGCCCAGGCGATGATGCCCGCGATCGCGGCGCCCGCCCGCAGCGCGCCCTTGATGACCGACGCGATCGCCGGCAGCACGTCGTCCTCGATGTAGGACAGGACGTACGAGAGCGAGTTGCCGATCTTGACCGTGACCTCGCCGAGCCACTCGAGGGCCGCGGATCCGACCGCGAGGGCCCAGTCGATGACCTCCGCGATGGCCGCGCCGATCGCTTCGATGGCTTTGACGATCGTCTCGAAGACCGCCTTGGTCTGCGCGAGCGCCCAGGACAGGATCTCGCCGACCGCGTTCTTGACGAACCGGACCGCGAGCACCGCCTGCCGCCACAGCTCGGACGCTAGGTCGGCGCCACGGGCCAGGAGCCAGGAGAACACGGAGGCGACCGAGCCGAGCGCCTGCAGGATGCCGTTGACCATGCGCCGGAAGACGAAGTACCCGGCCTCGATCACGGACTCGAGCAGGTCGGCCACCGCCGCGCCGGCCGCGATGGCCGCCTCGACGAACTTCGCCGCGGCCCGGTAGGTGTACTTGACCATCTCGGCCGCGAACTCGGCGATCGTCTTGCCGAGCTCGAATGCCGCCTTGAGGACGTCGCGCAGGGTGCTGACGACCGCCTTGGCCAGCTCCTTGAGCAGGTTGCCGAGGGTGCGGCCGAGCTCGAAGACGGCCTGGACGACCTTCTTGAGCACCGCGAAGCCGATCTTCGCGATCTCGATGACGAGGCTGATCAGCGAGCTCGTCGCCACGAGGATGCCCGCGACGACCGCCTTGACCGCGGCGGCCGCGGCACTGGCGATGAACGCGGCGAGGTCCGCGAGCGCGGCGCCGATCGCCGCGGCGGCCTGAGCCATCTTGCGCAGGAAGTCGAGGCCGAGCGCCAAGGCGTCCTGGAGCAGCTGGCCGATCGCCCGGCCGATGGAGATCAGCGTCGAGACGACCTGCTTGAGCAGCTCGAGCGACTTCGCGACGATCGTCGCGAGGATCTCGCCGATCGCCTTGCCGAGGTCGACGAGCGCACGGACGACTTTGTCCACGAGCGAGAGCGCCGCGGCGGCGGCCTGCTCGATGAGGTTGCCGATCGTCTTGCCGATCGCGAGCAGCGCGTCGATCCCCTTGCGCACGAGGTCCGCGGCCTTGTTGACCAGGTAGGACAGCAGCTGGCCCAGGGTGCGGCCCAGGCTGTCCATCGCGCGCAGGATGGTGATGAGCGAGTCGCGGACCAGGGTGAACGCCGCGTCGAGCATCTGGAACATCGACTTCCCGATGTCCTCGAGACCCTTGATGATCTTGCGGACCACCTCGTAGCCGGCCTCGAGCACCTTGACGAACAGCTCGCCGAGCGTGGCGAAGGCCGCCACGAGCGAGCGGGCCAGGGCCGCGACCTCGGTGGCCAGCCAGTTGACGACGTCCTCGATCGCGGCGACGAAGTCCTCGATGGCTTCGCCGATCGCGTCGACGACCGCACTCACGGCGTCGGAGATCGCGTCGCCGACGTCCTCGATGAAGTCGACGAGCGCATCGTCGTGGTCTTCCGGCGCGACGGGCACCTGCGCGGCGAGGAGCTGGTGGCCCGCGTCGCGCAACCAGAGGCCGACGGACGTGGCTCCCGCCTTGTCGATCGACCCGTCCGGCTTGTGCAGCAGGTCGTCCATGATCGTGCGGCCCTCGGCGCGCGGCAGCAGGCCGACCGCGTGCACGACGGCCTGCGCCTGCCCGGCCTTGCGGTAGCCCTCGACGAGGGTGCGGTGCTCGTCGGGCTCGAGCTTGGCCGCCGCCTGGAACAGCTGGCGGTGGTCGTCGATCGTCGGCAACGTCTTGGCGTAGGCGCTGGCCAGGCTGACGGCGCGGTTGCGGCTCTTGCCGAACGCCTCGCTCAGCGCGGGCGCGAGCTCGACGGCCTTGAAGCCCGAGCCCGCGATGCTCGTCGCCATGGCGTCGACGTCCTTGAGCGGGATCCCGCCCGTCGCCTCCGTGATGCGGTTCATGCTGCCCTCCCCGTTGTGGGCCGTCCGGTCGGCGACCGGAGGTGTACCCGGAATGAGTGCGGCTCACGACCGCGTGATACCGGGCGGCGCAGATCGGATCGGGTGAGGTGTGACGTGGATCACGTTCGCGAGGTGTCACGCCCGGCGTGCGAGCGGGCATGTACGGGGTGGGGGACGGAATCGGTGATCGTGGATGGGGCCGCGTAGGGGGAGGCCCCACCCACGATCCCGGTTCGATGCGAAGCATCTCTATCCGGAGGGCTCCACGGTTTGCCTCGGTGGGAGGAGATCGCGATGCACCGACGACGGCACGCCGTCCTCGCGGCCCTGGCCGTGCCGGTCCTCCTCGGCTCCCTCGTCGCGGCGGAGGCCCTCGCCCTGCCGGCGGCGGCCGACGACGGCGGCGGCTCCCCGGTCGTGCTCGCCGCCGAGGCGGTCTCGGACTGCGACACCGGCAGCTTCTGCGTGTGGACCGGGGTCAGCTACACCGGCGTGCTGAAGGACACGGACACGACGGCGCTCAGCAGCACGGGCATCTCGGTCGCCTCGTCGGTGCGCAACCGGACGGCCCGAGCGGCGCGCGTGTACGCGAACTCGGACGGCAGCGGCACGTCGCAGTGCTACACGGCCGGCGCCACGGTCGGGCTCACGGCGGTCGTCGCGCGCTCGTTCCGTATCCTCGGGGGGACCGGGTGCTAGCCACCGCGGAACGTCGGGGGAGGTCGTGCTGCTCGAGGCGGTCCCATCGAGCCCCGCCGCGGAGTTCGAGGCGCTGTTCCGCGCCGTCGCACCCGGCGTGCGGCGCTTCGTCGCGCGCACGGTCGGTCCGGACGCGGCCGACGACGTCGTCAACGAGACCTTCGCGACGGTGTGGCGCCGCTGGTCCGAGCTCCCCTGCGACGAGGGCATGCGGCGCGCCTGGATCTACAAGACCGCGCACTACGAGTGCGGCCACGCGCTGCGTTCGCGCGGTCGCCGGCAGCGGACTGCGGACCGTGTCGCGGCAGGCCGGCACGTGCTGCCCGACGAGACGGAGCGCGTGCTCGGCGACGACCGCGTGACCCGCCTGCTGGCCGATCTGCCCGCAACCGACCGGGACGCGCTCGAGCTCGTGGTGTGGGGCGGCCTGACGCCCAGCGAGGCCGCGTTCGCGCTCGGCTGCTCGCCGACTGCGATGCGCGCGCGCCTCATGCGCGCACGGCGCCGGGTGGAGAAGGCGCTCGGCGACGAGCAGGTCCGGCAGGGGGTGCGCCCGTGACCGACCCCCAGATCCAGGGCGCCGACGCCGAGGCGCGGCGCCTGCGCGAGCTGCTGGGCGCGCCCGGCCAGCGGCCCGAGCCGCTCTCGGACGCCGACGAGGCGATCCTCGCGCGGATCCTCGCGTCGCCGCAGGAGGCACCCTCGCAGGTCCCGGCTCGCCGTGGCGCCCCGACCTGGCTACGCGCGCTCGCCGTCGCGGCGGCTGTCGCGGGGATCGTCGTCGCCGGGGTGTCGTGGCAGTCCCGCTCGACCCCCGCCGAGGCCGGTCCGCCACCGTCGCTGCAGTACTCGGGCGGGACGGTCGCCGAGGCGATGGCCGGGACGCTCCCGCCGGCGCACGACACGCTGACCGCCATCGCGGCGTCCGCCGGGACCCAGCCCGTCGTCACGGGTTCGGGCATCCAACGGATCCGTTCGTACGCGTGGTACCTCAGCTCGACCGCAGGCGTGGACGCGGTCCTGTTCCCCACATTCGGGACGCTCGAGGTCTCCCCCGACGGCTCCGCCGTCAGCAAGGAGGTACGCGCGCCCGCCCTCGGGCTCGGCGGGCTCGTCGTCGACGAGGGTCGGTACCCGAGAGGCGGCGCCGTGGCCACGACCCGGACGCCCGCGGGCACGTTCGACGCCGACCGCGCGGCCGACCTGCCGCGCGACCCCGCTGCGCTGCGCGCGGCGCTCGTCGCGGACGGTGGCGACACGTGTACGGGCGCGGAGCCCCAGTGCATCGTGAGCCAGATCGTCCGGCTCTACGGCACGGCCGTGGTCCCGAGCGACCTGTCGCAGGCCATCTGGACGGTCCTGGCCGACGAGAGCGCGGTGCAGGATCTCGGCACCACGCGGGACCGCGTGGGACGGGCGGGCGACGCGGTCGCGCTGCGGGGCTCCCAGGCCGGGGACGACACGGTGATCCTGGTGATCGACCCGACGACCGGGCAGCTGCTGAGCTGGGAGAACGTCAACACAGCGTTCCTGACGCAGGCCTTCGACGAGCCCTCGGTGATCAGCTTCCAGGCGATCACGTCCGCGGAGTGGGTCCCGGCGGGGTCCTGACCCGGCCTACTCTGGAGTCCTTCGCGGCATGGCCCACGGCCGTGCCGCGCCTTCCTGCGAGAGGTCTGTCGATGTCGGGCGCGACGTGCCGGTGACCGGCGGCCGCGCACCCTCGACCGGCCGCACCGCGATGGCGGTGTGGACCTGCGCGGTCGTCGCCTACTTCGTCGGCGTCACCCACCGCACGGCCCTCGGCGTCGCGGGCGTCGAGGCGATCGACCGCTTCGACCTGTCCGCCACGGGCCTCGCGGCGCTGTCCGTCACGCAGCTCGCGGTGTACGCGGGGATGCAGATCCCCGCAGGCCGGCTGCTCGACCGGTTCGGGCCGCGCGCGGTCATCACGGCCGGGTCGCTCGTCATGGCCGCCGGGCAGCTCGTGCTCTCGCTCGCGGACACCGTGCCGTGGGCGCTGGCCGCGCGCGTGCTGATCGGCGCAGGCGACGCGGGGCTGTTCATCAGCGCGATCCGGCTGGTCTCCGAGTGGTTCCCCGCGCGGCGCGTGCCGGTGATGGTGCAGATCACGGGCCTGATCGGGCAGTCGGGGCAGCTCGCGTCGGCGATCCCGGTCGCCTGGCTCCTGCACGCGCAGGGGTGGGGTGCGACGTTCGGGGCGCTCGCCGCGGCGGGGGTGGTCGCGTCGGTCGTCGCGTTCGTCGGGATCCGTTCGTCGGGCACCGTCGCCCCGGCAGCGCCGACGAAGTTCGTGCCGGCGGTGCGGCTCGCGGTCAAGCCGGCCGGCACGCGGCTCGGGTTCTGGAGCCACTTCGTCACGCCGTTCAGCGCCAACGTCGTCTCGCTGCTGTGGGGCGTGCCGTTCTTCATCACCGCGCAGGGCCGCAGCCGGGCGGAGGCGTCGTTGCTGCTGACGATCCTCACGCTGACGGCGATGGGCGCGGGGCCCCTCGTCGGGCGATTCACCGCCCGACACCCGCTGCGCCGGAGCTGGGCCGTGCTGACCAGCTGCGTGGTCACGCTCGCCGCGTGGGTGCTGCTGCTCGTGCCGTCCACGCCGCAGCCCCTGTGGGTGCTCGTCGTGTTCGTGATCGCCGTCGGCGCGGGCGGGCCGGTGTCGCTCGTCGGGATGGACTTCGCGCGCACGTCGACGCCCGCGGCGTCGCTCGGCACCGCGACCGGGTTCGTCAACACGGGCGGCTTCATCTCGACGATCGGCGCGGTGCTGGCCGTCGGCGTCGTGCTGCAGCTCGCGTCACCTGCGGGCGCGACGACGTACTCGCTCGACGCGTACAGGCTGGCGTTCAGCTCGCTGCTCGTGCCGTGGGTGATCGGAGTGGTCGGCGTGCTGCACAACCGGCGCCTGACCCGTGCGCACCTGCTGACGCAGGGCACCGTGGTGCCGCCGGTGCGCGACGTGCTCGAGCGCCGCCGCAGGCGCTGAACGCGCACGCACAGCGCGCACCCGGCTTCACCCCCTACGGTGGGCCCTATGTCCAGCTCTGCGCTCAAGGGTCGTCGCATTCTCGCCATCGTCACCAACTACGGCGTCGAGCAGGACGAGCTGGTGGTGCCGGTCGCGCACCTGCGCTCGTCGGGCGCCAAGGTGACCATCGCCGCCCTCAAGGGCAAGAAGAAGATCCAGACCCTGACCGGCAACAAGGAGCCGGGCGCGACGATCAAGCCCGACATCAAGCTCGCCGAGGTCGACGCCAAGGGCTACGACCTGCTGCTGATCCCGGGCGGCACGCTCAACGCGGACGCGCTGCGGCTGTCCGACGAGGCGCTCGCCCTGGTGCGCACGTTCGCCGGCGCCGGCAAGCCGATCGCCGCGATCTGCCACGCGCCGTGGGCGCTCGTCTCGGCCGACGTGGTGCGTGGCAAGACGCTCACCTCGTACGCCTCGCTCGAGACGGACATCCGCAACGCCGGCGCCGAGTGGAAGGACGAGCCCGTCGTCGTCGACCATGAGGGCGGCTACGCCCTGGTGACCTCGCGCGACCCCGAGGACCTGGACGACTTCCTCGGCGCGATCGACGTGCTGCTCGGCTGACGCCGGCGCCGACGCGCTGTTCCGGCCCGGCTGCTGACGGGCGACCCTCAGAGCGTCGAGCCGCGGCTCCTGCGGCGCGCCAGGAGCCACAGCACCCCGCCGGACACCACGAGGATGCCGGCGAGGACCGCGGGGCCGACGGCCTCCGTGCCCGTCGCCGCGATCGGCGGTTCACCCGTCGTCTCTCCGGGCGCGGGCGTCGGCGACGGCGGTGCCGTCGGCGTCTCGTCCGGGGAGACCGTGATCCGTGCGGACGCGGTCGCGCCGGCTGCGCCCTCGGCGCTCGCGGTCACCGTGTTGACGATGTCGCCGGTGGCATCGTCGGCCACCCGGGTGCGCACGGCCAGCGCCACGCTCTCACCGGGATCGAGCCCGCCGACGTCGCACGTGACCACCGTCGCGCCGCCGTCGCTCTGACCGGCCTCGCACGGAGCGTCGGCCGCGACGAGCTCGAGGCCGTCCGGCAGCGTGTCGGCGAGCCGCACGGCGTCGCTGACCGACGGCCCGTCGTTGCTCACGACCAGCGTCCACGTCACCTCGTCGCCCACGTGAGGCTTGCGCACGTCCGCTGACTTGCTCACCGACAGCGTCGACTCGCGGTCGATCCGGACCGTCGCGTCATCGCTGTTGTTGCTCAGGTCGGGGTCGTCCACCTTGCTCGCGACCTCGATGGTGTTCGTCACCGTCGTGCCGTCCGGCGTGCCCGGGTCGGTCGTGACCGGGACACGCAGGGTGAGGGACTCGCCCGGCAGGAGCTCGGGGATGGCGCACTCGAACGAGACTCCGACGACCGGGCAGGCGGGAGAGCCCTTCGCCCCCGCGCGCAGGCCGCCGCGCAGGAGCGCGGGGGCGCCGTCGCTGAACGTGATGCCGACGGCCGAGGAGGGGCCCGCGTTGCGGATGACGACGGTGTAGGTCAGCGGGGCGCCGGCTGCGACGACCGAGGCCGACGCCGACTTGGTGACCGACACGTCCGCGCTCGCCGTGACGAGCGTCCTGACGGTCGCCGGGAGCTCGGGGGCGAGGTCCGGCTGGAAAGCCTCGGCCGAGGCCGTGTCGGTGAGCACCGACCCCTGCGCGACCGACGGACCGACGAGTGCGACGACGTCGAAGGCGATCGCCTCGCCCGGAGGCAGGAGCCCGGTGCTCGTGCACGTCACCGTGTTGGTCCCTCGGTCGGTGAGACGACAGGAAGGGTCCGATGCCTCGGGGACGAACTGCAGGTCGGCCGGGAGGACGTCGCTCACCGTCACGGCGCTCGCGGTCGACGGCCCGGCGTTGCTGGCACCGACGACGTACGTGACCCGGGTACCCGCCACCGCGGTCGACGGGCCGGTCTTCGTCGCCGCGAGGTCCACCCCGGCGGCGATCACGGCGGTCCCGGAGGCTGCGTTGTCGGCGGGGTCGTCGTCGGGTGTCGTCGCAGCGACCGTGGCGACGTTCGAGACCGAGACGAGCAGCTGGCCCACCGGAACCGAGTCCGGGTCGGTGGCCACCACGATGGTCACCGTCACGGGTGCGCCGGGGCTGAGGTCCGCCAGGGCACAGGTGACCACGCCGTCCGCGTGCGAGCACACGGACCCGTCGCTGGCCGTCGCGCTGCGGAAGGTCGTGCCGTCGGGCAGGCGGTCGCGAACGACCACGCCCGTGGCGGTCGACGGACCCTGGTCGTCGACGACGAGCGTCCAGGTGATGTCCCGTCCAGCGAGGACAGACGTTCCCGACTTGGTGAGCGAGAGGTCCGCGGCCGGCTCGAAGTCCGTCGTCGCCGTGGCCGTGGCGGGCGTCGGGTCGTCCTCCACGCCGCCAGCCGTCAGCGTGTTGTCGAGCGGCCCGTCGAGGGCCGCGCTCGACGACGCGACGAGGGTCAGCCGCTGGAGGTCACCCACAGCGAGTCTGCCGACGTCGCACGTCACCACCTGGCCCGCCGCGCTGCACCCGTCGCTGCTCGAGTCGGGCAGGAACGTGAGTCCGGCGGGGAGCGTGTCGGTGACCGTGACGTCCGTGGCGGTGCTGGGCCCGTCGTTGCGGACCGTGACGCGGTAGGTCGCGTCCTCCCCCGGGATGACCGTCGCAGGATCGGCCAGCTTGGTGACCACGAGGTCCGCCGACCGGGTCACGTCCACCGTGGTGGTGTCCCCCGCGTCCTCGCCATGCGGGTCGAGGACCGTGACCGCGTTGCCGAGCGTGTCGGCCGCGTAGGACGGGTCGACGGTGCCGGTCACCGTGAGGACGAGCGGGACGCCCGGGAGGATCGCCGGCAGGTCGCACCGCAACGAGGCGATGACGCACGTGGCGCCCCCGGTGATCGACGTGACGCGGACGCCCGGGTCGGGAGCCTCCAGGAGCACGGAGCCCGTCGTCACGGACGGCCCCGCGTTGTTCAGCTCGACGGACCACTGCACGGTCCCGCCGGCGACCACCGAGCCGGCGAGCGGCGTCTTGACGACGGACAGGGCCGAGGACTGGGTCACCGGGGTGATCTCGGTCGAACGGTTCTCGCCACCCAGGTCGTCGGTGAGCTCGGCGGTGTTGGTGAGCGAGGTCCCGGCGGCGACCGTCGAGGCGACGGTCCCGGTGACCGTGATGACCACCGGGTCCGAGCCGTCGAGGTCGGGCGGCAACGAACCGAGGCTGCACGCGATGCGGTTCTCGACGATCTCGCACGTGACTCCCGCAGGGAGCGGGTCGACGCTGACGTCGGTGATGGTCGCGGGAACCACGTCGACGAGAGAGACGCCGGGTGCCGTCGACGGACCCCGGTTGATCGCCGTGATCGTGTAGCTGATCGGCCCTCCGGCCACGACGGACGAGACCCCGTCCGACTTCGCGACGTCGAGGCCGCTCGTGGCCGTGACGTCGGTGGTCTCCGTCGCCACGTTGTCGGCGTCGTCGACCTCGGGCTCCGCGGAGGTCACCGTCACGGTGTTCTCCAGCTCGACCAGCGCCGAAGGATCGTCGACCTCGCCCACGAGGGTCACCGTGACCGTGTCGCCGACAGGGAGAACCGGAACCGTGCAGGTCAGGTCGCCACCCGTCACGGAGCAGTCATTCGCGGCGCCACCGGTGACCGTCGCGGACTGCCAGGTCGCGCCGTCGATGGCGGGATCCGTGAGCACCACGTCGGACGCCTGGGACGGCCCGCGGTTCGTGACCGTCATCGCGTAGGTCACCGGGCCGCCGGCCGCGGCGGGCTCGTCGGTCGACGTCTTCGTCACCGCCAGGTCCACCTGCCGCGTGACGTCCGACTCGACCGTGACCGTGTTGTTCGCGGGCGCAGGATCGCTCTCGCTGCCGGCGACCGTGGCGGAGTTGGTCAGGGCCGTCCCGGCCTCCGCGCCGGCCGGGACCTCGAAGGCGATGACGAAGGTGCTCGCCAGGCCGGCGGTGCCGGGCGTCGGGCCCGCGTCGACCGTGCCCGCCGCGCACGTCACCGTCGAGCCCGCGGCACTGCAGGCCGGCGACGACTGGGACGGGTCGAGGACCGCCTCGGGTGGCAGGGTGTCGACGACGACGACGTCGGTCGCCTGCGACGGACCGAGGTTCGTCACGACCACCTCGTAGCGGGCGGACCTGCCCGCGACGATCGCGTCGTCGAGCAGCCGCTTCTGCACGCGCAGGTCGGCCGAGCGCTGCACGGTCGCGGTCGTGGTCGCGCTGTCGTTGGCGGCATTCGGGTCGGTGCTGGTGGTCGTGACGGTCGCGGTGTTGGAGACGGTGCCGCCGTCGGGCAGCGCCGACGAGGTCCGCCCGACGAGGGTGAGCGTCGCGGCCCCGCCCGACGCGAGCGAGAGCGAGCAGGTCGCCGTCGTGACCGAGCACGAGCCCGCGCCGCTCAGGCTGACGACCGAGAGCCCGCCCGCCACGAGGTCCGAGAGCGCGATGTCAGCCGAGGACGGGCCGGCGTTGCGGACGGTCATCGTGTACGTGACGTTGGCACCCGGGGCGACGACCGCAGGCCCGGACTTGGTCACCGAGACGTCGGACTGCCGCACCACGGAGAAGGGTGCGCTCGCCGAGTTGTTGAGGAGGTTGGTGTCGTCGACATCCGCACTGACGACAGCCGTGTTGCTGCGCGCACCCGGCAGAGCTGTCGAGAGAGCGGTGAGCGCGACGTCGACGTTCGCGGACGCGCCGGGCGCGAGGTCGGCGACGGAGCACGTGACGACGCCGCTCGCCAGGAAGCACCCCGGGGTGCTGCCGGTCGGCGTGAAGGTCATGCCGTTCGGCGGCGTGTCGGCGATGCGGATCCCGGTGGCGGTCCCTGACCCGACGTTCGTCACGGTGAGGCGGAAGACGAGGGCAGTCCCACCCGCGACCACCGTGGAGGACGCAGCGGTCTTCGTGATGGCGAGGTCGGTGACGCCGAGCACGGTGATCGGCGCGCTGTTGGTCGCGCCGCTGACCGGGAACGTCGGCGAGGTCGCGTCGGCATCCACGGTGTAGGTGCCGGCGGTCGCGCTCGCGGTCACACCGATGTCGATCTGCAGGACGCCGTTCGACGGCACGGTGAACGGCCCGGAAAAGGTCAGAGTGCTCCCCGAGATCGTCGGGTCCGCGGTCGTCGCGCCCGTCGTCGACCCGGGCGTGTACGTGAACCCGGGTGGGAGGGTCAGCGTCACCTCGTCGACGATCGCCGCGCCGACGTTCCCGTTCGACACCCGGATCGTGTACCCGTCGGAGCCCGACGGCAGGACGGTCGGCCGGTGTGCGGTGACGGAGACGACGACCGGCACGTTGCCGGTCGGCGAGAAGACCGTCGACCAGGCGTACGTGGAGTCGCCACCGGCGCCGATGCTGACCGGCCAGCTGATCCCCTCGCCGTTGTCGACGTAGGTCGTGCAGGTGGCGCACGTGTTCGGGAACGGCCGCTGGGTGCCGATCCAGGCCCAGACGTTGCTGTACCTGTCGAGCATGTACGCGTTGCCTCCGGTACGCGGAAGCAGCTGCTCGATCCGGCTGCCCGCCGACGTCGACGACGTGCACGCGGGCGACGAGCCGAAGACCTTGCCGTACCCGGAGTCGGAGTTCTGCAGGTAGCAGTCCCCCGCGGTGTACAGGTTGCCGAGCTGGGTGGTGCCCGAGCCGTTGGAGATCACCACGCTCGTGTCGTACTGGTCGCTCCCGACCACATAGCTGTCCGTCTGGCGCAGCGTGACGCCGGTGCTCCCCGCGCGCACCACGGTGACCAGCTGGAACGGGTCGGCGTCGGTGCCGCTGCCGCTCACGGCCGACTGGCTGACGCGGGTCCACGCGGTGATCGGCGACGCGCCGCTCCCGGCGGGCACCGAGGCCGGCCCGTACAGCGTGCCGTTGATCGACAAGAACGTCCCGCAGGCGGTGGAGCCGTACCACTCGGCCGACGTGTCCCCGACGTAGCGGACGTCGCAGTTGAGGTCGGGCGAGATCGTGATCGTGCTCAGAGGGCCGGGGGAGACGACGCTGGCCGCGCTGGCGGTCGGTGGCTGCGGCACGACGAGGGCGAGCGCGGCGAGCGCGAGCACGGCGACGAGCACGCCCCACCGCTTGAGCCGACCCATGAGTCCCCCCGAACTCCGGCGACCCGACGCGCTTCCGGCGCCCGGCCTGGGGCCAGGTATATCGCACCAGGTCGCCCAGGGCTACCCATTCCGGGCATTCCGGAGGCGCGGGACGTCAGGCGGGGGGCGCGGAGAACGGGCCGCTCAGGGCGGCCCACTGCAGGAGCATCACGGTCTTGGCGTCGACGATCGTCGTGCCGATGGCTGCGAGCGCCTCGTCGAACCCGAGCTCGACGACCTCGATGTGCTCACCCTCCTCGGCGATGCCCGCCCTCGTGCCGCCCGGCGTTCCCGCGTACGGCGCGGCGTAGAAGTGCAGGCGCTCGGTGACCGAGCCGGGGCTCATGTACACGTCGAAGACGTGCTCGATCTCGCCGATCTCGACCCCGGTCTCCTCGGCCGCCTCGCGGCGGACGGCCTCCTCGGGGGCGTCGTCGTCGAGCAGGCCCGCGGCCGTCTCGAGCAGCATGCCGTCGGGGTGCTCGTTGACGTAGACGGCGTATCGGAACTGCCGGGTGAGCAGGACGGTGCGCCTGGCCGGCTCGTAGAGCAGGACGGTCGCGCCGTCGCCGCGGTCGTAGGTCTCGCGGCGCTCGGTGGTGACCGTGCCGTCGTGCTGGCGGTGCTCGTACGTGGTCGCGCGCAGCACGTACCAGTCGGCCGAGAGCAGCTCGACGTCGCGGACGACGACGTCCGGGTTGCGGTCCAGGTCCCGCCCGACGAGGTGGAGGCCCGTCCGGCCGCGGCGGTCGGGGGTCTCGGCGCCGGGGATCAGGGCTGCACACCTGGCGTGTGGACACTGCCGAACACGACCTGCTTGCGGATCTCGAAGCCGAGCGACCGGTAGAGCCGGATCGCGCCCTCGTTCGCGCCCGCGGCGTGCAGGATCGGCAGCTCGCCGCGCTCCTGGATCCCGTGGGCGACCGCGAGCACGAGGCGCGACGCGAGCCCCTGGCCTCGGACGGCCTCGTCGGTGCAGACCGCGCTGACCTCGGTGGCCCCGCCGGGCCGCAGCCGCTCGCCGGCCATCGCGACCAGGCGCCCGTCGCGGCGGATGCCGCGGTAGGTGCCCATGAGGTAGGTCTCCGGCGCGAACGGGCCGGGCTTGGTGCGCGCGGTGAGGTCGAGCATGTCGGGCACGTCGTCGGCGCCGAGTACCCGTGACTCGTCGTCGGGCACCCCGGCCAGCCGGTCCGTGCCCACCATCTGCACGCCGGGCAGCGTCCAGCCGCGGACCCAGCCGTCGGGCACGTTCTCCGCACCCCCGGCGATCGGGACCTCCTGCCCGGGGCCGACGA
>NZ_QWKP01000157.1 GCF_003470205.1 Cellulomonas rhizosphaerae
CCTCGAGGGCGCTGCGCAGGCACGCACCGTGCTCCATGGTGAGGAAGCCGCGCACGAACATGCCGCCGGTGGTCTCCGCGAGCGTGACGAACTCGCGCTCGGACGCGGCGACGTAGCCGCGCTCGTCGGAGTCAGGGTCTGCGGCGACGGCCCAGCGCTTGACCAGGCTCGAGAACGCATCCGCCCCGAGCGACTGACCGTGCCCGATGAGGAAGTCCTCGCCGCAGTCCGACTCTGCGTCCTCGAGCGCATCGCGACGCGCCTGCGACGTCGTCGCGTGCCGCGCGAGCGCCTGCGCGTGGTCGAGCGGCAGGTCGCCCTGGACGACCGCCTGCCCGGTCGCGGCGAGCTCGGCGGCGAAGGACCGGCCGAGCCGGACGAGTGATCGTGCGCGGACATGGGTCATGTGGCCAGATACGGCGAGCCAGGACGACAGGGACCTCGCACCGCCGAGGCCCCACCAACCGTCGAGCTCGACCACGCGCACCACCTGTGCCGTGAGCCCGGTGATCCGCCCGGCCAGGCAGTCGAGCTCGAGCAGCTGCTCTGCCGCGTCACGCCCGGCCAGGTCGTCGACCGGGAGGTCGGCCAGCTGGTCGACACACGCGCGGATGGTCGCGATCAGCTCGCTCCGCTCGATGCCCACGCCGCCGCCTCCATGGTGGTTCGAAATGCCCGACTCGAACAACTGTACGACGAGGGTCTGACACGCAGCGGACGGGTTGTGGACAACTCCCGACGGGCACGAGGGGGCCGCCTGGGGAAACGCAGATGCGACGAATTGGGCATCCAGAGCCCGCACGTGCGGCGCTACTCTTCCTGTCGTGACTCAGTTCCGGATCAATGAAGCAGCCGTGCTCCTCGGCGTCAGCGACGACTCCGTCCGTCGCTGGATCGACGCCGGCTCGCTGGCGGCCGGCACGAGCGGTGGCCGCACGGTCATCGACGGTGCCGAGCTCGCCGCCCTCGCCGTCGACCGCGCCCGCACCCCGGAGGACCCCGACGCCGGCCGCACCTCGGCCCGGAACCGCTTCGTCGGCCTCGTCACCGCCATCACCGCCGACACCGTCATGGCCCAGGTCGAGCTGCAGTGCGGCCCGTTCCGCATCGTCTCCCTGATGTCGAGCGAGGCGGTGCGCGACCTCGGCCTCGAGGTCGGTTCGCGCGCGGTCGCGGTCGTGAAGGCGACGACGGTCGTCGTCGAGACCCCGGGCGAAGCCCGATGACGAGCACGACGACACACAGGAGCCCGATGAAGCGCACGACGCCCGCGACGCTCGCCCTGGCCGCCCTCCTCGCCCTCGCGGGATGCAGCTCCTCGAACGAGGCGGGCACCGGGAGCCCGAGCACCAGTGCATGGGGCGACCTCACCGGTCAGCTCACGATCTTCGCCGCCGCGAGCCTCCAGCCCGCGTTCGACGAGCTCACGGCCACCTTCGCCGCGGCTCACCCCGACGTCACCGTCAACCCGGTCACCTACGACGGCTCGTCCACGCTCGCGACCCAGCTGGTCGAGGGCGGTAGTGCGGACGTCTTCGCCTCGGCCGACGAGAAGAACATGAAGCCCGTCGTCGACGCCGGCCTGACGGCCGCGACCCCTGAGGTCTTCACGACGAACACGCTCCAGATCGTCGTCGCACCCGGCAACCCGAAGAAGGTGACCAGCCTCGCGGACCTCGCCACGCTCTCGGCCGACGGCGGCATCGTCGTCCTGTGCGCCGCCGAGGTCCCCTGCGGCTCGGCGTCCCAGCAGGTCCTGGACGCGGCGAAGGTCGAGCTGAAGCCCGCCAGCGAGGAGCAGAACGTCAGGGCCGTGCTCACCAAGGTCGTCTCGGGCGAGGCCGACGCGGGCCTCGTCTACCGCACGGACGTTCTCAAGGCGGGCGACGACGTCGAGGGCGTCGACTTCGCCGAGGCGGCCGGCGTCGTCAACCGGTACCCGATCGCTGTCCTGTCCGACGACTCACGCGACGCGGGTCACGAGGCGGCGACGGCCCAGGCGTTCGTCGACCTGGTGCTGTCCGACGAGGGCCAGAAGGTGCTCGCCACCAAGGGGTTCACCGCGCCGTGAGACCAAGCGCGAGGACAGGCGCGAGCACAGGCACGACGACGGGCACGACGAGCGCCCCCCGCCTGCTCTGGGTCCCCGCGGCCCTCGCGGTCGGTCTGCTCGTGCTGCCCGTCGTCGCGCTCGTCGTCCGCGCCGACTGGTCCTCCCTCCCGTCGGACGTCACGTCACCCGCGGCCGTCCGCGCGCTGACCCTGTCGCTCACGACGTCCGTCACCGCGACGGTCATCTGCCTCGTCCTCGGCGTGCCGCTCGCGGTGCTGCTCGCGCGCGCGAGCGGCTGGGCGGCCGACCTGCTGCGGGCCCTCGTCACGCTCCCGCTGGTCCTGCCGCCCACGGTCGGCGGCATCGCGCTGCTCTACCTGCTGGGCCGACGAGGCCTCCTCGGTGAGTCGCTCGACGCGTGGTTCGGCATCCGCCTGCCCTTCACGACAGCGGCCGTGGTGATCGCGCAGGCGTTCGTCGCGATGCCGTTCCTGGTCCTCGGCGTGGAGGGCGCGCTGCGCACGGCCGGCACCCGGTACGAGGTCGTCGCCGCGACGCTCGGCGCGGGCCGCTGGACGGTCCTGCGCCGCATCACCCTGCCCCTGGTCGCGCCCGGCCTGATCAGCGGCACGGTCCTGTGCTTCGCCCGGGCGCTCGGCGAGTTCGGCGCCACGGCCCTGTTCGCGGGCAACACCCCGGGCGTCACGCAGACGATGCCGCTCGCGATCTACTCGGCGTTCAACGGCTCCGGCGTCACGCAGGGGACCGCCGTCGCGCTCTCGCTGCTGCTCGTCGCGGCCGCCGTCGCCGTGCTCCTCGCGGCCCGCGCCTGGCGCCCGGGGAGGGCGGAATGACCGCGGAGAGCACGCTCCACGCGCGCGTCGTCGTCCGGCGCGGTGCCTTCGTCCTGGACGCCGAGATCGAGGCCCGCCCGGGTCGGATCGTGGCGGTCGTCGGCCCCAACGGCGCCGGCAAGTCCACCCTCCTCGACGCGATCGCGGGTCTCCTGATGCCCGACGAGGGCCGCGTGGCGATCGGCGACCGCGTCCTGACCGACGCTGCGACGGGCCGCAGGGTCCGCCCCGAGCACCGCTCGGTCGGCCTGCTCGGCCAGGACCCGCTCGTCTTCCCGCACCTGTCCGCGCTCGAGAACGTCGCGTTCGGCCCCCGCAGCAGCGGTACCTCGGCCCGCGACGCCCGACGAGCGGCCGCGACCTGGCTCGAGGCCGTGGGCCTCGCCGACCTCGCCGACCGGCGCCCCGACGCGCTGTCGGGAGGCCAGCGTCAGCGCGTGGCCCTCGCTCGCGCGCTCGCGCCCCGACCGGCGGTCGTGCTGCTCGACGAGCCCTTCGCCCAGCTCGACGTCCGCACCGCGGCCGAGCTGCGCGATCTCGTGCGCGAGCAGGTCCGCCGCACCGGCACCGCGGCGGTGCTCGTCACGCACGACCTGGTCGACGCCCTCACGCTCGCCGACCACGTGGTCGTCCTGCACGACGGTCGCGTCGTCGAGGAGGGCGACGTCCTTGCGGTCCTCACCGACCCCGCGCACCCGTTCACCGCGGCGCTCGCGGGCGTGAACCTCGTCGTCGGCACGATGTCCGACGGTGCCCTCGTCGGCCCCGGCGGTGTCGTCGTCCCGTGCGGCCCCGACGCCCCACCGCCCGGCAGCCGTGCCCAGGTCACGTTCGCACCCGCGGCCGTCCGGGTCGGCGCGGCGGGTTGGGAGACCCGCGTCGTCGACGTGGAGAACGGCGCCACGGGCGTCCGCGTCCGCACGACCGCAGACGTCGTCGTCGACCTCGCCCCGGCCGCGGCCGCGGCGCTCGACCTGCGCGTCGGCAGCCCGCTGCGCCTCGCGGTCGACCCCGGCGACGTCCGCGTGCGCCCTGCGCCGCCCGCCTGAGAGGGCAAAACCTCACAGCCCCGTCCGGGGGCCGGTGCGCGAAAGGTTCGCAACGCGCAACAGCCCCGCGCACGGGGCCGAAACATCGGGTTCCTAGCGTTCGTCGCGTCGGAGTCAGCACCAGTCAGCACCATCCACCCCGGAGGCACTCATGGCGACACCGCTCGTGGACAAGGCACCCTCGACCGATGCGGCCGTCGCGGCCACAGCGGCTGCCGCGCCGCTCACCCGCCGCCCCGGCAGGTGGATCGACGGCTGGGATCCCGAGGACGCCGGCCAGTGGGCCGCCGAGGGGCGCGGCGTCGCCCGGCGCAACCTCGGCCTGTCCGTGTTCGCCGAGTTCCTCGGGTTCGCCGTGTGGGCGCTGTGGAGCATCGTCGTCCCGCAGCTTCCCGCGGCGGGCTTCGACCTGACAGTCGACCAGATGTTCTGGCTCATCGCCGTCCCGAGCCTCGTCGGCGCGACCCTGCGCATCCCGTACACGTTCGCGGTGCCGATCTTCGGCGGTCGCAACTGGACCATCGTCTCCGCGCTGCTCCTGCTGATCCCGACCGTCTCTCTCGCGCTCGCGGTCCAGAGCAGCGACACGTCGTTCGGCGTGCTGCTGCTGGTCGCCGCGCTCGCGGGCTTCGGCGGCGGCAACTTCGCCTCCTCGATGGCGAACATCTCGTTCTTCTACCCCGAGCGCGAGAAGGGCCGCGCGCTGGGCCTGAACGCCGCGGGCGGCAACATCGGCACCGCGGCCGTGCAGTTCGCCGTGCCGCTCATCATCGTCGGCGCCGCGGGCGTGCAGCTCGAGCGTGCCGGCTGGATGTTCGTCCCGCTGATCCTCGTCGCCGCCTTCCTGGCCTGGCGGTTCATGGACAACCTGTCCCACGCCAAGTCCGACCCGCGCTCCTACGGCGTGGCGGCCCGCTCGCGGCACACGTGGATCATCTCGTTCGTCTACATCGGCACCTTCGGCTCGTTCATCGGCTTCTCGGGCGCGTTCCCCACGCTGCTCAAGGCGCAGTTCCCCGAGGTCACGGTGTCGATCGCCTTCCTTGGCGCCCTGGTCGGGTCGGTCGCCCGCCCCGCCGGCGGCTGGCTCGCCGACCGGTTCGGCGGCTCACGCGTGACGATCGCGGCCTTCGCGATCATGGCCGCGGGCACGGTCAGCGCGATCTTCGCCCTCCGCGAGCACGCGTTCGGCGCGTTCCTCGCCTCGTTCCTCGTCCTGTTCACCGCCACCGGCGCGGGCAACGGCTCGGTCTACCGGATGATCCCGGCCGTCTTCCGGCACGGCGTGTCCGACGACGCGGACCGCGCCCGTCGGGCCAAGGCCGCGGCCGGGTGCCTCGGCATCGCGGGGGCGATCGGAGCGTTCGGCGGCTTCCTCATCCCGCGCGGCTTCGCCTACTCGACGAACCACACGGGCAACATCCAGGCCGCACTGTGGGTCATCGTCGGCGCGTACGTCGTCATGGCCACGGTCGTGTGGGCCGTCTACCAGCGCCGCGGCTCCTCCTTCGGTGCGACGGTGATCTGAGCTTGACCACCACCACGCCGGCCCCGCAGGGGAGCACCACGTCGCTCGAGCAGGTCGCGACGGTGTGCTCCTACTGCGGGGTGGGCTGCGGCATCGTCCTCGACGTCGAGTCCGACGACGAGGGCCGCCGCGTCGCGCGGGGCGCGCGAGGGGACAAGTCACACCCGGCCAACGCCGGCCGGCTGTGCACCAAGGGCGCGACGAGCGCGGACATGCTGGCGGCCGGCGGCCGGGCGAGCCACGCTCTCGTGCGTCCCGAGCGCGGCGCCGAGCCGGTCCGGGCGGACCTCGACGCCACGATCGAGCTCGTCGCCCGGCGGCTGCGCGAGGTCGTGGACACGCACGGGCCCGACGCGTTCGCGCTCTACGTCTCCGGGCAGATGAGCCTCGAGGCCCAGTACCTCGCCAACAAGCTCGCCAAGGGCTACGTGCGCACGCAGTGGATCGAGTCGAACTCGCGGCTGTGCATGGCCAGCGCGGGCACGGGCTACAAGCTCTCGCTGGGCGCGGACGGCCCGCCCGGGTCGTACGACGACCTCGACCACGCCGACGTGTTCTTCGTGATCGGCGCCAACATGGCCGACTGCCACCCGATCCTGTTCCTGCGGCTGCTCGACCGGGTCAAGGCCGGCGCGAAGCTCATCGTCGTCGACCCGCGTCGGACCGCGACCGCCGACAAGGCCGACCTGTTCCTGCAGGTCGCGCCCGGCACCGACATCGCGCTCATGAACGGCCTGCTGGGGCTCGTCGTCGAGGCCGGCGGGCTCGACGAGGCCTTCGTCGCCGAGCACACCGAGGGGTGGGACGCGCTCGAGGCGATGCTCGAGGACTACCCGACCGACGAGGTCGCGCGTATCACCGGCGTGCCGGAGGCGGACCTGCGCGCGGCCGCGGCGATGCTCGCCGGAGCGACCAACTGGGTCTCCTGCTGGACCATGGGCCTCAACCAGTCCGCGCACGGCACGTGGAACACGAACGTGCTGGTCAACCTCCACCTCGCGACCGGTGCGATCTGCCGCACGGGATCCGGCCCGTTCTCCCTGACAGGCCAGCCCAACGCGATGGGCGGCCGCGAGATGGGCTACATGGGCCCGGGCCTGCCCGGTCAGCGCTCGGTCCTGGACGCCGACGACCGGGCGTTCGTCGAGGGTGTGTGGGACCTGGCTCCCGGGACGCTGCGACCCGACTTCACCGGCCGCGGGACGGTCGACATGTTCGAGCGCATGGCCGCGGGCGAGATCAAGGCATGCTGGGTGGTGTGCACCAACCCGGTCGCGTCGGTCGGCAACCGGCGCACCGTCATCGAGGGCCTCGAGCGCGCCGAGCTCGTCGTGACGCAGGACGCCTTCGCCGACACCGAGACCAACGCCTACGCCGACGTCGTCCTGCCGGGTGCGCTGTGGTCGGAGTCCGACGGCGTGATGATCAACTCCGAGCGCAACCTCACGCTCGCCCGCGCGGCCCTGCGTCCGCCCGGCGACGCGCTGCCCGACTGGCAGCTCATCGCCCGCGTCGCGACCGCTATGGGCTACGACGGCTTCGACTTCGCGACGTCGGCGGAGGTCTTCGAGGAGCTGCGCGCGTTCGCGAACCCGCGCACGGGCTACGACCTGCGCGGCGTGACGTACGACCGCCTGCGCGGCGGGTCCGTGCAGTGGCCCGCCGCCCCGGACGCGCCGCGCCGCAACCCGATCCGCTACCTCAACGACGGCGTGTCGCAGCCGGTGCTCGAGCACCCCGACGGCACGCGCCCGCGGCTGCACTTCCCGACGCCGTCGGGCCGCGCCCGGTTCCACGCGCGCCCGCACCTGCCCGCGGCCGAGCTGCCCGACGACGACTACCCCTTCGTGCTCAACACCGGCCGTGTCCAGCACCAGTGGCACACGATGACCAAGACGGGGAAGGTCGCCAAGCTCACCAAGCTCGCGCCGGGGCCGTTCATCGAGATCCACCCGTCGGACGCCGCCGGGCTGGGGCTCGTCGACGGCGCGTCGGTCGAGATCGCCTCGCGCCGCGGTCGCGCCGTCCTGCCGGCACGGGTCACGGACCGCGTCCTGCCCGGTGCGCTGTTCGCGCCGTTCCACTGGAACGACGTGTTCGGGGAATACCTCGCCGTCAACGCGGTGACGAACGACGCGGTCGACCCGATCTCGTTCCAGCCCGAGCTCAAGGTGTGCGCGGTGGCCCTCACGCCGGTCGCGGCGCCGCCCGCCGCCCCTGTGCCCGCCGCTGGCACCGCTGACCTGCCCGACGCGCTGTCGGCGCAGGAGCCAGCCGCACCCCGCGGCGGGCTGACACCGGGCGCGCTCGCGATCCGCGCCCTCGGTGCCGCGCTGGGCCTCGACGTGCCCGAGCCGCCGAAGCTCGGCGACGACGAGCGCCGCTACCTCGCGGGCTTCCTCGCCGGCCTCGGCGGGGGAGAGCCAGGCACGCCCGTGCTGCCGTCGACCGCGCCGCTCGACCCCGACCAGGCGCTGTGGGTCGACGGCCTGCTCGCCGGGTTGTTCTCGCGCACGCCCGAGCGGCACGGCCCGCGGACCTCGGCCGACGAGGCTGCGCCGGCGACCCGGCAGGTCGTCGTGCTGTGGGCGTCGCAGACCGGCTCGGCCGAGGACCTGGCGCTCGCCGCCGCGCAGCGCCTGGTCGGCGCGGGTCTCGCGTCACGCACGGCCGCGATGGACGAGTGCCTGCCCGCCGACCTTCCTGTCGGCGCCGACCTCGTGGTCGTGACCAGCACGTTCGGCGACGGCGACGCGCCTGACAACGGCACCGCGTTCTGGGAGTCGGTCGCCGCGCAGGACGCGCGGCGGCTCGACGGCTCGCGGTTCGCGGTGCTCGCGCTGGGGGACTCGAGCTACGACCGGTTCTGCGGGCACGGGCGCAGGCTCGACCACCGGCTCGAGGAGCTCGGGGCGGTCCGCCTCGTGCCGCGCACCGACTGCGAGCCGGGCGAGGACGACCGCGCGCACGCGTGGATCGACGCGGTGGCGGCTGCGCTGACCGCACAGGAACCGGCGGCCTCGTCGTCGGACCCGTCCGCCGTCACGGTGCAGGAGCCGGCGGTGCCCTCGTCGGACGCGTCCCCGGAACCCGCCCTCGCGACCCGCCAGCACCCCGGCGAGGCGCGACTCGTCGGCAACCGCCTGCTGTCGCTGCCGGGCTCCGCCAAGGAGGTCCGCGAGATCGTCCTCGACGTCGCCGACAGCCCGCGCGAGGTCACCTACCGCGCGGGCGACGCGATCGCGGTCCGCCCGACGAACGCGGCCGCGCTGGTCGACGAGTGGCTCGCCGTGACCGGCTGGGACCCGACCCTGGAGGTCACGCTCGACGGCCGCGCTCGCCCGCTGCGCGAGGCGCTCACCGCCGACCTCGACATCAGCCGATTGTCGACCGACCTGCTCACCTTCGTCGCCGAGCGCTCCGGCAGCACCGAGCTGCGCCAGCTCCTGCGGCCCGGGAACGGCCACGAACTCGCGCGCTGGACGTGGTGCCGGCAAGCGGTCGACGTGGTCGCCGAGCTCGCGCCCGA
The DNA here is from genome assembly GCF_003470205.1 of Cellulomonas rhizosphaerae. GTDB lineage: Bacteria > Actinomycetota > Actinomycetes > Actinomycetales > Cellulomonadaceae > Cellulomonas > Cellulomonas rhizosphaerae. The sequence goes on from NZ_QWKP01000157.1 coordinate 9,014, forward strand.
CGTGCACGCCGCCGACCTGGTCGGGGTGCTGCGCCGCCTCGCGCCGCGGCAGTACTCGATCTCGTCGAGCGCGCGGGTCTCACCCGACGCGGTGTCGCTGACGATGTCCGTCGTGCGGTACGCCTCACCGACGGGGACCGACCGCGGCGGGGTCTGCTCGACGTTCCTCGCCGACGCCCCGATCGGCACGCTCGTCCCGGTGCACGTGCAGCCCACGTCGCACTTCCTGCCGCCCGCCCCCGACGTGCCCGCGATCATGGTCGGCCCGGGCACGGGCGTCGCGCCGTTCGTCGGCTTCCTCGCCGACCGCGCCGCCGCCCGGCACACGGGCCGCAACTGGCTGTTCTTCGGCGAGCAGCACCAGGCGACGGACTTCTACTACCGCGACGAGCTGTCCCAGCTGCTCAAGGACGGCACGCTCGACCGCCTCTCGACCGCCTTCTCGCGTGACCAGCGCGCCAAGGTCTACGTCCAGGACCGGATGCGCGAGCACGGCGCGCGGCTGTGGGAGTGGCTCGAGGCGGGCGCGTCGTTCTTCGTCTGCGGCGACGCCTCCCGGATGGCCAAGGACGTCGACGCCGCACTGCGCGAGATCGTCGCCACCCACGGCCACCTGCCCCCGGAGTCCACGGACGCCTACGTCAAGCACCTCACCACGACCCGCCGCTACGTCCGCGACGTCTACTGACCCCCGCGAGGGTCCGGGCTCGGGGAGTGGGTCAGGTGACGGTGACCTGGACCTGGTCGTAGCCCTCGGCGCCGTTGGGGACGACGTCGACGCGCTTGCCCGACTGGACGCCCTCGGGGTCGTAGGCGCGCACGAGCAGGGTGTGCCGGCCCGGGTCGGCCTGCCAGCGGTAGCTCCACTGGCGCCACGAGTCGATGCCGCCGTCGTCGGCCAGGTCCACGTCGACCCACGGCCCGCTGTCGACCCGGACCTGCACGCGCGTGACGCCACGGTGCTGGGCCCACGAGGTCCCGGCGACGACGATCTCGCCGGCCTTCAGCGGGTCGTCGTACCGCGGCACGCTGATCCGCGACTGGGTCTTGATCGGCCCGTGCGGCGACCAGCCGCGGTCGGTCCAGTACGACGTCTTGTCGGCGAACCTCGTGACCTCGAGGTCGACGACCCACTTGGTCGCCGACACGTAGCCGTACAGGCCGGGAACGACCATCCGCACCGGGAAGCCGTGCTCGATCGGCAGCGGCTCGCCGTCCATGCCGATCGCGAGCAGCGCGTCGCGGTCGTCGGTGAGCGCCTCGATCGGCGTCGACGCCGTGAAGCCGTCGGAGCTCTTCGACAGCACCATGTCCGCGTCGGCGTGCGGCTTGGCGCGCGCGAGGACCTCACGGATCGGCAGCCCGAGCCAGCGCTGGTTGCCGATCAGGTCGCCGCCAACGGGGTTGGACACGCAGCACAGCGTCACCCACGCCTCGACCAGCTCGGACGCGAGCAGCTCGTCCCACGTCAGCGTGATCTCCTGCTCGACCAGCCCGTGCACGCGCAGCTCCCACGTGCTCGGGTCGAGCTGCGGGACGACGAGCGCGGTGTCGATGCGGTAGAAGTCGTCCGCCGGCGTCTCCCACGGCTCCATGCCGGGCGCGTCGACCTGCTCGCCCGCCGGGACGGGGGCGGCGGTGACGGCCGGGGCCGGCAGGCGCAGCGAGGCGCGGGCGCTCCGGGCGGCGCGTGCGGTCGCCCCGACCGCGCGGCCGACGAAGGCCGCGACCACGCCCAGGCTCGCGGCGGCGGCCGTGGCCTGGAGGAACGAGCGGCGGTCGGGTCCGGGAGCCGGGGCGATCCACACGTCGTCCTGCCCGGCCCCGATGGGCCGAGCGGCGTCCACCGGGCCGACCGAGGCGGCGACCGGCGCCCGCCGCGCCGGCACGGGCACCCGGGGGAGGCGATCGATCAGCAGTCGCAGCGCCACGAGCCCGGCGACCCCCGCGGCCACGCTCGGCACCGCGGCGAGCGTCCCGGTGTCCGGCCGCGACATCGCGGCGATCCCGCTCACGGCCGCGAGCAGCACGACGAGCGTCGCGCCCCACGCCCAGCGTCGCGCGGCGAGCACACCGGCCACTGCGGCGAGCAGCGCGAGCACGAGCACCTCGCCGATCCCGAGCACAAGCTTGTCGTCGGTGCCGAACGTCGAGGTCGCGAACTCCTTGAGCCACAGCGGCGTCGCGTCGACGAACGTCGCGCCGACCGCGTTGATCGGGTCGGACGCGGCGCCGGTGAACAGGGCGACGAGGCTCCCGGTCCCGACGGTCACGGCCCCCGCCGCCAGCCCGGCCAGCGCGGCGAGGCCGTCGCGCGTCCTGCTCTCCCGCGTGCTCATCCGCACCTCCGCTCGGCGTCCATCGTCCGCCCGGCGCCTGTGCGTCGCGCGCCGACGCGCGCCCGGGAGGGGGTGATCGTCAGGCGAGCGCCGGAGACCCGAGCTCCGCCGGAACGCGCCCGCCGTGGCCCGCGGCGACGAGCGCCGCTCGCACGCTCTGCGCCGCGGCGTCCAGCTCGGCACCCGGCAGGTCGGTCCGCGCGTTGGCGAACGTCAGGCTCGCCTCGTCCCACGCGGGAAGCACGTGCAGGTGCAGGTGCGGCACCTCGAACCCCGCGACGAGCAGCGCGGCGCGCGGCGCGTCCCACGCGGCCTGCTGCGCGAGGCCGATGGTCTTCGCGACGGCGATCAGGTGCGCGAGGACCTCGTCGGGCGCGTCCGTGAGCTGCACGATCTCGGCGCGCGGGACCACGAGCACGTGGCCGTCGGTGATCGGTGCGATCGTCGCGAACGCGACCGCCACCTCGTCGGCCCAGACGAACCGCCCGGGGATCTCGCCGTCGATGATGCGCGTGAACAGGGTCGCCATGCGCCCAACCTAACCGCGTGTGCCCGGTCAGCGTCCCCCGAGAGCGTCCTTGAGCTTGACCCGCCCGCCGGCGCGGAGCACCGCGTTGGAGTACACCCGTCCCGCGAGCCACACCAGCACGGGGATCAGCGCGATCGACAGCCCGAGCGAGACGGCGACCTCCCACCCCTCGACGGCGCCGAGCGCCTGCCGGATCGGCATGATGAACGGCGCCGCGAACGGGATGAAGGACATCACGACGACGATCGTGCTCTCCGGGTCATAGGGCGCGATGCTGATCCCGACGATGTACGGGACGATCATGAGCGCGATGACGGGGCCTGTCACGGAGCCGATGTCCTCCTGGCGCGAGACCAGCGCGGCGAGCGCGGCCAGCACGAGCGCGAACATCGCGAACCCCACGACGAACCACACGAGCGCCCACACCGCGATCGCGCCGACGTCCAGCGACGACGAGTCCAGCACGCCGAACCCGAGTGACGACGCGACGGCCGCGCCGACGATCAGCACGAGCTGCACCAGCCCGACGATCCCGATGCCGAGCACCTTGCCCGCCATGAGCTGCCATGGCCGCAGCGTCGCCAGCAGCAGCTCGACCACGCGGCTCGTCTTCTCCTCGACCACGCCCTGCGCGACGAGCTGGCCCGCGTTCATCAGGGCGATGAACAGCAGGATCCCGACGATCACACCGGCGGCGATCTGACCGCCGTCGCGCTCGGGCTCGGGCTCGAGCGCGGTGACCGTGGGCGCGGCCGTCGCGACGGCCTGTGCGACCTCGGCCGGGTCGCCGCCCAGGTCGGTCACGGCGCCGCTCAGCGCGAGCTGTTGCGCGAGCGATCCGAACACGGGCCCGAGCTGGTCACTCAGGTCCTGCTTGACCACGATCTCGAGGGTCGGCGAGGTCGCGACGACGAGCGCGTCGGCGTCCCCGGACGACAGCAGCTTCTCGCCGGCCGCGCGGTCGGGGACCTCACGCGTGACGACGTCGACCCCGACGCCGGTCGCGGTCGCCTTGACCTGGTCAGCCGCCCCCGCAGCGTCGGTCGTCACGGCGACCTGCTGCGGGTCGCTCGACGAGCCCGTGAGCTTGAACAGCAGCCCGCCGAGCACGACGATCACGACGAACGCGAGCGTGAGCCAGATGAAGGCCTTCGACGCGAGGCGCGTGCGGATCTCGCGGCCCGCGACGAGCCGGATCGCCGCGCCCGAGCCGAGCGAACGGTCGGCGCTCATGCTGCCCCCTCCTCGGTCTCGACCTGTTCGGCCGGAACGTCGGCCGCGACCACGTCGCGGTACAGCTCGGTCAGCGACGGCCGCACGAGCGAGAACTCGCGCACCGGGCCGGCGGCGAGCGCCGCGCGCAGGACGGCCTGGTCCACCTCGTCGGGGCCGGTCCCGGCGGCCTCGACCACGGTCGTCGTGCCGGACGACTCCAGCACGCGGACCTCGGGCACGCCGGCCGCCCACGCGGAGTCGGGCGGCCCGTCGACCGCCCATCGGCGATGCTCGGTGGTGCGCAGCTCGTCGATCCCGCCCAGCGCCACCATCGAGCCGGCGCGCACGATCCCGACCCGGTCGCTGAGCCGCTCGACGAGCTCGAGCTGGTGGGAGGAGAACACGACCGGCCGGCCGGCGGCGGCCTGCTCGCGCAGCACCCCGCTCATGACGTCGACCGCCACGGGGTCGAGGCCGGAGAAGGGCTCGTCGAGCACGAGGATGTCGGGCTCGTGCACCAGGGCCGCGGCGAGCTGCACGCGCTGCTGGTTGCCGAGCGAGAGCTTGAGCACCTCGTCGCCGCGGCGCTCCTCGATGCCGAGCGTCTCGGTCCAACGCTCCATCGACGCGCGGGCCGCCGCGGTGTCCATGCCGTGCAGCCGCGCGAGGTAGACGAGCTGCTCGCCGACCTTCATGCGCGGGTACAGGCCGCGTTCTTCGGGCATGTAGCCGATCCGGCGCCGCGTGTCCGGGCCCAGCGGCGCGGAGTCCCATCGCACCTCACCACTGTCCTGGGCGAGCACGCCCAGCACGATGCGCATCGTGGTCGACTTGCCGGCGCCGTTCGAGCCGACGAATCCGAAGATCTCGCCGGCTCGCACGTCGAAGGTCATGTCGCGCAGCGCGCGGACGGATCCGTAGGTCTTGTTGAGAGCGTCGATCTCGAGCGAGGCCATCGCCCGATTCAATCAAACTCCGCCGACATCGGCAGGCGTCAGCCGGCCCGCTCGTGGCCCAGCCGCGCGAGCGCGAGGACCGTGTTCCAGTTGCGTGCGGTGCCGGCGCGCCCGCACGCCCTGCTCAGCACCGGCAGGGTCAGCTTCGAGCGGCCGATCCCGTCCGGGTAGGACGCGTACGCCTCGTGCCCGTGCCACACGACCTGCTCGTTGCCGTACGGGGCCGGGTCGAACGACGTGCCGCCCACCGCGCCGTCCCACGCGTAGACGACCAGGTGGGACGGGTCGTCGCGTGCCTCGTCGGGGAACGGCAGCGCGTCGATCACCGCGTCCCACTGCGCGAGCGTCCGCGCGACGACCGGCACGTCGAACCCGACGTCGGCCGACAGCGCGGCGGACAGGTCCCGCTCGACGGTGGCCGGCGTCGCCGACGTCACGAGCACGAGGTTCCCGCTGTTGACGTAACTGGCCACCTGCTCGTACCCGAGCCCCTCGGCGACCGACCGCATGCCCGCGGCGGTCACCTTGCGGCCGCCGACGTTGACGGCCCGCAGCAGCGCGATCACGACTCCCATGCGCGCCAGCGTGCCACGGACCTCTCACAGCCACCGGGGAGCCGGTGTGCGGGAAGTGTTCGGAAGAGGAAACCGATGCGCGCCCCGCGGCGAAACACGCGGTTCCTACCGTCGGAGCACGGACCTGCACCCCCAGAGCAGACCGGACGCCTCGAGCAGCAGCACGGACGGAGCCCCATGAGCCAGCACCTCGTCGTCGTCGGCGGAGGCATGGTGGCGCAGCGCCTCGTCGAGGCCCTGCGCGACAGGGACGAGGCCGGCGCCTGGCGCGTCACGGTCCTCGCCGAGGAGCCTCGTCGGCCCTACGACCGCGTCGCCCTGACGAGCTACTTCTCCGGCCGGGACGCCGAGGACCTGGCGCTGGGCGATGCCGAGCTGTGGCACGACCCACTGGTCACGCTGGCCCGCGACGAGCGCGTCGTGGCCGTCGACCGCACGGCCCGGACCGTGACGACCGCGCGCGGGAGGGTCGAGCACTACGACCACCTCGTCCTCGCGACCGGTTCGTCGGCCTGGGTGCCGCCCATCGAGGGCGCCGACCTGCCCGGCGTGTTCGTCTACCGCACGATCGACGACGTCGCCGCGCTGCGCGGGTACGTCGAGGCGATGTCCGAGGGCAAGACCGTGCGCGGCGCGGTGCTCGGCGGCGGCCTGCTGGGCCTCGAGGCTGCGGGCGCCCTGCAGGCGCTGGGCGCGCAGACCACGGTGCTGCAGGTCGGCACGCACCTCATGTCGGCGCAGGTCGACCTCGGGGGAGGCGAGGCGCTGCGGCGGCTCATCAACGCGCTCGGCGTCGGCGTGCGGCTCAACGCGGCGACGACGCGGATCCGCCCGCACCGCCGCGGCGGCGTGGGCCGGCTCGACCTCGCCGACGGCGGCCGGGTCGACGCCGACGTCGTCGTCATCGCCGCGGGCGTCCGGCCGCGCGACGAGCTGGCCCGCGACGCCGGGCTCGAGATCGGGGCGCGCGGCGGGGTCGTCGTCGACGACACCTGCCTCACGTCCGACCCCCACATCTCCGGGGTCGGCGAGGTCGCATGCATCCAGGGTGCCTGCATCGGCCTCGTCGCCCCCGGGTACGCGATGGCCGAGGTGGCCGTCGACCGCCTTCTCGGTGGCCACGCGGAGTTCCCCGGCGCGGACACCGCCACGAAGCTGAAGCTCTCGGGCGTCGACGTGGCGAGCTTCGGCGACGCGTTCGGTGAGACGCCGGGCGCGCTCGAGATCGTCTGGGCCGACCCCGTGGCCGGCGTCTACAAGAAGCTCGTGATGTCCGACGACGCGCGCACGCTGCTCGGCGGCGTCCTCGTCGGCGACGCGTCCGCCTACGCGAGCCTGCGGCCGATGCTGGGCCGCGAGCTGCCCGGCGACCCCGCCGCCTACCTCCTGCCCGAGGGGACCGGGGGAGCCCCCGACCTCGAGCTGCCCGACGACGCCGCGGTGTGCTCGTGCAACAACGTGTCCGCCGGCGCCGTGCGCGGCGCGGTCACCGAGCACGGCTGCACCGACCTGCCCGCGGTCAAGGCCTGCACCAAGGCCGGAACGAGCTGCGGGTCCTGCCTCCCGCTCGTCAAGAAGCTCGTCACGACCGAGCTGACCAAGCAAGGCATCACGGTCTCGACCGCGCTGTGCGAGCACTTCGCGCTGTCCCGCGCCGGGCTGTACGACGCCGTCCGCGTGGCCGGGGTGCGCTCGTTCACCGAGGTCGTCGCGCGGTTCGGCACCCGGCCCGACGCGCGCGGCTGCGACATCTGCAAGCCCGCGGTCGCCTCGATCCTCGCGACGACGGCCCCGGCGCACGTCCTCGAGGGCGAGCGGGCCGCGCTGCAGGACACCAACGACCACGTGATGGCCAACCTGCAGAAGGACGGCTCGTACTCGGTCGTGCCGCGCATCCCCGGCGGCGAGGTGACGCCCGAGGGGCTCATCGCGATCGGTGCCGTCGCCCAGGACTTCGGGCTGTACACGAAGATCACCGGCGGACAGCGGATCGACATGTTCGGCGCTCGGATCGACCAGCTCCCGGCCATCTGGCAGCGCCTGGTCGACGCGGGCTTCGAGTCCGGGCACGCGTACGGCAAGTCGCTGCGGACCGTGAAGTCGTGCGTCGGGTCGACGTGGTGCCGGTTCGGGGTCCAGGACTCCGTGGCGCTCGCGGTCCTGCTCGAGCTGCGCTACCGCGGCCTGCGCTCGCCGCACAAGATCAAGCTCGGCGTCTCGGGCTGCGCGCGTGAGTGCGCCGAGGCGCGCGGCAAGGACGTCGGCGTGATCGCGACCGACAAGGGGTGGAACGTCTACGTCGGCGGCAACGGCGGGTTCACCCCGCGGCACGCCCAGCTGCTGGCCGAGGACCTCGACACCGAGACGCTCATCCGCACGATCGACCGCTTCCTGCTCTACTACGTCCGCACCGCCGACCGGCTGCAGCGCACGGCGCCGTGGATCGAGGACGTCGAGGGCGGGCTCGACGGCGTCCGGGCCGTGGTGCTCGAGGACTCGCTCGGCATCGCCGCGGACCTCGACGAGCAGATGGCCCAGCACGTCGAGGACTACTCCGACGAGTGGAAGGACACGCTCGACGACCCGGAGAAGCTGCGCCGGTTC
>NZ_QWKP01000158.1 GCF_003470205.1 Cellulomonas rhizosphaerae
CGCGGCCCCCGCGGAGCTCCCGCGCGCCCGCGGCCCACGCGCGCCCGCGGCCCGCTCCCGCGCGCTCCGTTCGCCGAGCGCGCGTCAAGCGGACCGAGCGCCGGTGGCGCGCCGTACGCGCTCGGCCCGTACGACCCGCGCTCGCCGGATGAGGTGGCAGCGGGACGCCGCCGCGGGCCGGCTGCGCGATGCGCGAGCGCGTCGATGGCCGGTGCCTCGGCCGCAGCGTCCCCGGTCGTGCGCTCGTCGCCGAGCGCGCGTCCAGCGGCTCGAGCGCGGGTGGCGCGCCGTACGCGCTCGGGCCGTACGACACGCGCTCGGCAGGGAACGGGGCGAGCGGGGGCGACCGGGGCGGGGCGGTGGAAGGGCTGATTCGGTGTCGGGGGGTCGACGTACACTTCTCGCCATGAGTGAGCCCCTGCCGCAGCCCGCGCCCGTCGACCCGAGCGGACCGGATCAGGGGACCGCCACGAGCGTCCTGGAGCGCCAGGAGACGACCGAGCAGGTCGAGCCCGGCGACCACGAGCGGTTCGCGCACTACGTGCGCAAGGAGAAGATCATGGCGTCCGCGATGAGCGGCAAGCCGGTGATCGCGCTCTGCGGCAAGGTGTGGGTGCCGGGTCGTGACCCGAACAAGTTCCCCGTGTGCCCCGTGTGCAAGGAGATCTACGACGGTCTGCGCGAGCCGCAGGACGGCGACGACAAGGGCTCCGGTGACAAGGGGTCCGGCGACGGCGGCGGTCGTCGATTCGGCTTCGGCCGCGGCGGCAAGTGAGCGGCGCCCCGCGCCCGTCGTCCTCCTCCCAGCCCGCGGACCTGTTCGCCGCCCACGCAGCGCCTGCGCCGAGCACGCACGCGTCCGCGTCGGCGGCTGAGCACCTGCCGCCGGCGTTCCCGAGCCGCGCGCCGTGGGGGACGGCCGGCAAGCTGCGCGCCTGGCAGGCCGAGGCGATCGAGCGCTACCGCGACGCGTCGCCGCGGGACTTCCTCGCGGTCGCCACACCCGGCGCCGGCAAGACGACCTTCGCGCTGCGGATCGCCACCGAGCTGCTGCAGGCCCGGATCGTGCGCCGCGTGACGGTCGTCGCGCCCACCGAGCACCTCAAGCGCCAGTGGGCCGACGCTGCTGCGCGCGTCGGCATCAAGCTCGACCCGAACTTCAGCAACGCCCAGGGCCGCCACGGTCACGGTTTCGACGGGGTCGCTGTCACCTACGCGCAGGTGGCCAGCAAGCCCGCGCTGCACGCCGCCCGCACGTCCGCCGCGCCGACGCTGGTGATCCTCGACGAGGTCCATCACGGCGGCGACGCGCTGTCCTGGGGCGACGCGGTGCGCGAGTCCTTCGAGGGCGCGACTCGGCGGCTCGCGCTGACCGGGACGCCGTTCCGCTCGGACACCGCCGCGATTCCGTTCGTGCGCTACGACCGCGACGAGCACGGCATTCGGCGCAGCGCCGCCGACTACACCTACGGCTACGGCGACGCGCTGCGCGACCACGTCGTCCGCCCGGTGATCTTCCTGTCGTACAGCGGGTCGATGCGGTGGCGGACCAAGGCGGGCGACGAGATCAGCGCGCGCCTGGGCGAGCCGCTGACCAAGGACATGACCGCGCAGGCCTGGCGCACCGCGCTGGACCCGAACGGCGAGTGGATCCCGAGCGTGCTCGCCGCGGCGGACCGCCGACTCACCGAGGTGCGTCGAGTGGTCCCCGACGCGGGCGCCATGATCATCGCGACCGACCAGACCGACGCGCGGGCCTACGCGGGCCACCTGGCACGGCTGACGGGGGAGTCGCCGACCGTCGTGCTGTCCGACGACGACGGCGCGAGCGACCGGATCGACGCGTTCTCCGCCGGCGACTCGCGCTGGATGGTCGCGGTGCGGATGGTCTCCGAGGGCGTCGACGTGCCGCGGCTGGCCGTGGGCGTGTACGCGACGAGCACCGCGACGCCCCTGTTCTTCGCCCAGGCGGTCGGCCGGTTCGTGCGCGCGCGACGCCGCGGGGAGACCGCCTCGGTGTTCCTGCCGTCGGTGCCGCAGCTGCTGGGCCTGGCCAACACGCTCGAGCTCGAGCGGGACCACGCGCTCGACCGGCCCAAGACGGCCGAGGAGCAGGGCGCCGACTACAACGCCGAGGACGCGCTGCTCGCGGCCGCGAACTCCGAGCGCAACGGGGCCGACGCACTCGGCCCTGACGGCAAGATGGGCGCGTTCGAGGCGCTCGAGGCGCAGGCGTCGTTCGACCGCGTGCTGTTCGACGGCGGCGAGTTCGGCACGGGCGCGGAGGTCGGGTCCGACGAGGAGCTCGACTTCCTGGGCCTTCCCGGCCTGCTCGACGCCGACCAGGTCTCCGAGCTGCTCCGCCAGCGACAGGCCGACCAGGTCAGCGGCAAGCGCCGGGCGGCGGCGGCAGCGGTCCCGGTCGAGGAGATGGACCACCGCAAGCAGGCCGAGCTGCGCAAGGAGCTCGCGCAGCTCGTCGGCGCGTGGGCGCGCCGCAGCGGCCAGCCGCACGGCTCGGTGCACTCCGAGCTGCGTCGCCGCTGCGGAGGGCCCGAGGTCGCGCTGGCCGATCCCGACCAGCTCACGGGGCGCATCGCGATGCTGCGCGGCTGGTTCGTCGGCAAGAAGTAGGTCTTACGGCAGGATCGAGTCCACGTAGCCGCCGTCGACCCGCACCGCGGCACCCGTCGTCGCCGAGGCGAGCGGCGAGGCCAGGTAGGCGACGAGGTGCGCGATCTCCTCGGGCTCGATGAGCCGGCCGAGCAGCGACTGCGGCCGGTGCAGGCGCATGAACTCGCGCTGGGCGTCCTCCCACGGCAGCGAACGGTCGACGAGCTGGTAGACGAAGTCCTCCACGCCGCCCGTGTGCGTCGGACCGGCGATCACCGAGTTCACGGTGACGCCCGTGCCCGCGGCCTCCTTGGCGAAGCCGCGTGACACCGCGAGCAGGGCCGTCTTCGAGGTGCCGTAGTGGACCATCTCGCGCGGGATGACGACCGCCGAGTCCGAGGCGATGTCGATGACGCGACCCCAGCCGCGTGCGGTCATGCCCGGCAGGTAGGTCCGGATCAGGCGCACCGCGCTGAGCACGTTGACGTCGAAGTAGCGCCGCCACTCGTCGTCGTTGATGTCGAGCGCAGGGACGGCCTCGAAGATCCCGAGGTTGTTGACGAGCACGTCGACCTCGGGAAGCACGGCGAGCAGCGCGGCGACGCCCTCGGCGGTCGTGACGTCGGCGGGTGCTTCCACGAGGTCGGCGTCGGCGACGTCCGTGCGGATCGCGGCGCTCGCGCGGGCGACCGACTCGGGGCTGCGGCCGTTGACCGCGACGCGTGCGCCGGCCGAGGCGAGGGTCGTCGCGATGGCGAGCCCGATGCCCTGCGTGGACCCCGTGACGAGGGCCGTGCGGCCGGCCAGGTCGATCTGCAGTGCGGTCATCTGTCCTCCTGAATCAATTCGCCCTACGCCTAATGCGTGCGCGGCGACAAGGCCTGTCTCACGATGTGAAATGCCGCCGAAAGTGCGTTTCCGCAGGTCAGCGTCCTGGACGCGTGCCCACATAGCACCAGTGCACCGACGTGCAACTTTTTCACCCCGGGTGCGGAGCGCTCCCACCACTGCCAGCCTTGAGTCGTGTCAAGGGCCCCGGGTACCCCCGGATCGCCCTCTCGGTGACTCACGAACGAAAGGGTCAACCCATGCCCCTCTGGCTCATCCTCATCATCGTCGGTGCCATCCTCGTCGTCCTCGGTATCGGCGGCGTCGGCTCGTTCCTCCTCTGGATCGGCGTGGCCGTCCTCGTCGTCAGCCTGATCCTCGCCCTCGTCGGGCGTGGGCGGAGCAGCAGGATCTAGTCAGCTCGCCGGGCGATCACGCCCCGAGCTCCAGCTTGACCGTCGGCACCGCGGCCTCGTCGGCCGACAGCCGCCGCGCACCGCGCGGCAGCTCGTCCCGCGAGGCGCGGTGCCGACGTGCTGCGGCCTCCACGCCGCCGGCACCGACCCACGCAGGGTCCACCACGCCGTCCGCCACGAGCGGCACGTGCAGCGGCCTGAGCCGCCCCCCAGAACCAGCAGACGCAGAACCAGCAGAACCCCCCGACGCGTCGGGGAGGTCGCCAGCGTCGTCGGCCTCCTCGGCGTCTGGCCACGCGCGCACGAGCACGTCCCGCCCCTCGACGAGCACCTCGGCGACCGCCCGGCCCTCGGCGTCCAGCCGCCGCGCCGCGCCCTTGCGCCCACCGACGCTCGTCTTGTCCCGCGACGCCTTGGCGACCGGCGCGAGCTCGCCGTCCGCGCCCTCACGAGCCACGAGCTTGTAGACCATGCCGCAGGTCGGCGCGCCCGATCCGGTGACCAGCGACGTCCCGACGCCGTAGACGTCGACCGGCGCGACGGCCAGGGCGGCGATCGCGTACTCGTCGAGGTCGGAGGTCACGACGATCTTCGTCTCCCGGGCGCCCGCCTCGTCGAGCTGGTGGCGCACCTCGGCGGCGAGCCCGCCCAGGTCGCCCGAGTCGAGCCGCACCGCGCCGAGCCCGGTCCCCGCCGCGGCGAGCGCGCGCTCGACCCCGCGGTGCACGTCGTAGGTGTCGACGAGCAGGGTCGTGCCGGCGCCGAGCGAGGCGACCTGCGCGGCGAACGCGGCCTCCTCGTCGTCGTGCAGCAGCGTGAAGGCGTGCGCGGCCGTGCCGATCGTCGGCAGCCCGTACCGGCGCCCGGCCTCGAGGTTGGACGTCCCGACGAACCCGCCGACGACGGCCGCACGGGCCGCCGCCACCGCAGCCTGCTCGTGGGCACGGCGCGAGCCCATCTCGAGGCACGGCCGGTCCACGGCGGCGCTCGTCATGCGCGAGGCAGCGGACGCGATCGCGGAGTCGAAGTTGAGGATCGACAGCGCGAGGGTCTCGAGCAGCACGGCCTCGGCGAACGTCCCCTCGACGACGAGCACGGGGGAGGACGGGAAGAACACCTCGCCCTCGGCGTACCCGACGATCGAGCCCGTGAACCGGTAGTCGGCCAGGTAGGCGAGCGTGCGGTCGTCGACCACGCCCTCGGCGGCCAGCCAGTCGAGCTCGGTGGTGCCGAAGCGGAACGTCTCCAGCGCCTCGAGGAAGCGCCCGGTGCCGGCGACGACCCCGTAGCGGCGGCCGTGCGGCAGGCGCCGCGTGAAGACCTCGAACACGCAGCGGCGGTCTGCGGTGCCGTCGGCGAGGGCGGCCTGCAGCATCGTGAGCTCGTACCGGTCGGTGAGCAGCGCGGTCGACATACGGCTCAACCTAGAGGCTGCCTAGAGTGGGCGCGTGCCCGTGATCACAGCGCCCGAGGAGACCGCCGAGGCAGCGACCGACGCGGCCGTCGCCGACCCGTGGGTGACGATCGTCTGGAACGACCCCGTCAACCTCATGACCTATGTGACCTACGTGTTCGAGACGTACTTCGGCCACCCCCGCGCCAAGGCCGAGAAGCTCATGAAGCAGGTGCACCAGGAGGGGCGCGCGGTGGTCTCGACGGGCTCGCTCGAGACCATGGAGGTCGACGTGCAGGCCATGCACGGGTTCGGGCTGTGGGCCACGCTCCAGCGCAGCGGCCAGTGAAGGCGTTTCGCCGCGCCCGCGGGGCGTACGTCGCGCGGCTGACCGACGACGAGCGCTACGTGCTGGCCGCCGCGGCGTCCGACGTCGCCTCGATGCTGGACGACGACGAGGCGCCCGCGACCGACGACCTGCTCGCCGGTCTCGCCCACGACCTGGCCCGGCCCACGCCGCGGCCCGACGATCCCGCCGTGCGCCGGCTCCTGCCGGACGCGAGCCGCGACGACGAGGAGCTCGCCGCCGAGTTCCGCCGCCTGACCCAGGCGGACCTGCGGGCGAGCAAGTCGGCGGGCCTGCGCAGGCTCGCCGCGGTGCTGACCGACCGGCCGGGCAAGCGCCCGTCCGAGGTGGTCGTCGACCGGTCCGAGGCCCGCGCGCTGGCCTCCGCGATCACCGACATCCGCCTCGTGATCGCCGAGCGGCTCGAGATCCGGACCGACGAGCAGGCCGAGGCGATCTACGACGTGGACGCCGTGCCCGAGGGCGCCCGCCAGCTCGTCGCGATCTACGGCGCGCTGTCGTGGATGCAGGAGTCGTTGGTCACGCTCATGCTCGACGACGCCCGCGCCGCGTCCGACGTCACACCTCCTGACCCGTCGTCGGGCGGGCCCTCCCGCTAGGCTCGGCCGGGTGAACGACGCCCCCATCGGGATCTTCGACTCAGGCGTCGGGGGTCTGACGGTCGCGAGGTCCATCCTCGACCAGCTGCCCCACGAGTCGACCGTGTACATCGGCGACACCCTCAACACCCCGTACGGCAGCAAGCCGCTCGCGGCGGTCCGCGCCCACGCGCTCGAGGTCATGGACGACCTGGTCGATGCGGGCGTCAAGCTGCTCGTCATCGCGTGCAACACCGCGTCGTCGGCCATGCTGCGCGACGCGCGCGAGCGGTACACGCTGCGCCGCGGCATCCCCGTCGTCGAGGTGATCCTGCCCGCCGCCCGCCGCGCCGTGGCCGCCACGCGCTCGGGCCGGATCGGCGTCATCGCCACCAAGTCGACCGTCGAGTCCCGCTCGTACGACGACGCGTTCGCGGTGGCCCCGGGGGTGCGTCTCATCACCCAGGCGTGCCCGGAGTTCGTGCCGCTGGTCGAGGCTGGCATCACCTCGGGCCCGGACGTGCTGGCGCTCGCGCACGAGTACCTGGACCCGGTGCGCGAGGCGGGCGTCGACACCCTCGTGCTCGGCTGCACGCACTACCCGCTGCTGACCGGCGCGATCTCCTACGTCATGGGCGAGGACGTCACGCTCGTCTCGAGTGCCGAGGAGACCGCCAAGGACGTGTACCGCACGCTCGTCGCGCACGACCTGGAGCGCGACCCCGCCGCCGGACCCGCCGAGCACCGCTTCCTCGCGACGGGCGACCCCGTCGGTTTCCAGACTCTCGCGCGCCGGTTCCTCGGCCCCGAGGTAGGCCTCGTCGAGCCGCGGGCGGCTCTGCGATGAGGCTCGTCGTCCTCGGCTGCGCCGGCTCCTACCCGAGCCCGACGTCGGCGGCTTCGGGGTACCTCGTCCAGGCCGACGATGCCTCCGGCCGGACCTGGAGCGTCCTGCTGGACCTCGGCAACGGGGCGCTCGGGCCGCTGCAGAAGTACGGCGACCCGACCGCGCTGGACGCCATTGCGCTCAGCCACCTGCACTCGGACCACGTCGCCGACATGGTGGTGCTCAACGTGCTGCGCCGCTACCGGCCCGGCGGCCCGCTCGACGCCGTCGACGTGTGGGGCCCGACCGGCACCGCCGAGCGGCTCACCCAGATCGCCGGCTCCGACCCCGCCACGGACGTCGGCGGCCAGTTCCGGTTCCACGAGTGGGACCCGGCCGCGCCCGTCGTCGTCGGCCCCCTGACCCTGACGCCCGTGCCCGTGCTGCACCCCGTGCCCGCGTTCGGCATCCGCGTGCAGGGGCCGTCCGACGAGGACCCGGCCCGGACCGTGACGCTCGCCTACACGGGCGACACCGACGCGTGCGACGGCCTCGACAGGCTCGCGGCGGCCGACCTGCTGCTCTCCGAGGCCGCCTTCATCGAGGGCCGCGACGACGCGGTGCGCGGCGTGCACCTGACGGGCCGCCGCGCGGGCGCGGCGGCGTCGACGGGTGGCTCGGGCCGCCTCGTCCTCACGCACCTGCCGGCCTGGACGCCCGCCGAGACCGTGGTCGCCGAGGCACGGGAGACGTACGCCGGACCGGTCGACGTCGCCGAGCCCGGGGCCACGTACGTGCTCTGAGGCTGTCGGTCTGCTTCGTTAGGCTCTGCGCATGACTTCCCCCACCACCGCCTCCGTGCGCGCCGACGGCCGCGCCGCCGACGAGCTCCGCCCCATCACGATCACGCGCCGCTTCCTGAGCGCGGGCGAGGGCAGCGTGCTCGTCGAGTTCGGCAACACCAAGGTGCTGTGCGTCGCCTCGTTCACCGAGGGCGTGCCGCGCTGGCGCAAGGGCTCGGGCGAGGGCTGGGTGACCGCCGAGTACTCGATGCTGCCGCGCGCCACGGACAGCCGCTCCGACCGTGAGTCCGTGCGCGGCAAGGTCGGCGGGCGCACGCACGAGATCTCCCGCCTGATCGGGCGCTCGCTGCGCGCGATCATCGACGTCTCCGCGCTCGGCGAGAACACGATCGTGCTCGACTGCGACGTGCTCCAGGCCGACGGCGGCACGCGCACCGCGGCGATCACGGGCGCGTACGTCGCGCTCGCCGACGCCGTCGACTGGGCCCAGGGCAAGCGCCTCATCAAGCCCGGCCGCACGGTGCTGACCGACTCGGTCGCGGCCGTCAGCGTCGGCATCATCGACGGCGTCCCGATGCTCGACCTGCCCTACGTCGAGGACGTGCGCGCCGAGACGGACATGAACGTCGTCGTCACCGGCTCGGGCACCTTCGTCGAGGTGCAGGGCACGGCCGAGCACGCGCCGTTCGACCGCGCCGAGCTCGACGCGCTGCTCGACCTGGCCGTCGGCGGCACCGCCACGCTCTCCGCGCTGCAGCAGGCCGCGCTCGCCGCGGCGCCCGGCGACGGGTCCGCGACCCGCGCGGTGACCGCGTGAGCCCACGCCTGGTGCTCGCGACCCACAACGCGCACAAGGTCGGCGAGCTGCGCGCGATCCTCGCGCCCGTGCTCCCCGAGCTCGCGGGCGACGACGTGGTGGGCGCGCGGGACGTGGGCGCGCCCGAGCCCGTCGAGGACGGCGTGACGTTCGAGGCGAACGCGCTCATCAAGGCGCGTGCGCTCGCGGCGTTCACCGGGTTGCCCGCGGTCGCGGACGACTCGGGCCTCGCGGTCGACGTGCTGGGCGGCGCTCCCGGGATCTTCTCCGCGCGCTGGTCCGGCCGGCACGGGGACGACGCGGCGAACCTCGCGCTGCTGCTCGCGCAGGTCTCGGACATCGCTCCCGAGCACCGGGGCGCGCGCTTCGTGTGCGCCGCCGCGCTGGTGACGCCCGACGGCTTCGAGCACGTCGAGACGGGTGCCCTCGTCGGGACGCTGACGTTCGAGCCGCGCGGCGCGGGCGGGTTCGGCTACGACCCCGCGCTCGTCCCGCTGGGCGAGAGCCGCACGTGCGCCGAGCTGAGCCCCGACGAGAAGAACGCGATCAGTCACCGCGGGCAGGCCTTCCGGGCGCTCGCGCCCGTGATCGCCCGCGTGCTGCGTGGCTGAGCCCGTCTGCGTCGTCGCCCGGGGAATCACGTTCGGCTACCCCGGGCGGCCCGTGCTGGACGGGCTCGACCTCGTGGTCTCCGCGGGGGAGCGCCTCGGCCTCGTCGGCGAGAACGGGGCAGGCAAGACCACGCTGCTGCGCGTCCTGGCGGGCTCGCTGGCGCCGATGGCCGGTTCGGTGTCGAGGGTCGGCTCGCTGGCCGTCGTCGACCAGGAGCTCGACGTGCCGCCGGGGACCACGGTCGGGACGCTCGTCGAGCAGACCTCCGCCGCAACCCGGGCCGTCGCCGACGAGCTCGAGGCTGCGATCGCGGGCTTCGACCACGAGAGCGGCGACCTCGGCGCCTACGCCGACGCGATGACCCGCTACGAGCAGCTGGCGGCCTGGGACGTCGACCGACGGATCGACGAGGCGCTCACCCGGTTCGGCGCTCCCCGCGACGTGTCGCGTGAGCTCGCGACCCTCAGCGTCGGGGAGCGGTACCGCGCGCGGCTGGCGTGCCGGATCGCCGAGCGATCGGACGTGCTCCTGCTCGACGAGCCCACCAACCACCTCGACGCCGCGGGGATCGACTACCTCACGGGGCGGCTGCAGCAGTGGGCGGGCGCGGTCGTCATCGTCACGCACGATCGCCGGCTGCTCGACGACGTCATGACGGCGATCCTCGACCTCGACCCCGCGATGGACGGCCGCCCGGCGCTCTACGGCGCGACGAGGTACGCCGACTACCGGTTCGCCAAGGACCGCATGCTGCTGCGCTGGCGCGCCCGCTACCGCGCGGAGCGCAAGCGTGCCCTCGTCCTGGCCGCGCAGCTCGACCGGTCGTACGAGGGGCTGTCCGACGGGTGGCGCCCGCCCAAGGGGTCGAACAAGAACCGCCGCGCGACGCACGCCCGCGGCCACGTGAAGGCGGCCGACCGGCTGGTCGAGAAGCTCAAGGCTGAGGCCGTCGAGGTGCCCGTGCCGCCGCTGTCGCTCGCGTTCCCGGACCTGCCCTCCCTGCCGCGACGTGCCTCGACAGGCGCCGACCTCGACCGGCCGCTCGACCCCGCGGCCGACCGCGCCGCGGCCCACGCCGGCCCGCTGCTCGAGATCCGCGCACCGCGCGTCGAGGGCCGGGTCGACCTGCCCGGACGCCGCATCGACATCGGCGCGTGCGGCCGGCTCCTCGTCGTCGGGCCCAACGGCTCGGGCAAGTCCACGCTGCTCGCCGCGCTGGCCGGGACGGTGGACCTGGACCGGGGAACCCGCGTCCTCGCACCCGGCGTCCGGCTCGGCGTGCTGGCGCAGGAGGGGCCGGCTGAGCACGCCGCCGAGCCCACGACCAGCGCGTTCGACGCCTACGCGCGCCATGCGCTGCGGCTCCTGGAGTCGGGGGTGCTCGACCCGGACCAGCTGGTCCCCGTCGCGGCACTCGGCCTGCTGACGGAGGACGACCTCGACCGGCCGTTGCGCGAGCTGTCGGTCGGCCAGCGTCGCCGGTTCGACCTCGCGTGCGCGCTGCTCGCGGCGCCGCACCTGCTGATCCTCGACGAGCCGACCAACCACCTGTCGGTCGGGCTGGTCGACGAGCTGACGGCCGCGCTGCGGCTCACGTCCGCCGCGGTCGTCGTCGCGACCCACGACCGGCGCATGCGCGCCGACCTGGCCGACTGGCCGGTGCTCGAGCTATAGCCGGCCGACGTGGGCCATCGCCTGGCGCAGCAGCACGCCCTGCCCGCCGTTCATCTCCACCTGCACCTGCTCGGCGCACGCCTCCTCGGGCGTGAGCCAGGCCAGATCGATCGCGTCGTGCTGGGGCAGGCAGTCGCCCAGGACGGGCACGACGTAGGCGAGCGAGACCGCGTGCTGGCGGGGGTCGTGGTACGCCGTGACGCCGGGCGTCGGGAAGTACTCGGCGACCGTGAAGGGCTGTGGCGAGGCCGGGATCTGCGGCAGCGCAACCGGTCCCAGGTCCTTCTCGATGTGCCGCACGAGGGCGTCGCGCACGCGCTCGTGGTACATCACGCGGCCCGAGATCAGCGCCCGGGACATCACGCCCTCGCGCGTCACGCGCAGGAGCAGGCCGACCGCGATCACGTCGCCGGAGTCGTCCACGCGCACGGGGATGGCGTCGACGTAGACGATCGGCATCGAGCGGCGCACCTGGGCGATCTCGTCGCCGCTGAGCCACCCGTCGGGTCGCTCGGGTACGGGGAACTCGGCGGAAGCGGTCACCGCTCGTTTCTACCCCGAGCGCGCGCGACGCGCCTCCAGGCGCGCAGGGGGTGGGCGAAAGATGGCGTTCGCCGTGCGCGAGTGCGCGGGCCTGGGAATAGTCGGGGGTGTCCAGGCGCTGAGGTGGCCGGACAACCGACACCGGGAGGAACCATGCCCACCACCACGCTGACCGCCGACACGATCGGCCAGACTATCAAGGACAACGAGATCGTCCTGATCGACTTCTGGGCCGAGTGGTGCGGCCCGTGCAAGCGCTTCGGTCCCGTCTTCGAGGCCTCGGCCGACGAGAACACCGAGATCGTGCACGCCAAGGTCGACACCGAGGCCGAGCAGGCGCTCGCCCAGGAGCTGCAGATCTTCTCCATCCCCACGCTGATGGCCTTCCGCGACGGGATCCTGGTCTTCAACCAGGCCGGCGCGCTGCCCGCCCCCGCGCTCGCGCAGGTGGTCGAGGCAGTCAAGGGTCTCGACATGGACGACGTGCGCGCGCAGATCGCCGCCGGCGCCAAGGAGTAGGACATACGACGAAGGCGGCGTTCCCCGACGAGGGGAGCGCCGCCTTCGTCGTGCGCCGGTGCTACTCGTGCACGGTCACGGTCGCCTCGCCGCGGGTGTCGTCGCCCACAGCGGCGACGATCCGTGCGCCTCCGGGCTTGGCGTCATCGGGCACGACCAGCCCCGTTGAGAACTGGCCGGCGCTGCTGACGTCCACCGTCGCCACCTCGTCGCCGTGGGTCGAGTCCTGGTACCAGAGGATCGAGGCCGTCGTCGTGCCGGCAGGGGCTCCATCGCCCGTGTCCGCGCACACCGCGAGGAACGCCGAACCCGTGAGCGTCACCCGCTCACCCGCGGCGACCTCGCTCGGGGACACGCTCACGGTCGGTGGGGCGCAGTCACCCTCCGAGCCGCCGTTCGAGCACCCTGCGAACGCGGTCGCCGCGCAGACGAGCCCCACGAGCCCGGCGGTGCGTCGCAGCGACCGAGCATCCATGGACCTACCCCCTGGGTCCGCATCGTCCGTCCGAGCGTGACGTTATCGGGGCGGGGAGCGGCTCGCTGCCGTTTCGTTCTTGGTGCGGGAGACGGGATTTGAACCCGCACGCCCTCTCGGGCACCAGGACCTAAACCTGGCGTGGCTGCCGTTTCACCACTCCCGCGTGCGCCGAGTCTTCCAGACCCGGCGGGGCGTCAGGCGACGCCGAGATCGCGCCGCAGCTTGGCCACGTGGCCGGTCGCGCGCACGTTGTACTGGGCGACCTCGACGCGGCCGTCGGCGCCGACGACGACCGTCGAACGGATCACGCCCGTGACGGTCTTGCCGTAGAGCTTCTTCTCGCCCCACGCGCCCCAGGCCTCGAGCACCTCGCGCGTCGGGTCGGACGCGAGCGGGAAGGTCAGCTGCTCGGCCTCGACGAACTTCGCGAGCTTGTCGACCTCGTCGGGCGAGATTCCCACGACCGCGTACCCGGCCGCCTGCAGCGAGGCGAGCGAGTCGCGGAAGTCGCAGGCCTCCTTGGTGCAGCCCGGCGTCATCGCCGCGGGGTAGAAGTACACGATGACGCGCTGCCCGCGCAGGTCCGCGAGGTGCACCCGGCCGCCGTCGGCGGTGGCCAGCGTGAAGTCGGGGGCGAGGTCGCCGGGGGCAAGACGAGGCACGGATCCTCCTGAGATCGAGTGGGCCCAGCCTACGGTCCGCACGCGGGTACGGTCGGATCCGTGAGTACCTCCACGCCCGAGCCCGGTGCCCTGCCCATCCGGATGCTCAACGACCGTTTGCTCGTCTCGCTCGACGCCGCGGCGGGGGAGCGGCGCTCGTCGGCCGGGATCGTCATCCCCGCGACGGCTGCGGTCGGCAAGCGGCTCGCGTGGGCCGACGTCGTCGCCACGGGCCAGCACGTGCGGCAGGTCGAGGTGGGCGACCGGGTGCTGTTCGACCCCGAGGAGCGCGCCGAGGTCGAGCTCGAGGGTGCGACGTACCTGCTCCTGCGGGAGAAGGACGTGCACGCCGTGGCCGCCCCGCGCAGCGCCGGCGCGGGCACGGGGCTGTACCTGTGAGGCTCGGTTCGTGACGCTCGTCACGAGGCGGGATCTCGATTGGCAACCTGGGCCAGAAGGCTGCTAACGTTCTGCACCGCGCGCCATTAGCTCAATTGGCAGAGCAGCTGACTCTTAATCAGCGGGTTCGGGGTTCGAGTCCCTGATGGCGCACCACCGAAGGCCCTTCACCAGCGGAAACGCGGGTGGGGGGCCTCCGTCGTATCGAGAGGAGTCCTGTGCACGCCGCCCGTGACCGCCTTCGCGCGATCCGTGCCTGGGTGCGCCGCCACCAGTTCGTCACGGCGGTGTCGGTGATGGGTCTGGCGCTGACCACGTTCTGCCTGGCGGTGCTGCCCGGCGACGTGGTTACGACGCACTTGGCGCGCGAGCTCGAGGTGCGTGGGGTCGGCGCGACCGTGACCGACGTCGTCGGCCACACGTCGACGTACCGTGGGAGCACGTCGCTCGACCGTGTCGACGTCGTGGTCGGGGACGAGGTCCGGGTACTGCGAGGGATCGACGAGTCGGTCACCGACGGCCTGCCCACCCACGGCTCTGCCCCGATGCCGGCTCGCAGCCGATATGGCGCCCCCTTGGACGTCCTCTGGCTCCCCGAGACCCCGGAGTCGGTGATGGCGCGGGTCGACCTGGCTGACTGGGACAACGGCGAGGTCGCTCAGACGAGTCTTGTTCTGGCCGCGTTGGGACTTGTTCCCGTGATCGCGAGCGCCGTGGTGCTCGCAGCGCGCGGCAACATCCGCCGTCGGGCGGCTGGCAAAGTCACCTCGGGCGGCCAGGTAGGGCGCTAGGGTCCCCGCATGGCGCGCGGGGGCGAGATGCAGGTGGTCGAGCTCGACGATGCGCCCGACGTCGCCCCTGACGAGGCCGACGACCGGCCGAGGCACGTGCGGTGGCGTCGGCCCATGGTCGTCGTGAGCGTCGTCGCGCTCGTCGGCGCGGCGCTCGCCGGCGGCCAGTGGGTGCTGGACGCACGCGAGCGTTCGGCGATCGCGGCGCTGGCCGGCATCCCGGGGGTGATCGCGCCGATCGACGGGGACCTCCGCGTACTTGGGACCGTGACGCCCGCCGAGCTCGGAGACCAGTTCGGCGGGAGTGGCGAGGTGACGAGCGCGACCGACGGCTCGCAGGCCTACCAGTGGTACGACCCCGCGTCCGGGGCGACGCTGTGGACCGCGCCGCTGCTCGGGCCCACCCCGCAGCTCGCGCACGACGAGGGTGATGACCAGTCGATCCGCTTCGCCACGTACTGCCAGCTCGGTGAGCACGCGGACGAGGACGACGACACCAGCCCGGCGAGACGCGTCATCTGCCTCGTCAGTGACGGCGGTGAGCAGGATGGCGGCGACTGGATGGGGACGCCGCTGCCGGTGACGACGACGCGGCTCGTCGTCCTCGACACCGAGGACGGCTCGGTGGTCACCGACCGGTCGATCGACGGAGGCCGGACGGTCGCGGTCACTCCCGGCCTCGCGATCGTCGCGGACCTCGTGGACAGCGCACCGGTGGTGACTGCGTACGACCTGGCGACCGGCGCGCAGGTGTGGCAGCGGGTGCTGCCGGTACCCACGGTGACGGCCGAGGACACGGACATCGGGTGGCACGACGCGTTCGTCAACGCCATCGGCCGGCGGATCGTCGTGCAGTCGCCGGTCAACCGTTTCACGTTGCTCGCGGACGACGGGCGGGTGCTGCGCGATGTCGACGCCGGTGAGCAAAGTGGCATCGTCAGCTGGTGGGTCGATGCCAGTACCCATCGGTTCATCTACTCGACGAGCGGCGGTGGCGGCGCGAGCACGCCGACCCTCGTGATCGATGACGCCGACCCGAGCAAGGACCGCCCGTTGATCGGGTCGCAGGTGTACATCGCCACCGACGACGGCAGCGTTCCCGGCCTCGTCCTGACAGGTGGCCGCAAGCTGTGGGCGTGGGACGCGGCATCCGGCAAGGAGTCCTGGTCGACGGATGACGGTCTGGCGAGCGACATCGGCCAGGCCATGGTCCTGCGTGGGGACGTGATCGTGACGTCGGCCAACGTCCTTGCGGCCTTCGACGGGAGGACCGGGAAGCAGCGCTGGACCCACGCGCTGGACGCCACCACAACGGTGACGAACCTGTTCACGGACGGGAGGAACATCTACGTCGAGCTGCAGACCGCGGACGGCGAGCTTCCTGTCCTGATCGGCTACGACCGCACGACCGGCGACGAGGCGGTGCACCAGGCGTACCCGGCCGGGATCGACGGCGTCTACCCCGCACTCGACGGGCGCCTGATCGGGCACGACCCGGCGACCGACCGCTACGTCGTGATCGGCTGAGGCGCGGCGGCTAGAGTCCGAGAATGGGGCACGGCGGTCGCATGCAGGAGGTCGAGATCCTCGACCTCCTGAGCGAGCCCGAGCTCGACGAAGGCCCGCCACCGCGACGCACGGGTCGGTGGGTGGCGCTCGGCGCCGTCGCGGCGGTCGTCGCCGTGCTGCTCGTCGGGCAGAGCGTCCTGGACGCACGCGAGCGGGCCGCGATCGCCGCCCTCGCGGACGTCCCCGGCGTCGTGGGCACGGTCGACGAGCACCTTCAGGTGATGCGCACGATTCCGAGCGACGCCGGCGCTGCGCTGTGGGGGCTCGGCGGGTCGGCTGTGCCAGGCTCGGACGGCAGCGTGTCGTACAGCTGGCTCGATCCGACCACGGGCGCGACGCTGTGGAACGCCCCGCTCCTGGGGCCAACGCCGGCGCTCGCCGACGTCGAGCACGTGTCTGGCCTGACGACGTGCGATCCCGAGGTGGCGACGGGTGCCACCGACGCGAGGGCGGCGACGCGCATCGTGTGCCTGGTGACCGACGGCGGCGTCGAGTACAGCGACGAGGGAGCGCCCAAGCTGCTGCCCGCCAAGGCGACCCGTCTGGTCGTCCTCGGCACGAAGGACGGCGGCGTCCTGGGCGACTGGCCGATCGACACCGCGGCGGCGAGCCTGGCGGTGCTCCCGGGCCTGGCGGTGCTCACGAGCACGCACGACGGTGCGACGGCCGCGACGGCGTACGACATCGGCACGGGCGAGCAGCGTTGGCGGACGGTGCTCAAGGACTCCAGGCCCTCCGACCAGTGGGTGAGCGCGTGGATCTCCCGCACCGACGACCGGCTCGTCGTCCAGGTGAGGGACAACCGCCAGATGGTGGTGTCGGCGGACGGCCGCGTGCTGCGGGATCTGACGAGCGCGCAGGGGAGCACCTTCCAGGGCTGGGCCAGCGACGACAGCGCGGGCCGGCTCATGGTCCTGGCGCAGGCCTCCGACGGCACGTCGACGATGACCGTCGTCGCTCCCGGCAGCGACCCGAGCCAGGACCGCGTGCTGGACGGCCAGCACGTGACCTTCGGCGTCGACGACGGGAGCGTGCCCGGCCTCGTGCTCACGACCGACGGGAAGATCCGGGCGTGGGACGTGCGCAGCGGCAAGGCGCTGTGGTCGAGCGACGTCGCGATGTTCGCCGACCAGGCGATGGTGCTGCGCGGCCGGGTCTTCGTCGGCACCGGTGACGCAGTCTCCGCGCTCGACGGGCGCACGGGCGAGACGCTGTGGACGCAGAAGAGCGAGTCGAGCCGGTACCTCGTCTCCCTGTTCACCGATGGCACGCACGTCTTGGCGTCGGTGGCTGCCGGTGGTGAGCTCCCCTCGGTGATCGTCGCGTATGTGCCGTCGTCCGGGGAGAAGGTGTTCCAGGCGGTCCTACCGTCGGGGATCGAGCAGGCGACGGTGTTCAACCACCAGCTCGTCGGGTACGACAGCGGCACGGGGGACTACGCGATCCTCCGCTGAACGGCCCCGCGTGCACCCCGCCGGGCGTTAAGGTCCCGCCATGGGGCACGGGGGCATGCAGGCGGTCGACCTCGACGAGGTCGTCGACGATGCCGACGTCGCGCCCGCCGCGAGGCCCCGACGCCCGCGTTGGTGGTGGGTTGTGGTCCCTGTCGCGCTGGCGCTGGTCGCCGGCCTCGTGGTGGGCCAGCGTGCGATCGACGACCGCGAGCGGGCTGTGATCGCCGACCTTGCCGACGTGCCGGGCGTCCTCGAACCCGTCGATGGGCATCTCGACGTCGTCGCGCGCGCGAAGGGCGTCGATGCGGCGTGGATGTTCACGCCGGACGGGGCCGTCGTCCAGGCATCCGACGGCTCCCAGGCCTACGTGTGGAGAGATCGGCACACCGGCGCAGTCAGTGGGACGGTGCCGCTCCTGGGGCCAACGCCTGCCCTCGCGGGCGGC
>NZ_QWKP01000159.1 GCF_003470205.1 Cellulomonas rhizosphaerae
CCTCACCGCGCGCAGCAGCGCGAGCGGCGGGGTCCACGGGAGCGATCGTCACCCCGCCAGTCTATCGAACGCATGTTCGATTCACCAGACTTGTCCACAACTCAGAGCACGAAGCCCCGGAGCGGCGCCACGTGGAGGAGCCGGCATCGACTGACGTTCATCATGGCGCTCGTCGACCTGAGACCCAAGCGTGAGTCGGGTTGCAAGTTGTCGCGACCAGCCCGCGTGCAGGGGCGCCGCGCCGGCCGGCCGCGCGTAGAGTCCTGCAGGTCACAGACGTGGGGAGCGGGAATGAGCACAGCACGTTCGCGCGCCTGGTCGGGTGCGGTGCCCGACGAGGTCGTCGTGGTCGGCGTGCACCCCGAGCAGGACGTGCGAGTCCTCGCGGCGGCCGCCGGTCTCGCCACGCGGGTCGGTGCCGGCCTCGTCTGCGTGTGGGTCGATCCGACGCGGCGCACCGTTCGGAGGGACGACGACGGGACGCTCGAGATGACCCCGCTCGACCCGGACGACGAGGATGCCGAGCAGGACGCCGAGGCCGACGAGATCTCGAACCGGATCGGTCGGCGCCTGGCCGGGAGCGGTCCCGCGTGGCGGTTCGTCGTCGCCGCCGGCGAGATCGCCTCCGAGCTCGCGGCGGTGAGCGAGCGGTACCCCACCTCGTACGTCGTCGTCGGCTCGCGCCGTCCGGGGCTGACCGGCTGGATGAACGAGGCGATCGGCGGGTCGGTGGCCGGCCGCCTCGCGCACACCCAGCCGCACCCGGTCGTCGTCGTCCCCCTGGCGCCGACCCGATGACGACCAGGCACCACCTCGACCCCGCGCTGGTCGCGATCGTCGCGGTCGGGGGAGCCGTCGGCAGTGCGGTCCGGTACGGCGTCAGTCACGCGCTGCCGCCCCAGCACGGGCTGCCCGTGGGGACGCTCGTCGAGAACCTGCTCGGCGCATTCCTGCTCGGCGCCCTGCTCGAGTCCCTCCTGCGCGCCGGACCCGAGGACGACCGGCGCCGCAAGCTGCGGCTCGGGCTGGGGACGGGTGTGCTCGGCGGGTTCACCACCTACTCGGCGCTCGCGCTCGAGGTGCAGCGGCTGTGGGCCGGCGGCGACGTGCCACTGGCCGTCGGCTACGGGCTCGGCACGGTCGTCCTCGGGTTCGTGACCGCCACGCTCGGGATCGTCGTCGGCGCGCGTCTCGGGGCGCGACGCGAGCGGACGGACGGGGGAGCCGAGTGATCCTCCTGCTCGTGAGCGTGCTCGGCGGCCTCGGCGCTGCGACCCGGTTCGTCGTCGACGGCTGGATCCGCGGCCGGACCTCGGGAGGGCTGCCGGTCGCGACTATGGCGATCAACATCACGGGCTCGCTGCTCATCGGCTTTCTCGCGGGCGCTCTCGCAACGGGAGCCCTCGAGCCGAACGCGTACGTCGTCGCCGCGACCGGGTTCTGCGGCGGCTACACCACGTTCTCGACCGCCAGCATGGAAACCGTCCGGCTCGCCCAGGAGGGCGCCTACCGGCGCGCGCTGGTGGCCGGGCTCGGCACGCTCGTCCTGACCGTGCTCGCGGCGGCTGCGGGGGTCGGTCTCGCGACCGCACTGCTCTAGCCTGCGACAAGATCGACCTGACGACTAGGGAGGTGGGCAGGTGGACGCAGCACTCGTGGTGTCGATCGGTGTGATCGCGGTCGTGCTGGTCAACGCGTGGGCGAAGCGCGTCGGCGTCGCGGCGCCGTTGATCCTCGTCGCGGTGGGTGTGGCGGTGAGCTTCCTGCCCTTCGTGTCCGCGGTCGAGATCGAGCCCGAGTGGATCCTTGCTGGCGTGCTGCCGCCACTGCTCTACTCGGCGGCCGTCTCGATGCCGACCATGGACTTCCGCCGCGACTTCGGCACGATCGGCGGGCTGTCGGTCGTGCTCGTCGTGCTGACGTCCGTCGCGCTCGGG
Organism: Cellulomonas rhizosphaerae; assembly: GCF_003470205.1. Lineage (GTDB taxonomy): Bacteria > Actinomycetota > Actinomycetes > Actinomycetales > Cellulomonadaceae > Cellulomonas > Cellulomonas rhizosphaerae. Next base: position 1,938 of record NZ_QWKP01000159.1, read on the forward strand.
TACTTCTTCGCCTGGGCCATCCCCGACATCGGGCTCGCCACCGGCATCGCGCTGGGTGCCGTCATCAGCCCGACCGACGCGGTCGCCACGTCCATCGGCAAGCGACTCGGCGTGCCGCCGCGGGTCGTGACCGTGCTCGAGGGCGAGAGCCTGCTCAACGACGCGTCCGCCCTGGTGATCCTCAAGTCGGCCATCGCGGCCTCGGCCGTGAGCGTGTCGCTGTGGGGCGTGGCCGGCGACTTCCTGAAGTCGGTCGTCATCGCGGTCGCCGTCGGTGCCGTCGTCGGCGTGCTCAACCTGCGCGTGCGTGCTGTGCTCAAGGACGCCGCGGCGTCGACCGCGATCTCGTTCATCACCCCGTTCGTGGCGTTCGCGCCGGCCGAGCACTTCGGAGCGAGCGGGCTCGTCGCTGCCGTGACGGCGGGTCTGATCACGGGACAGGGGTCGGCCAAGTACCTGCGCGCACAGGACCGTCTGTCCGAGACCACGAACTGGGCGACCGTCGAGGTCCTGCTCGAAGGCGGGGTCTTCCTGACGATGGGCCTGCAGCTGTTCGGTTTCGTCGACGAGGTGCGCGACGAGCACGGCTCGATCGGCAGCGCTCTGTGGCTCGGCGCCGCGGCGGTCGGGATCGCGCTCGTGCTCCGGTGGGGCTACGTGGGCACGGTGCTGTGGGCCGGCCGGCACCAGCGCTACGACGCCGACGAGTTCCGTGACCGCGTCGCGCAGGGCGAGGAGTTCTTCCGCCAGCAGCAAGAGCATCCCGAGCTCCAGCGAGGCCCGAGCAACCCCGACCGCCTTGCTCGGCGGCAGGCGAGCTGGGTCCGCCGCGTCACGCAGCGGGTCGCCGACATGGACTACCTCGCGGCCCAGCCGCTGCGGCGACGCGAAGGTGCGGTGCTGGTGTGGGCGGGTATGCGCGGCGCCGTGACGGTCGCCGCCGCACAGTCGTTGCCGGGTGGCGACGGCCCCGACGCGACTCCGCAACGTGCGCTCCTGATCCTCATCGCCTTCGTCGCCGCGGGCGGCAGCCTGCTCGTCCAGGGAGGGACGCTCGGCTGGGTCGTACGCCGTCTCGGCCTGGGCGGGTTACGGCAGGGCGACGACGAGGAGCGGGCGCGCTTGCTGGCGGCCATGGCGGAGGCGTCGCTCGCGGTCGTGGACGACCCCGACCTGAGGCGGCCCGACGGGACGCCCTACACCCCGCGGGTCCTCGAGATCACCCGCAAGCGCGCACAGTTCGAGCAGGACGAGGAGAGGCGGGAGCAGAGCCGTCAGGTGACGGACGAGCTCCACGACCTCTCGCTGCAGATCATCGCGGCTCAGCGCGACGTGCTGCTCGAGGCACGCTCGCTGGGCACCTTCAGCTCGGCGGCACTCACGTCGGCCCTCGGCGTGCTCGACGCGGACCAGATCCGCATCGAGCTCCAGGGTGGGAACGGCGAGGACGAGTAGCTCAGCCCCGGTCGAGCGTGGCCCGCGGGCGCACCTCGAGCGTGACCGCGGCATCGGCCCCGAGCAGGGCCCGGGCGCTCTCCGGCACGGGCACGCGGACGCGCCAGCTCTGCGGCGCGGGCTCCTCGTCGGACAGCGGCGTGTCCCGGGCCGGGTCCGGCACCCAGTCGCGGATCGCGCTCTTCAGCGCCGAGTTCCACACGCCCCACGTCGCCGGCTTCCCGTCCGCGCCCTGGCCGATGTCGACGACGAGGACGTCCGCCCAGTCGGCGGTCTGCTCGAGGTGGTCGACGAAGGACAGCAGCCCGCGCTTCCTGCGCAGCGACAGCAGCGAGAGCCGCAGCACGTGCCGCATCGTGGCGACGCGTGCCCCGGTGGCGTCCGTCGGACGGGTCGCGTCCGACGAGAGGTAGGTGTGGACCAGGGGCACGGGCGTGCCGACCGAGTCGCCGACGGGTCGCCGCTCGATCTGGATCGGGCACAGGTGCGCCGCGCTCTGCTCGTGCAGGGTCACGGGCAGCCCGCGGATCGACAGCGCGGCGTCGAGCTGCCAGATGGTGTCGTCGTCGGGCGCACCCTGGATGTCGAGACCGGTCAGGGTCGCGACCACTTCGAGGTCGCCGAACAGGAACCTGCGCAGGTTCTGGTAGCCCTCCTCGGAGTTGACGATGCCGTAGCGGCCCGAGTGGCTGCGATGCACGAACGCGCGGGGGGTGTCACGGACGTAGGCGTTGTCGATCTGGACCAGCCCGTCGCTGCGCGCCCCGACCGCCTTGGCGGACAGCCCCTTGGCCACGTCGTAGTCGCCCGAGTCCGTGCCGATCAGGCAGAACAGGCGGTCGTGCGGGAAGCCGCCGACCGGCATGACGGTCGCGTCGAACGCCCCGGCCGGCACCGCGACCTTCGTCGGCGTCAGGTACTCCTTCATCCGCGCCGGCCCGAAGATGTCCGCGCCCTGCAGACCCGTCGCGTCGCGGAGCTTCTCGAGGAGCCCGAAGCCGATCGCGAACTCGATCCCGCCGTGCGGGGTGGCGTAGGTGAACACGCGGTCGACGAGCGCCGCGGCCGAGTCGAGCGCGCCGCCGATGGCCGGGTCGTCGGGGATCGTCTGCTGCAGCATGGACCGCACGACGAGGCCACCCATCGAGTGCGCCACGAGGAAGACCCGGGGCGCGCCGGTCTGCTTGCGGACGAGCAGCACGAGCTCGAGCAAGGACCGGGCCGCCGCCTCGATGGAGAACGCGTTCGGGTCCTTGGTCAGCAGCGGCGCGAACTCGTCGTAGAACCGGTGCACCCAGATCGACGCGGCCGGCACGGTGTCCGGCTCCTGGTCGGCGAGGTAGGACGCCTGGTTGCCGTGCACGAGCAGCTGGTAGCCCTGGTCGCCCATGAGGCGGAGCAGCGGGCTCTCGAACTGGTGGAAGGCCGGGCGGTCGGCGCCGTCGACGCGCACCTGCACCGAGCCCTCGTTGAAGCCGTAGAACGGGTCACCGACCGCGTTGTCGATGCCGGCAGGGCCACCTGCGAACCCGCGGACGTAGATGACCGGCAAGCGGCCGTCGCCTGGATAGGACACGCCGTGCTCCTCGGGTCGCGCTGCGTGTCCCCGGTGGACGACGCCGTCGTCGACCAGGATCCTCGCGCCGTCCCTCAGATACCAGGAGTGCGGCGCACGGACCCGGGAGCCCGTGCGCCGCCCCGGATCACTTCTTGAGCTTGATCGTGACCGCCGACGAGACCTGCTTCTGCAGGTGCGAGGTGGCGGGGGAGACGATGCGGTAGCTGCCCGCCTTCTTCACCGTGACCTTCGTCGACCAGTGGCCCTTGGAACCCGTGACCTTGACCGACTTCACGTTCTTCCAGGACGAGGTGCCCTTGGCCTTGAACTGCACGACGACCTTGGAACCCTTGGCGACGGGACGGTACTTGTACGCGACCGTCGCGGTCGCCTTCTGGTAGGTGACCGTGCCCGAGAGCGTCGTGGTCTTGTTCTTCTTGACCGACGTGGCCGACGCGTGCGGCTTGGTGGTCTTGACGTCGTTGCGGATGTAGCCGGTCGCCTTGACGGTGAACTCGGTGTCGACGTCCAGCGCGGGGTCCTGCGCGTAGCGGTACGCGACGACCTTGGCGGACACCTTGCAGGGACCGGAGGTGACGTAGCGGCCGATCGTGGTCGTCGTCGAGCGCTTCGACTCGAACTTGATCGGCTGGACCCACGTCGACGAGCCGTCCGTCCCGGGAACGCTGAGGTAGGCGTTGCAGCTCTTCGCGCCCTTCACCTCGATCGAGGCGTACCAGTGCACGGCCTTCTCGCCGTAGTCGTACCCGTCGACCACGTCGTGCGCAGCGGGCGGCGTGACGACCTTGAGGGTCAGCCACTTCTTGTCGCTGATCTTGCCGAGCTTGTTCTTCACGTCGTGGACCGTCAGCGTCGCGGTGACGCCGGACTTCTTGACGACCTTGGTCTGTGCCTGTGCCGATCCGGCCACGAGGCCGAGGCTGAGGGTCGCGGCCAGGGCGGCTGCGACGATACGGGCGGAAGTGCGCATGGTGACTGTGTCTCCCCTGTGTGCCGTGCGATGACGCAACGGTGTCTACCAGGCGAAGTCGCAGAAAGTGCCCGAGGCACGCAGGACGAGATGAAACCGACACTCAGCCGTCGACGGGGTGCACCGATCCGCCGGTAATCCGGACGAGTTCCTCGAAGCTGGTGGGGAACACCGTGTGCGGCGTGCCCGCGGCGGCCCAGATGCGCGTGTAGTCGGCCAGGGCCTCGTCGACGACGGTCTCGATGGGGTCCGGGTGGCCCACCGGGGAGACGCCGCCGATCGCCTGGCCGGTCGCGGTGCGCACCTGGTCGGGCGTGGCGCGCACGATCGCCGTGCGGTGCAGGCGCCGGGCCAGTGCCGCGGTGTCGACGCGGTGCCGGCCGCTCGTCATGACCAGCAGCGGCCGATCGTCGGCCCAGAACACGAGGCTGTTCGCGATCGCGCCGACCTCGCAGCCGAGCGCGCCGGCGGCCAGGACTGCGGTCGCTGCGGAGTCGGGGAGGGCGACGACCGCGCCGCGGACGCCTGCGCGCTCGAGCGCATCGGCGACGAGCTGCGTGCGCGCCGGGAGCCGGGTGGTGTCGGTCACGAACAGATCATGCCTGAGGAGCGCGTCTGCGTGGCTGAAGTCGCACGTTCGGCAGGTCGGGCGCCGGGATCCGCACGCCGTCGTGCCCGGCCACGGTGCCGAACCGGTCGCTCGACGTGTCCGACGCCCACGCGGCCCTCGCGTCCGCGATGTCGGCGTGGGTGCGGCCGACGAAGTTCCACCACATGACCAGGTCGTGCTCGAACCGGGCGCCGCCCAGGAGCAGCAACGTGGCGCCATCGTGCGACTCGACCGGCACGGACGCGCGTCCCTCGCCGAGATACAGCAGGGGTCCGGGGGCGACGTCGGTGCCGGCCACTCGGGCCGTTCCGGACAGGACCAGGACGGCGTGCTCGAACGCCTGGTCCAGCGGCACCTCGACGCGACCGCGGGGCTCGACGACGACCTCGGCGCCGAGCAGCGGGGTGTGGACCCCGGCGGGAGACCGCGCCCCGTCCAGCTCCCCGATGAACACCGTGGCCCGTGCGCCCCGCGACTCCCACGTCGGCAGGAACGTGACCTGCTCGAACGCAGCCGGGCCGCCCGCGGCGCCGTCGGGCAGCGCGACCCACAGCTGGACGGCGTGCAGCAGGGGAGCGGAGCCGAGCGAGAACTCCGAGTGGGAGACACCGCGGCCGGCGGTCATGAGGTTGAGCTGCCCGGGTCGCACGACGACGTCCGAGCCGAGGCTGTCGCGGTGCCGGATCTCGCCGGCGACGGGCCAGGTGACCGTCTGCAGGCCGGTGTGCGGGTGCGGCAGGACCCGCATGTCCACATGCTGCGGCCCGAACTCGTCCAGGAAGCACCAGGCGCCGACCATCGGCAACGCCCGCTGCGGCAGCGTGCGGCGCACCTCCATCGCGCGCAGCCCGCCGAGCGGCACCTCGCGCGGCTCGTACAGCTCGGCGACAGCGCCGGCGTCGGCGTGCGCCGCGCAGAGCTCGGGTGCCGGGCGGGCCTCCAGGTTGGTCACGAGACCACTCTGCCCGAACCGGCGCCCGGATGGACCTCACATCGCGCGCTCCCCGCGCGTCTGCACACTGTGACGTGGGAGGTGGGGATGGACGAGCCGTTCGAGCGGGTGGTGGCGCAGCACGGCGCGACCGTGCTGCGTGTCTGCCGTGCGGTGCTCGGTCCCGCCGACGCTGACGACGCCTGGTCCGAGACGTTCCTGTCCGCGCTGCGCGCGTGGCCCGACCTGGACCGTGGTGCGAACGTGCAGGCCTGGCTCGTGACGATCGCGCACCGCAAGGCGATCGACGTGCTCCGCGCGGCCCAGCGCCGCGCGGTGCCGGTGGCCGAGCTCCCCGACGCCGTCGCCGCGCCCGCGGGCCGCGACCTGGACCTGTGGTCGGCGCTCGCGCGGCTTCCGCACAAGCAGCGCCACGCCGTGGCGCTGCACCACCTGGGCGGTCTCCCGTACGACGAGGTCGCCGGGGTGCTCGGGGGCACTCCGGCCGCCGCCCGGCGAGCGGGTGCCGACGGCGTCGCGACGCTGCGCCGCACCTACCAGGCGACGATCGACGGAGGGGACCGATGACCACGCTGGACGCACCCGTGACGCCCGACGACCTGTCCAGGCTGCACGCCGACCTCGCCGCACGGGCTGCCCGGGAGGGGCTGGTCGACGTCGCCTACCGGACGCTCGACGGCCCGTTGGGGCCGCTCCTGCTCGCCGCGACCCCGGCCGGCCTCGTGCGCGTCGCGTTCGCGGTCCAGGACCACGACGCCGTGCTGAGCGACCTCGCGACGCGGATCAGCCCGCGTGTGCTCGCCGCGCCCGGACGGCTCGACGACGTCGCGCGGCAGCTCGACGAGTACTTCGCGGGCCGTCGCCGCGCGTTCGACGTGCCGCTCGACCTGCGGCTCGTCGGCGGGTTTCGGCGCGTGGTCGTCGAGCACCTGGCCGACATCGGCTACGCCCACACCGCCAGCTACGCGGCGATGGCGGCCGCGGCCGGCAGTCCTCGGGCGGTGCGGGCGGTCGGCACGGCGTGCGCGCTCAATCCCGTCCCGGTCGTCGTGCCGTGCCACCGCGTGGTGCGATCCGACGGGAGCCCCGGTCAGTACGCCGGGGGAGCCGACGCCAAGCTCACGCTGCTCGACCTCGAGACGCGGGTCGGCGCCTAGCTCAAGCCAGGGGCCAGGCGACGAGCCGGGGGATCCCCTCCGGTGCGACCGCGGCCAGGGCGAGGAAGCGGGCCTCCGCCCGGTGCAGACGGATGTGCTCGTCGAGCGACCACGTCGGGCCGTTCGTCAGCTGCATGCCGCACGCGCACGCGATCCCGACCCGGCCGTCCGGCAGGGACTCGACGAGCCCGACCGTGGTGTGGTCGGTCGCCGCACGCACCTTGGCGTGGCGCATCTCGGCGCTGACGGCCTCGGCGGGGAGCAGTTCGTCGGTCACGACGCCCATTCTCGGCTATCGCAGCGGCGTGATGCGTCAGCGCTCGGTGCCGACCGTCTCGTCGACGAGCTGGTCGAGCTCGAACGACTCGTCCCAGGTGCCGCCGCCGAGGCTCGGCATCATCTGCCGCAGGCGCGGCTGCCAGGCGTCGGACCGCTCCGGGAAGCAGCGCTCGAGCAGGTCGAGCATGGTCGCGACGGCCGTCGACGCGCCGGGCGAGGCGCCGAGCAGGCCGCTCATGGTGCCGTCCGCGGACGTCACGAGCTCCGTGCCGAACTCCAGCACGCCGCCGCCCTTGGCCTTCTTGATGACCTGGACCCGCTGGCCAGCCGTGATGAGCTCCCAGTCGCGGGGGTGGGCCGTGGGCATGAACGCCCGCAGCGTGCGCAGACGGGCCGTGTCACCGGCCGTCACCTCGCCGACGAGGTACTTCACCAGGCCGGTGTTCTTCGCGCCGACCGCGAGCATCGGCACGATGTTGCCGGGCCGGATCGAGCGCAGCAGGTCGGTCCACGAGCCGTGCTTGAGGAACTTCATGCTCCAGCCGGCGTACGGGCCGAACAGCAGCGCGGTCTCGCCGTCGACGACGCGGGTGTCGAGGTGCGGCACGGACATGGGCGGGGCGCCGATGTCGGCCTTGCCGTAGACCTTCGCCTGGTGCTGCGCGACGATCTCGGGGTTCGTCGTGCGCAGGAACTGGCCGCTGATCGGGAATCCGCCGAAGCCCTTGGCCTCGGGGATGCCCGAGCGCTGCAGCAGGCGCAGCGCGCCGCCGCCGGCGCCGATGAAGACGAAGCGCGCGGTGAGCGTGCGGGCGCGGCGGTGGCCGTTCCAGCGGCGGTCGCGGACCGTGACCCGCCAGGTGCCGTCGCGGCGCTGCTTGAGCTTGGTGACCTCGCTCTCGAGGTGCAGACGCGCACCGCGCTCGACCGAGTCGGTGACCATCGACGAGGCCAGCGCACCGAAGTCGACGTCCGTACCGGCGGCTGCGCGCGTCGCGGCGATCGGCTGCGCCGGGTCGCGGTCCGTGACGAGCAGCGGTGCCCACAGTGCGATCTGCTCGGGGTCGGTGCTGAACTCGAGGTCGGAGAAGAGGGGGTGCTTGCGCAGGGTCTCGAACCGCCGGCGCAGGTAGTCGACGTTCTCCTCGCCGCGCACGAACGTCATGTGCGGGGTGGTCGACAGGAAGCCGGTGCCGCCCGGGAGGCGGTCGTGCGTCGAGAGGTGGTTCCAGAGCTCGCGCGAGATCTCGAACTGCTCGTTGATCGTCACGGCCTTGGTGATGTCGATCGAGCCGTCGGCGCGCTCGGGCGTGTAGTTGAGCTCGCAGAGGGCCGCGTGGCCCGTGCCGGCGTTGTTCCAGGCGTTCGAGCTCTCCTGTGCGAGGCCGTCGCGGCGCTCGTGGATCTCGATCGACCAGGACGGCTCGAGCTCCGAGACGAGGGCTGCCAGGGTGGCACTCATGATGCCGCCTCCGACCAGGAGGACGTCCACGTCTGCTGTCACTGACTTCGCGCGCTCTACCACGCCTTCGATCGTATGTTGACGTCGAGAATCTCCATGGCGAGGAACGTGTGATCTTGATTACGTCCGCGTGAGACGAGTACCCCGGCCAGGGCCCGCCGCCCAGCGGGTGGTCTGGGGGTGCACCGACGCCCGCCGCGCGGTAGAACCGGAGCATGAGCCGCGACCGCGACCTGACGTCCGACCCCTCCGCCGAGCACCTCGCCGACCGCGAGCACGCGCAGGCCGACCTCGATGCCGCCGACGCGCGCTCGGGTGGTGACCCGGACCGCGCGCCGCGGTCGCTGCACGCCGTCGAGCTCGAGGCCGACGACGAGGCCATCGCGAGCAGCGACGACTGGGACGACCCCGAGCGCCTCTAGTCAGCGCATCCTGAGCAGGCGGGCCCGCACGGCCCGCAGCAGCTCGAACCCGTCTCCGCCCTGGACTACCGCGATGCCGTCGCGCACGGCCGCGCGACCAGCCGCGACGCCCTCGATCGTCGGCGCGGGGACGCCGTGCGCCAGGACGTGCTCGCCGTAGGTGAGCTGGCGCAGCAGGATCGCGCGGACCTGGTCGGGGAAGTGCTGGGCCGCGCCCGCGTAGATCTCGGGGTCGTGCTGACCGTCGTCGCCGACGAGGACCCAGGTGATGTGCGGCAGCTCGGTCATGAGTCGCCGCAGCTGCGTGACCTTGTGCCGAGGGCCCGAGCGGAACCAGCCGGTGTTCGTCGGCCCCCAGTCGGTCAGCAGCATGGGTCCGGCGGGGAAGCCGTGGCGGCGCAGGAAGCGGCCGATCGCCGGAGCGGCGTTCCAGGCCCCGGTCGACAGGTAGACGACGGGGATCCGGGGGTCGTAGGCGAGCAGGTCGCGGTAGAGGTCCGCCATCCCGGGCACGGGCTCGCGCGCGCCCTCGTGCCGGACCAGCACGTTCCACGCCGCCACGAACAGTCGCGGCAGGCGGGTGACCATGACGGTGTCGTCGATGTCGCTCACGAGGCCGAACTTCACCTCGGGGTCGATGACGTGCACCGGCGCCGTGACCGCGGTGCCGTCGGTGGTGACGAGCTGGATCTCGTGCCAGCCGGGAGGCAGGTTCGCCTCGACGAGCACGTCGAGGTACCCGCCGCGGTCCGTCACGACGTGGTGCACGAGGTCGCCGACCCGGATCTCGACGGGCGCGCCCGCGACCTGCGCGGTGGCGAAGCTACGCCAGCCGCGCACGGCGGGGGCGGTCTCGGAGCCGGTCTGCGCACTTCCGCCGGCACCCGGCAGGTCGGACGCCCGGACCGTCGGCGCCGCGAGCAGGGTGCGCGCCAGGACCCGGACCCAGCCGGGTGCGCCGTAGCCCGCGTAGGGCTCGATCCGCACGGTCCAGCCCCGGCGGCGCATGCGGTCGGCGATCCGACGGTCGAACGCGTCCTCGAGGCGGGCGGCGAGGTGGAGCTCGGGCGCTGCGCCGGGGTGGGACGAGCCCGGCCGGACGACGCCGGGGCGGGCCGCGCGCAGCACCGCCCGGCCACCGGGCTGACCCGGGGCCGGGCGGTCGCTGGCGGGACTCACTTGGCGGCGCTGCCGGCCGCTCGGGCCGCGCCCTTCTCCGTCTGGGCGCCGTCGGTGCTCAGGCTGCCGCCGGCGGACTCCAGGTGCGCACGCACGAACCAGTGGAACAGCTCGAGCTCGTGCAGGTGGCCGATGAGCAGGTCGTTCGTCACGTCGTCGAGCTCCTCGACGTCCGCCGCGGCCTTGCGGTGGTCGGTGATGACGCCGACGTACACCTCGTCGAGCGCGCCGAGGTGCTCGATGGCACCGGCGCGGCCGATGGAGTAGTCGTCCCACGTCCGGGCGGCGACGAGTGCCCCCGGCGTGCCGACCGGCGCGCCGCCCAGGGTCGCGATCCGCTCTGCGATCGCGTCGACCATGAGGCGGACCGCGTCGACCTGCGGGTCGATCATCTCGTGCACCGCGATGAAGTGCGGACCGACGACGTTCCAGTGGATGTGCTTGAGGGTCAGCGCCAGGTCGTTGAGGGCGTCGAGCCGCGTCTGCAGGACGCGGGCGGTCTCCGCACCCTCCTCCTTGGTGAGGGAGGGAACGGTGTACTTGGGGAGGTCCTTGCGCGCCATGGGCTTGCTCCTTCGTGTGTTCGTTGTCCGGTCGAGCTTGGCCCCAACGCTGCCTCACCTGCGCGTCCGCCGCCACGCGAGACGTGCGCTGTGCGCGAACTGTTCAGGCCTCGTCGAACGGGTCGCCGCGCTCCGTGAACCGCGCGGCCACCTCGGCCGCGGTCAGGTGCACCATGCCGGGCTCGACCTCGTCCCACCAGCGGGGCGCCGCGACCCACGGGCGGTCGCGGCCGCGCAGCGAGTACGGCGTGATCGTCGTCTTGGCCGGGTGGTTCTGCGACCAGTCGAGCAGCACCTTGCCGCCCCGGATCTCCTTGCGCATGACCGCGACCAGCAGCTTCGGGTGCGCGGCGGCGAGCTCGTAGGCGATGTCGTGCGCGTACTGCCGCACGCCCATCACGGCCTCGGTCCCGGGCAGCTCGGCGTACAGCTGCATCCCCTTGCTGCCGGAGGTCACCGGAACGATCGTCGTCAGCCCGTCCTCGCGCAGCCGGTCCGCCACCAGGTGAGCGACCCGCGCGCACTCGTCGAGCCCCGCGGGCGGGCCGGGGTCGAGGTCGATCACGAGCCGGTCGGGCGGCCTGACGCCGCCGCGCGGGCCGACGCGCCACTGCGGCGTGTGCAGCTCGAGCGCGCCCTGGTTCGCGGCCCAGACGAGACCCGCGAGGTCGTCGATGAACGGCAGCTCGAGCTCGGCGCCCTCGTCGTCCGATCCCGGCGCCGCGCGCAGGCGCTGACGGCGCAGCCAGTCGGGCGCACCGCGCGGGGTGTTCTTCTCGAAGAACTTCTCCGACGCCACACCACCGGGCCACCGGATCCGGGTCACCGGTCGGTCGGCGAGCTGGGGCAGGATCGCGTCCGAGACGCGCACGAGGTAGTCCATCACCTCGGCCTTCGTGGTCCCCGTGGCGGGGTACATGACCTTGTCGAGGTGGCTCACGCGCACCGCGCGGCCGCCGACGTCGACGACCTGGCGCTCCGGGCTCATGCGCGCTCCCACGGGTCGGGCTCGGTGTCGGTCCGCAGGCCGCGGACGACGGGCTGGCGCAGGCGCCCGGTCGGGGTGCGGGTCAGGTAGCGGGTGTCGACGACGAGCACGGGCGTGCACCAGTGGGCTCCGCGCGCGTCCTCGGGCGGGACCTCGTCGGCGAAGGGTGAGTCGGCCTGGCCGGCGTGTGCGAGCAGCGTCGTCAGCGTGGTGGCCAGCGTGCCCGTGAGCCCGCTGCCCGCGCGGCCGAGGTAGCGCAGCGCGCCGTGCTCGTCGGGCGCCCCGAGCAGCAGCGCCCCGAGCCGCCCGGTCCCGGTCGACTCGCCGCGCCAGCCGCCGACGAGAGCGGCGCGCGTGCCGTGGTGCGCGGCTTTGACCCAGTCCGGCGACCGGCGGCCGGCCCGGTAGGTCGACGAGCGCCGCTTGGCGACGACTCCCTCGAGCCCGTGCTCGGCCGTGATCTGCCACAGCCCGGCGCCGTCGTCGTACGCGGGGGAGAGCTCGACGTGCTCGGGAAGGTCGAGCGTCTCGAGCACGGCACGGCGCTCGTCGTACGAGTGGCGTGCGAGGTCGTCGTCGGCCGCCCGCAGGACGTCGAACACGAGGTAGGTGACCGGCGAGCGCTCCGCGAGCGCCTGCGCGCGTCGCGCGTCGCGCACGTGCATGCGCTCGGCGAGGGCCGCGAACGAGGGTCGCCCGTCGGACATCTGGACGATCTCGCCATCGAGCACGACGCCCGGCAGCGACGCCAAACCCGTGAGCTCGGGGTACGCGGCGGTGATCTCCCGCTCGTTGCGGCTCCACAGCCGCGGCACGCCTGACGTGGTGTCCGCGATGGCCCGGACGCCGTCCCACTTGACCTCGAACGACCAGTCCGCACCCGTCGGCAACACGCCGGGCGAGGGGGCAGGGGTGGCGAGCATGGGCAGCACGGGTCCATCCTGCCCAGGAAGACAGTCGGAGCACAGGACGAGAGGCATGGACATGCGAGCGATCTGGAAGGGCGCGGTGGCCTTCGGGCTGGTCAACGTGCCCGTGCGCCTCTACTCCGCGACGGGTGAGCACGAGGTCCGGCTGCACCAGGTGCACGAGGAGGACGGCGGGCGCATCCGCTACAAGAAGGTGTGCAGCCTCGACGGCGAGCCCGTCGAGATGTCGGAGATCGCGAAGGGCTACGAGACGGCCGACGGCGAGCTCGTGGTGCTCACCGACGCGGACTTCGGCAACCTGCCGCTCGCGACCGAGCGGGAGATCGAGGTCATGGAGTTCGTGCCGGCCGACCAGGTCGACCCGATCATGCTCGGCAAGACCTACTACCTCGAGCCCGACAAGACCGCGGCGAAGCCCTACGCGCTCCTGCGTGGCGCGCTCGAGGCGGCGGACCGGGTGGCGGTGGTCAAGGTCGCGCTGCGCCAGCGCGAGTCGATGGCCGTGCTGCGCGTGCGGGACAAGGTGATCTGCCTGCAGACGCTGATGTGGCCCGACGAGGTCCGCGAGGCCGACTTCCCGATCCTCGACGGCGACGTCTCGGTCAAGCCCGCCGAGCTCGCGATGGCCAGCTCGTTGATCGAGTCGCTGGCCGCCGACTTCGACCCGTCGCAGTACGAGGACCGGTACGCGGCCGCGCTCGAGGAGCTCATCGAGCAGAAGGTCTCCTCGGGGAAGACGCAGGCGCTGCCCGTGCCCGCGGGCGAGAAGGACGAGGGTGCGGGCGAGGTGGTCGACCTGCTCGCGGCTCTGCAGCGCAGCGTGGAGAAGGCCCGCACCGCGCGCGGCGAGGACGCGCCGGCCGAGCCCGCGAAGAAGGCCAAGAAGCCGAAGAAGTCGGGTGACGACGACGACACGCCGGCACGTCGCACGCGGCGCAAGGCCTCGTGAGCGCTGACCTCGGGACGCGGCGTGACGACGCCGTCGCAGCACTGCGCCGCGTCGCGTTCCTGCTCGAGCGGTCGCAGGCCAGCTCCTACCGCAGCGAGGCGTTCCGCACGGCGGCGGCCGCGGTCGAGAAGGTCGCGCCTGACCGGCTCGACGCGCTCGTGGCTGGCTCGTCGCTCACGGACCTGACCGGCGTCGGCGCGCGGACGGCCGAGGTCGTCGCGCTCGCGTGGCGCGGGCGCCCGGTGCCCTACCTCGTGGGGCTCGAGGAGGAGCTCGCTGCGCTGCCCGAGCCCGACGCCGACGCGGCCGAGCTGCGGGTCGCGCTGCGCGGCGACCTGCACGCGCACACCGAGGCGTCGGACGGGTCGACGCCCATCCAGGAGATGGTCCTGGCGGCGCTCGAGCTCGGCCACGAGTACCTCGCGATCACGGACCACTCGCCTCGCCTCACGGTCGCCAACGGGCTGTCCGCGCCCCGGCTACGTGCGCAGATCGCGCAGGTCAGCGCGTTGAACGCGGCGATCGACCCCTTCGTGGTCCTCACCGGCATCGAGTGCGACATCCTCGACGACGGCTCGCTCGACCAGGACCCGGACCTGCTCGACGAGCTCGACGTCGTCGTCGCCTCGGTCCACTCCAAGCTGCGGATGGACCGCGCGGCGATGACGCGCCGGATGGTCGCCGCGGTGAGCAACCCGCGCACGGACGTCCTCGGGCACTGCACCGGGCGACGCCTGACGGGCAAGCAGCGGCCGCAGAGCGAGTTCGACCCGCACGCGGTGTTCGACGCGTGCGCCGAGCACGGCGTCGCGGTCGAGATCAACTGCCGCCCCGACCGGCTGGACCCGCCGCACGAGCTCCTGGCGATCGCCGTGGCCGCCGGGTGCGTCTTCAGCATCGACACGGACTCCCACGCGCCCGGCCAGCTCGACTGGCAGCTCACCGGCGCGACACGTGCCGTGGCTCACGGGATCACCCCCGATCGGGTCGTGAACTCGTGGCCGGTGGCCGACCTGCGGGCGTGGACGCGCGGAAACACGCCTGACAGGCGTTAGGGTCGACGGCGGCACAGGGGACATCGCGGCATCGCGGTCGTCCCGCAGCCCGGCCCGGCCCCTCGGGTCCGTATCCACAGTGAAACAAGGAGCATCTTTCGTGAGCGTGAACCGCACCGAGCTCGTCCAGGCCGTCGCCGCCAAGGCTGGTCTCACCAACGCCGAGACCGACAAGGCCCTCAAGGCCTTCCAGGAGGTCCTGGTCGAGCAGCTCGCCGCAGGCGAGGGCGTGACGATCCCCGGCTTCCTGGCCGTGGCCCGCGCCGACCGCGCCGCCCGCACGGGCATCAACCCCCAGACGGGCGAGAAGCTCGAGATCCCCGCGGGCTACCGCGTGAAGATCACGGCAGGCAGCGCGCTCAAGCGCGCCGCGCAGGGCTGAGCCCCGACGCACCTGACGCCGGCCCTCGATCCCTCGGGATCGGGGGCCGGCGTTCTGCGTCTCAGCGCTCGGCCGTCGCGCGCGCCGACACGACGCGGGGCAGCACCCACCACGCGGCCCCGAGGACGACGAGCGACGCCAGGCCCATCGCGACGCCCGCGGTCCGTGAGACCACGACGTCGAACAGCAGCATCGCCGCCCCGGACAGGACCAGGGCGAGCACCAGGAGCCCGGCGCGTGCGAACGAGTCGCCCACCGAGACGAGCGCGGACTTCATGCCTCGGCGGAACAGCGCCCGGTGGATCGCCACGGGGGCCAGGATCAAGGCGGTGGCGACGACCGCGAGCACCACGAGCACGAGGTAGAGGTCGCGCTGGAAGGCGTCGAGGTCGCCGAACCGCTGCTGGAACGGGATCGTCAGCAGGAAGCCCATGAGGATCTGGGTGCCCGTCTGCGTGACGCGCAGCTCCTGCAGGAGCTCGTCCCAGTTGCGGTCGGCCCGCTGGTTCCGGGTCTCGCTGCGACCGTCGGTCGGGTCCACGTCAGGCTCGGTCACGTCGTCTCCTTCGTCGCGTGCTCGGATCATGCCGTACCCGGACCACGGGCGCACGGCTGCGAGACTGGGGCACGTGAACCGACTGCACGACTCCGACCGCCGCGACTTCGCCTCCGACAACTACGCGGGCGCGCACCCCGAGGTCCTCGCGGCGCTCGTCGAGGCCAACGGCGGCCACCAGGGCGCGTACGGCGCCGACGACTACACCGCGCGCCTGCAGGAGGTCGTCGCGGGCCACTTCGGTGCGCAGGCCAGCGCCTGGCCCGTGTTCAACGGCACCGGCGCGAACGTCCTGTCGCTGCAGTCCGTGCTGCCGCGCTGGGGCGCCGTGATCTGCGCCGAGACGGCGCACATCCACACCGACGAGAACGCGGCACCCGAGCGCGTCGGCGGGCTCAAGCTGCTCACCGTGCCCACACCGGACGGCAAGCTCACGCCCGAGCTCGTCGCGAGGCAGGCGTGGGGGTTCGGCGACGAG
>NZ_QWKP01000016.1 GCF_003470205.1 Cellulomonas rhizosphaerae
GCGCACGCGCACGAGCACGACCACGAGCACCACGAGCAGGCGCCCGTCGGCGACTCGATCGTCGTCGACGACCTCGTCGTGGTCGAGACGTTCGAGGAGCTCGAGGTCGAGATCGTGGAGGTCGACGCGCCGACCGACGAGGCTCCCGCGGTGACCGAGGTCGTCGAGGACGCCGCGTCTGCCAAGGAGGCTCCCGAGGCCGCCCCGGCCGCCGAGCGCCCCGTGCTCGACGTGCTGGCGGCTTTCGCGGACCTGACGCCCGCACCCACGAGCGACGCCCCGCTCGAGCTCACGCCCGTCGACGCCGTCCTCTTCGAGAGCGCCTTCGAGAGCGACGAGGACGACGCCGAGGTGGAGTCCGAGCAGGCTGACGAGCAGGGCGTCGAGCCCGAGGGCTCGCCGCAGCACTGATCGACCCGGCTCCCGGCGTGGCCTTGGTCACGTCGGGGGTCGGACGGACCACCGCACCGCCGTCCAGGTTTGACCCTGGGGTGCTGGGTCCGTACCCTGGACTGTCGGCGCGTCTGGTGCGCGCCGATCATCGTGCCGCCGCTGCGGCGCCCATGCGAACCCCGCACCTCACCGGCTCAGGCCGGCGGATCGGGTCGTGCGCGGGTGCCGGCGAGGCACCCGCAGACAGCAAGCAGTTCGACGAGCAGAGATGAGCAGCAACGTGGTGTACGCGATCGTGAAGGCTGGCGGCCGCCAGGAGAAGGTCGCCGTCGGCGACATCGTCGTCGTCGACCGCCTCGCCGCCAAGGCTGGCGCCTCGGTCGAGCTGCCGGCGCTGCTGCTGGTCGACGGTGACAAGATCACCACCGACGCCGCGGCCCTGGCCAAGGTGACGGTGACGGCGGAGGTCGTGCGGGACGAGAAGGGTCCCAAGATCGACATCCTCAAGTACAAGAACAAGACCGGTTACCGCGTGCGCAAGGGTCACCGTCAGCAGCTGACCCGCCTCAAGGTCACCGGCATCTCCTGATCTCGCGCCGCGGCCGGTCGGCTGCGGGCCCCCATTCTCTGAGCACGAAAGCAGGTTCGTCATGGCACACAAGAAGGGCGCGAGCTCCTCGCGCAACGGCCGCGACTCGAACGCCCAGCGCCTGGGCGTCAAGCGCTTCGGTGGCCAGGTCGTCAAGGCGGGCGAGATCATCGTCCGCCAGCGCGGCACCCACTTCCACCCCGGCGTCAACGTGGGCCGTGGCGGCGACGACACGCTGTTCGCCCTCGAGCCCGGTGCCGTGACCTTCGGGACGCGTCGTGGCCGCAAGGTCATCGACATCGTCGCCGTCGAGGCCTGAGCTTCACCAGATTTCTCGTACGAAGGGGCGCACCGGTGCGGTGCGCCCCTTCGTCGTGTGACCATCGCAGTAGCCAGATCTCGCCGCAGGAGCACGGGCGGGATCGGAACGAAGGAGGACAGCTGTGGCGACATTCGTCGACCGGGTCGTGCTGCACGCGACCGGCGGTGACGGTGGGCACGGCTGTGCGTCCATCCACCGCGAGAAGTTCAAGCCCCTGGCGGGCCCCGACGGCGGCAACGGCGGCAACGGCGGCTCGGTGATCCTCGAGGTCGATCCTCAGGTCACCACGCTGCTCGAGTTCCACCACCTGCCCCACCGGCACGCGCCGAGCGGCACCCAGGGCATGGGTGACCACCGCGCGGGCAGCACGGGTGGCGACCTGATCCTGGGTGTCCCCGACGGGACCGTCGTGAAGTCGCAGGACGGCGAGGTCCTCGCCGACCTCATCGGCGTCGGCGCGCGGTTCGTGGTCGCC
>NZ_QWKP01000160.1 GCF_003470205.1 Cellulomonas rhizosphaerae
GTCGCCGACCGCGGCACGCAGCAGCCGCTCGTCGACCCGCCGCCCCGCGACCGACGCGACGCGCACGAGCTGCTGCACCTCCGGGTCGAGCCCTTCGAGGCGCGCGCGGAGCACCTCGGCGAGCGACCACGGCAGCTCGTCGGCGTCCGTGCCTGCCTCGAGCAGCTCCTGCGCGAAGTAGGCGTTCCCCTCGGACCGGTCGACGACGCGGCGCAGCGACTGCTCGGGCACGGACGCGCCCGTGACGGCGACGGTGAACTCGCGCAGCTCGTCGGGCGTGAACGGCCGCAGGTCGAGCCGCTGCACACGCGGGTGCCGGGCGAGCTCGGCGGCGACCGGGCGCCACGGGTGCCGGCGGTGCAGGTCGTCCGTGCGGTAGCTCGCGACGAGCAGGAGGTGCTGGTCGCGCAGCCGGGAGACGAGGAAGCGCAGCACGTCGCGGCTCGAGGAGTCCGCCCAGTGCACGTCCTCGACCACGAGCAGCAGCGGGTGCCCGGCGGTCCCCACGGCGCCCAGGACCTCGACGAGCCCCTCGAACAGCTGCAACCGGTTCGCGGAGCCGTCGGCCGCGGCGGGCTGGCCCGGCATCAGCCGCGCGAGCGCGGGCCGGGCGGCGACGATCTCGTCGACAACGCCTGGTGCGAGCGCGTGCAGCTGCGCGAGCGTCTCCGCGAACGGCAGGTACGGCAGGCCCACGTCGCCGAGGTCCACGCAGTGCGTGACGACGACGTGAGCGCCCGCAGCCGTGGCCTGGGCCGCGACGTGCTGAACCAGCCGCGTCTTGCCCACCCCGGCGTCGGCCGCGAGCAGCACGGCACCGGCCATGCCGCTGCCCGCCCGGTCGAGGGTCTCGTCGAGCAGGGCCACCTCGTCCGCGCGGGCGACGAAAGGTGCGTTCATCGGGCCACGTGCCATGCCCCCGATCCTCGCAGCAGCCACCGACGCGCGGCAGCCGCCGAGGCGTGCCGGTGCCCGTCGGGGTGCTTGGCCTGACGGCGGGCGCCCCTGCGCGCTCGCGTGTCGGCCAGGTCGGCGCGCAGCACCTCGCGTCGGTAGGCCAGCTCGGCGTCGAGCCCGGGTCCCCAGATCTCGCTCATCACTGTCTCCTCTGCTGTGCGGGGGTGGGTCCCCCGGCGTCGATGACGACTTTTCCTCTGAGGTGACGCCCCGCGGATCCGTCGATCGACGGGTTGTGGCGGCCGATCCGGTCTGAGGTGGTCTGAGGTGCCTCAGACCACCTCGCGTCGAGCGTGTCGGGGCTCCCACCCGGCGGAACGCGGGTACGTCGGGCACCCTGGTCAGGTGGGCGACGTCAGAGATCTGCGCAGCGCGCCGAGCGTGCGCCGCGCCGAGCAGGAGGCGGCCCGGTTCGACGAGGAGCTCGTCGTGACCGCCGAGCCACGCGCGCCCCGGGCCGTCCGGCACTGGGTGATGCGCACCATCGCTGCCCTCGGCGTCACGGGCGCGGCCAACCAGGTCGTCGAGCTGCTCACCGCCGAGCTCGTCTCGAATGCCGTGGTGCACGGTCCGACGGGCGGGCAGGTGCGGGTGAGACTGCGGGTCGCCGGGCCCTACGTGCGGGTCGAGGTCATCGACACCGGCCACGGCGCCCCCACGGTGCGGCACCCCGAGCCGACCGCCCCCAGCGGGCGTGGACTGGCCCTCGTCGAGGCCCTCGCGGAGTCCTGGGGCACCCGCCCACGTGACGGCGGGACGTCCGTGTGGTTCCAGGTGGACACCGACGCCTGACCGCTCTGGCCTGGACATTCGGCCCGATTCGCGTAGTTTCGGCTCGGGACGTGGCGTGAGCTGAGGAGTGGATCGGGATGGACGACGACGAGCAGGGCGTGGCGACGAAGACGCGCGACCCCGAGATCAGCGCCGAGGTGCGCGAGGACGGCACCGGGGAGATCTCGGTCGACGGGGTCGTCGAGCGGGTCGAGCGCGAGACCCTGCAGGAGGCCGGGGCGGCCATCACGAGCCGCATCGCCGAGCTCGCCGAGGGCCTCGGGCACCCGGTCCCCGTGCAGGTGCGGGACCCGGAGGGCGTCTGGTCGCTGCTGATCCACCCGGACGGATCGGTCGACGAGGCCCCGGGCGACACGGCTGCGACCGACAAGGCCGACGAGCCCGACGAGGCGCCCGCGGACGCGGCCCCGACCCCTGAGCAGCCCGCGAAGCCGGAGCCCGCCCCGGACCCGGTCGCCGAGTCCGGACCGCCGCCCGGCCTCATCGCGGCGTCGGCCCCGGCGCGCGACCGCTCGGCGGCGACCCTGCCGACCCTCGACGACCTGCTCGCGGCCCGGCACCCCGTGACGGCCGGACCCGCGGAGCGCGGCGTGCGCGTGGGCATCCGCCGGATCACCTTCGGCGCGATCTCGCCCGGGCCCGGCCGCAAGGAGCAGCGCCGCCGCGTGCAGCAGGCGGCCGTGCGCCGCGGCTTCGACGGCCCCAAGACGATCGTCGTCATCAACCCCAAGGGCGGCGCGCACAAGACGACCGCCACGATGATGCTGGCGGCCACGTTCGGCCTCGAGCGCGGCGGCTACACGCTCGCGTGGGACAACAACGAGACGCGCGGGACCCTCGGCTGGCGCTCGGCGCACACCGAGCACGCCCGCACCGCGGTGGACCTGCTGCACGCGCTGCCGAACCTGGGCGACGAGGGCACGGTGCGCGTCGGCGACCTCGACGCGTTCGTGCGCACGCAGTCCACGCAGCAGTTCGACGTGCTCGCCTCGGACGAGGACTCGGCCTCGGCCGCGTCGGTCGATGCCGCCTCGTTCACGTCGCTGCACACCGTGCTCTCGCGCTTCTACCGCGTGCTCGTCGTCGACACCGGCAACAACATGCGGGCCTCCAACTGGCAGGCCGCGGTCACGGCGGCCGACCAGATCGTCGTTGTCTCGACGATCCGCGAGGACACCGCGCAGTCCGCCGCGTGGGCGCTCGACGCGCTGCGCTCGACCGGCCACGAGGACGCCGTCCGCCGGGCCGTCACCGTGCTGTCCGAGCCCGACCGCAAGGTCGACAAGGACCTGCGCGGCCGGCTGCGCAGCCACTTCGGCGCCCTGACCCGGGCGATCGTGGAGGTCCCGCACGACGCGGCCCTCGTCGCCGGTGGACCCATCGACTTCGAGAGCCTGCGCCCCGACACCCGGGACGCCTGGCTGCGGGCGACTGCGGTCGTCGCGGACGGGCTCTAGGAACATCCCGCTCGCCTCGTGCAAGATCGGCCCCCGTCGTGACACAAAGCAGGTAGGGCGACGACTGTCGCCCGATCTGAGCAAGGGGGCGCAGTGGGCGTGCAGACGGACGAGCCGGCGGTGGCGGTGAGCGAGCAGGAGGCCGCGCCGAGCCGCGAGGCGCCGTGGTTCGAGCAGCTGGTGCGCGAGCACGCGACGCCCGTGCACCGCTACCTCGCGCGCCGCGTCCCGGCCGACGACGTCGAGGACCTCAGCGCTGACGTCCTGACGATCGCGTGGCGCCGCCGCGATGAGGTCCCCGCGGGCGCCGAGCTGCCGTGGCTCTACCGGACCGCCGGGTTCGTCGTCGCGAACCACCGCCGCAAGTCCCGGCCGATCCCGGTGGGCGAGGTCCCGGAGCACCCGGACGACGACGACCCCGCCCTGCTCGCCGTCCGCGACGACGTGGCGCGCCGCGCGCTCGCGGCCCTGAGCGCGAGGGACCGGCAGATCATCCTGCTGCACGCCTGGGAGGGCCTGACGGGCGAGGGGCTCGCCGAGGTGCTCGGGATCGGCCGCGGCGGGGCCGACGCGGCCCTGAGCCGCGCGCGCTCGCGGCTGGCCGCCGCCTGGGCGGAGCAGGACCCGGCGTAGTGCAAGGTCGTCGGGGCTGACGACATAGACGGGGTGGAAGCAGTTCCCGCCTCACCACCCGGAGCGCATCGTGACCACGCCCGAGCAGGACCAGCCCGACGCCCAGCGCGCGGTCGACGCCGTGCGCGCGGCCGACCCCGCGGCCACCGCCACCCCCGACCTCGGCCGCCTGCACGCCGCGCTCGCCGACTCCACGGGCGTGCAGCTCACAGCCGACGAGCTCGCCGTGCGCCGCGCCCGTCGGACCCCGCGCTGGATCCAGGTCGCCGCGGCGGTCGCCGGTGTGGCTGTCGTCGGCGGCGGGAGCTACGCGCTCGGCACGCAGCACGACGGCACGGAGCAGGTGGCCAGCGACGGCTCGTCGGCCGCGGCCCCGATCTCGCTCGGCGAGGGCACCGCGGCCGACGCGGCCGGCGCCGTGCCGCAGGCCGGCGCCGAGATCGGCCGCTCGTCGGGCGCCTCGGCCGGCGACAAGGTGGGCGCGAGCTCGCTGCCGTTCTACGGCGGCTACGGCCACACGACCTTCACGGCCACGGGACTGTCGACGGCCGGCCGCTCGTTCGACGCGTGGGCTTACGACGCCGCGTCGGTCTACTCGGCCGACACCGCTGCGCGCCTCGCCGAGGCCCTCGGCGTCTCGGGCAAGCCGAAGCAGGACTGGGGCTGGACCGTCGGCCCCAACGACGGCACCGGCGCCACCGTCACGCTCAGCCCCGACGGCATGGCGTCCATGAGCTACTACGACCCGGCCAAGGACCCGTGGGCGTGCGGTGTGAAGTCCGCGCCCGACTCGGTCTCGGGCACCGACGACGCCTCGGTCGGCAGCGACGAGAAGGCCCCGGAGTGCGACGCCAAGGACGCACCCTCGGGCAGGGCCGCGATCGCCGCCGCCAAGGACGTGCTCGCCTCGCTCGGCGTCGACACGGGCACGCTCGAGCTCGAGACGCAGGAGACGGGCGACGACAAGTCCGCGAGCGTCGTCGGCTACACGGTCGTCGACGGGCAGCGCACTGACGCGACCTGGTACGTCACGGTCGTCGCGGAGGGCATCTCCTCGGTCAACGGGCCGGTCGCGCCGCTCGTCGCGCTCGGCAGCTACGACGTGGTCAGCCCTGCGCAGGGCGTCGAGCGCCTCGGCGACCCGCGGTTCGGCTCGTCGGGCGGGGGCGTCGTGCCGTTCGCGGCGCGCGGTGGCGTGACCTATGCCGAGTCCGACGACGCGGTCATCTCCGCCCCGTCCGAGCAGCCGACCGCGCCGGCCGTCCCGAAGACGGCCGAGCCGGGCAGCGCGATCGAGTGGCCCGTCACGAAGGTGACGATCGACGAGGCCCGCCTCGGCCTCGCGACGCACACCGCGGCTGACGGCGCGACACTGCTCGTGCCGACCTACGAGCTGACCGGCACCGACGGCTCGGTGTGGTCCGTCATCGCGGTCGTCGACCAGCAGCTGGACTTCGCCGGCTGATCCAGTCTCGAGCAGGACCGGCAGGCGCGGAGGGGCGCCCGCCGGTCCTCCTCGTACGTCCGGGTGGTTGCGGCCCGGCCAGCAACGAGACCGATACGTCGGCACGAGACCGGCACTTGGAAGTGCCGATCTCGTCCCGAACTGTCGGTCTCGACGGCAGGGCGTCTCGGGTGCACCGGCCGCCGTCGCCGCTCACCGAGCCGTGCGGGCGTCGCGCGCTTACCGTGGCCAGATGGTGTCCGGGCTGATCGTCGTCGTCGCAGGGCTCGTGCTGTGCTTCGGCGGGATCGCGTCGATCAACCTCGCGCTGCTGCTGTCCGGGTTCGGCGGCGCGTACCTGCTCGCGGAGGCGTTCGGCGCGACCGACTGGGACGCGATCTGGGTGGCCGTCGGCGCGGCGGTCATCATCTGGCTCGTCGCCGCGTACGTCTTCCGCCTCGCCCCGTTCGTCATCGGTGCCGTGACCGGTGCCGTCATCGGAGCGAAGCTGTGGTCCGCGCTCGGCAACGGCGACTCGAACGTGATCCTCGCGGTGGTCCTCGTGGCCGCGGTCGCGACGTCAGCCGCGCTGCTCGCCGACCGCTACGGGCGGCGGGTCGTCCTGTGGGTCACCCCGTTGGGCGGCGCGAGCGTCGCGATGACGGGGATCGCGGTGCTGTGGCCCGAGCAGATGGGCGCGCTCGACCACCCCGAGCACGGGTGGCAGCAGACGCTGATGTTCGTCGTCTGGATCGCGCTGGCCGCGTCCGGTTGGTACGTGCAGCGACGCGTGTTCGGGAGGCGCCTGGTGAACAGCCCGGCGACGAGGGTGCCAGGAGCGCCCCGCAAGCCCCCGGCCGCGCAGCCTGCACCGGAAGGTCCTGGACTGACAGACTCGTCGCCATGACTGCGCCGACCGGACGCCTGCTCCTGCTCGACACCGCCTCGCTGTACTTCCGCGCCTACTTCGGCGTCCCCGACTCGGTGAAGGCGCCGGACGGGACGCCGGTCAACGCGGTGCGCGGGCTGCTCGACATGATCGCCCGCCTGGTCGCCGACCACCGGCCCACGCGCCTGGTCGCGTGCTGGGACGACGACTGGCGCCCCGCGTTCCGGGTGGAGGCCATCCCCTCCTACAAGGCGCACCGCGTGGCCGAGGAGCGGACCGGGGGAGACGTCGAGGAGATCCCCGACACCCTCGCCCCGCAGGTCCCGGTCATCGCCGAGGTGCTCGCGGCCTTCGGCATCGCGCGGATCGGCGCGCCGGGGTACGAGGCCGACGACGTCATCGGCACGCTCGTGGCGCGCGAGCGCGACAAGTCCGCAGGGGAGCGGGACGCGATCGACGTCATCACGGGCGACCGGGACCTGTTCCAGCTCGTCGACGACGAGGCGCACGTGCGCGTGCTGTACACGGTGCGCGGCATCAAGGACCTCGAGGTCGTCGACCAGGCCCGCCTCGCGGAGCGCTACTCGGTGACCACCGGGCAGGGCTACGCCGACATGGCCGTGCTGCGCGGGGACCCGAGCGACGGGCTGCCGGGCGTGCCCGGGATCGGGGAGAAGACCGCGGCGGCGCTCGTGCACCGGTACGGCTCGCTCGAGGGGATCCTCGCCGCGCGCGACGCGGGCGACAAGGGTCTGACGGCGACGCAGCTGCGCCGGCTCACCGAGTCGGCGGACTACCTCCGGGTCGCGCCGGGCGTCGTGCAGGTGGCGCCGGACGCACCCGTCGCGAAGGTCGACGACCGGCTGCCCGCGACGCCCGTCGACCCCGACGCGCTCGTCGCGCTCGCGGAGCGGTGGGGGCTGTCGTCGAGCGTCAAGCGCGTCGTGGACGTGCTGGCGCGCTGACCTTCTCTCAGGCGGCGGGTGCGGTCCAGAGGCCGGACGGCGTCTGCGTCCACCCGTCGTCGGCGCTCGGTGCCTCGCCGCCCTCGGTGACGAGGGCGACGCCCGGGCCGTCGACGTCGGGTCGCAGCACGATCACCGCGCCGGTCTTCGGCGTCACGCAGGACGTGGACGACAGGTCGCCCTCCGGGACGGCGAGCAGGCACAGCCGGTCGCCCGCCCCGGTGGCGACGTAGATCGCGCCGAGGTCGGAGCTCGCGACGAAGCGGGTGCTCGCGGCCCGGATGCCGGTGCCGTCGAGGCTCGAGGACTCGACCTGGTCCGCGGCGGTCTGGGCCTCGGCGAGGGCCGGGGCGAGGACGGCGGGGGCGACGACGATCGCGGTCGGGGTCGTGTCACGACTGAGGGCCAGCCAGGCGAGCCCGCCGCCGACGAGCAGCACGGCGAGGGTCAGCACCACCGCGGTGATCCAGCCGGCGCGGCGTCGCGTGGGCTGCTCCTGCGGCTCGAAGTCACCGAACGCCTCGGCGAGGTCTAGGTCCTCGAACGTCGTCATACGAGGAAGTATCGGACGTCCGGGTGGGTGACCTTGAGTCATTCGGTCCCACAGGCCGCCGGGCGTGTCGGCCGAACGGGTGAGCGGACGGCAGAATGACCGCGTGATCACGGTCAGCACGGACGGCTCCTGCCTGCGCAATCCCGGCGGGGCGATCGGTTGGGCGTGGGCCAACCACGACGGCACGCACGGCAGCGGCGCGGTCGCGGCGGGCACCAACCAGATCGCCGAGCTCATGGCCGTGCTCGAGGCGATCACCGCTCACCCCGGCGACGAGCCGCTGTGCATCGAGGCCGACTCGCAGTACGCGATCAAGTGCGCCTCGCTGTGGGTGCACAGCTGGCGGCGCAAGGGCTGGCGGACCGCCAGCGGGAGCCCGGTGCAGAACCTCGAGCTCGTGCAGGGCATCGAGCGCGCGATCGCGGCCCGGCCCGGGCCGGTCACGTTCGTCTGGGTCCGCGGGCACCAGGGGGACCGGTTCAACGAGCGGGCCGACGAGCTCGCCGGCATCGCCGCGCGCGCGATGCGCGACGGCACCTACGTCCCGGTCCCGGTCGCGCCGCTGGCGCCCCCGGTCGACGTCCTGTTCTGACTCAGCCCCAGCCGTCGACGTCCTGCGGAGGCCGGCGTAGCTGCCGGACGGTCTCGTCGACGACCGCGTGCACGTGCGTCGTGAACCACCCCTCGACGACCACGCCCCAGTGCTCCTCGACCGACGCGATCGGGAACACCACGAGCGGGTCACCGGCACGTGAGAGGGCGAGCGCCATCGCGTCGTCCTCCCGGTAGGAGACCCAGTCCATGCCCGGGACGTCGCGCACGACGAGGTCGCCCAGCGCGACGCCGAACGCGTGGATGAGCGGGCTCGGGTCGGGTCGCTCGTCGGACTCGAGCCAGGTGCCGTGCACCCGGTCGAACAGGTCGCCCACGGTCCACTCGTCGACGTCCCCGTCGCACAGCTCCAGGACCAGCTCGCGGTGCTGGGCGGCCCACACCTGCTCGGCGGGGTTCAGCGCGGTGGTCCGGCCGGTCCGCTCGTCGTCCCCGGGCGTGTGGGGAGACGGGAGCAGGTCCATGACCTGGGCATCGACCCTCGCCGCGGCGTGCTTGACCGACGCGGGCGGGATTCCCCCGTTCGGCCCGGTTTGAGTACCCCGAACGCCCGCAGACGCGCCGAGGGCCGCGCCGACCGGGTGGTCGACGCGGCCCTCGGGGCACTCAGATCACTTCAGCTTGATCTTGTGGTCCGCGGTCGCCGAGGAGTAGCTGGCGCTCCCCTTGTACGTGACCGAGACGGTCGTCGCCTTCGTGACCTTCGGAAGACGGACGGTGACCTTGCCGCTGCTGAGCGTCGCGGTGACCGACTTGGAGCCGACCTTCACGACGACCTTGCCGGTCGGCGCCGGGGCGCCGGAGGAGCCCTTGACGCTGACCGTCAGCTTCGGCGTGCTGTTCTTCTTGACGGTCCACGACGAGGTGGACAGCGCCACCGACGGCTTCGCCTTGGCGACCGTCAGTGTGGCGGTGCCCTTCGACGTCGCCACCCCCGCGTTGCCGAGGTAGACCGCGGTCAGCGTGTGCTTGCCGACCGAGAGCGACTTCGGCAGCGTGACCGTCGCCTTGCCGACCTTGCCGCTGACGGCGAGGTTCGCCGAGGCGAGGACCTTGGCGCCCTCGCGGAACTCGACCTTGCCGGTGGGTGCGGCGGCGGCCCCGGTCACCGTGGCGGTGGCCTTGGCTGCGGTGCCGAACTTCACGGAGGTCGGGCTGATCGCGAGCTTGGTGGACGAGGACGTCTTGACGTCGACGACCTGAGCCCGCGTGGTCGGGTCGGAGTTCTGCGGCGTCAGGACGAGCAGCTTGCCCGACGTCACTCCGGCGGCCTTGACCACCGGGATCGACGTTGCCGCCGTCCCGTCGGTCCATGTGCTGGTGAAGTCATCCGTGGCAAACCAGAACGGCGGAGCGAACGGGTCCACAGTGAACGGGGCGACCTCGTCGACCACGCCGTCGTCGTTCGCGGCGTATCCGGAGTAGGTCCACACCGAGATCGCCGGCTTGTCGCCGGACTTGATCCCGACGTCAGCGAGGTTGATCGGAGCGACCAGGACGCTGTTGTCATACACGCCGGTGTCGACGCTGCCGTCCTCGTTGTTGACGAACTCCAGGCCGACCAGCTGGTTGGCCGGGTTGGCAATCCGCAGGTCGTACGTCTCGACCGTGGTGAGGTCGCTATCGGCGTCCCACTTGCTGACGATCGTCTGCAGGTCGGGCTTGTTGTCCTTATTGAGGTCAATGTCGATCACCGGCGTAACGACCCGGCCGAGCGACGCCCAATTTCCGTCGAAAGCGATCCCCACCTGAAGCTGGTTGAATCTCGCCGCAGGGATATTGGTCGGGTCGTTGATTGCTGCCACGTAGGGCACTGTCGACGACCACCCGACGTAGCGGATGTCGCCCGATGCGACCGCCGACTTCGAGGTCTCCAGCGTCGCTGCAGCAGGCAGCTTGGGGCTGGTTGCCGCGAGGATGAGCGGTGCACTGATCGAGTCGAAGCCACCGGTCGTGATGCCTCGACCCGTGACAGGGATTGTCGAGGCGCCCGCGCCCGAGCTCGTGAACGTCGGAGACGCAGCCTTAAGTGCACTGACAAGCTTGGGCGCGGCCTGGACGGGGAGTCGCAGCTCCGGGCCGGTTGCAGGCTTGAGGACAAGGCGCCCCGCGACCTCGGTGACGAACTCACGTCCGTAGGTACTGACCTTCGTCGCAGACGTGGGATCGATCTGCTTCTTGAGGGTCTTGGGGTCGGCTGTCAGCGTCAAGGTGACGTCGACTGAACCGCCCTTGGGGACCGTGATCGTCGCGGGAGTCGCCTTTATCGTGGCTCCTCCTGCGGTGGTCGCGGTCGTCACGCTCGTCGCAAACGTCTTGGCGTTCGCGTTGTCGAAGTTCTTCACGGTGACGACCTGCTTCTGGACGACAGTCGTCGCCCCGACCGGGACGACACCGAACGTCACCGATGTGAGCGCAGGCTTGGCCTTGTTGTAGGCGATGACCTTCGACTGGACGGCGTCGAGTGCGTCGACTCGCCCCGAGCCGACTCGCTGGGGACCGAACACGTCACCGCCACCGTTCGGCTCGGTGGTGACGTCGTGCGTCGCCGTGTTCATGACAGCAGCCTTGACCTGCGCGCTGTTCCACGCGGGGTGGGCACGAACGACGAGGGCAGCAATGCCAGCCACATGCGGGGTAGCCATCGACGTGCCGGAGAGGACGTGTGAGCCGTCGCCCTCACCCGACGCTGCAGAGTTGATTCCCGACCCAGGTGCGGCGACGTCAGGCTTGATGACGCCGAGCGAACCGTGGACGCCCCGCGACGAGCTGCTGTTCAGAGTGTCGCCGTATCCGGTCACGCTGCTCTGTCGGGCGAGGCTCGGACCCACGGTGGCGACGACGGTGCCCACTGCGAGCTGGGCGTCGATCGTGGCAGTCGTGGACTTCGTCATCTGCACGCCGGGAATGTTCTCGTTCCCGTTGATCCCGCCCGTGAAGATGTCATTCTGCGACGGCAGGACGACACCAATCGCACCGGCCGCCTGGGCGTTGTTGAAACGAGCCTTCGAGCCGCACGCGACGGCTGCGTCGTCCCAAGCAAGGTAGGCGAGCTTCCCGGCCACCTGCCCGGCCTCGGCCGTGGTGAACGCCGTGCAGCCGTCGAAGAATGTGCCGCCAGCGTCTACCACCTTGGCGATCTCACCCGTCGCGTCGTCGGTCTTCGAGTAGAGCACCGAGTTCTGGGCCGCCAGCTTCTTGCCGTTCAGGTCGGCGTCAGGGGCAGTCACGACCTTGAGAGCGTCGACGACCGGCGAAGCGACCGAGTTGGCCACGGTCAGCGCACTGGCTGCGTTGCCCGGGCCGCCACCGATGTCGGTGACGTCGCCCGCGTTGCCGGAGGCGACTGCGACGACGGTGCCAAGCGCGCTCAGCTTGTCGATGACCAGGTTCTCGGGGTCGTCAACAACGGTGCCGTCACTGCCGAGCGAGAGGTTGACGACGTCGAGACGGTCAGAGAAGTCACCGTCGTTGTTCGGGTCGGCGGCACGATCGAGGGCGAGCGACGTCAGGTCGGTGGAGCCGCCGATGTCACCGAAAACCTTCAGGCCAAAGATCTGGGCCTCGGGCGCGGTTCCAGGCCCGATCTCCCAACCCGCGAGCGAGTCGAGGGTCGAGTAGTCGCCGCTGAAAGTCTTGCCGTCGGCGTCGACGCCGTAGCCGGCCGCGCTCCCAGAGACATGGGTTCCGTGGCCAGAGGTCCCGGACGTGGCGAGCGAGTCGATGGGATTTGCGTCGGGAACCGCGACGCTGGTGTGACCGGGCGTGGTCGAGTCAGGGTCGGCGTCGTAGAAGTGCCCCGCGAAGTCATAGCCCCCGATGAACTTGGTGTGATCGAACAGGCCGGGCAGGATCGTCGTGGCAGCGACCGCCTCGTCGTACGCGGCCTTGGTGCCCGGCCCGCCAAAGTCGGCGTGCGTGTAATCCACACCGGTGTCAACGATTCCGATGCGGACGCCGTAGCCCGTGTTGCCTGTCTCCTTCCAGGTGGCGAGCGCCTTCGTGAAGGCGTCGGAGTTCGCGTTCTCGATCGTCTTGCGCTGGACGCGGTAGATAGCCACGACGTCGGGGTTCGCGGCGAGCGCCCGGATCTGAGAGGCGTCACCGGTGACGAGGGTGGCCGACACAAGGTTGGTGAGGGTGCCGATCCGCTTCACCCCGGACGACTCGACGTTGGATCGCGTGAGTCGGGTTGGGACCACATCGGCCGCGATTGCCTGCGTCTCCTTCGCGGCCGCCTTGACATCTGCTTCATCGGTCCCAGGTGCCTTGGCGACTGTGACGCCAGAGGGGGCCTTGAGCTGGACGAACGCGGTGATGGTGCCCTTCGCGTCCGTCAGGCCGAGCAGCTTTGAACCGTCCCGCTCGACACGTTCACGCAACTGCGGGTCGACTCGCAGCGCTTTGGTCGGAGCGGGTACGTCCGGTGGTGGAGCCGCCGAGGCGGGACCGGCAACCATGGCCGTGCTCAACACCACCGCTGCGGCAGTGACGGACGCGAGGATCGGACGACGGGTCATGCGCACACCTCTGGGCTCTCGAACGAATCGGTGCGCCCACCGGTGAGACACAGGTGTGACCTGCTTCACCCATAGGCGCTAGGGGCACGTTACTTACCAGTACGGTCATACGGAAGACTTCGGACGTTTCGGTCTTGTTGCGACGTTGCAACGGAAGAGCGATGTCCGGTCCATCCTGCGTTCGTCCGACGGGGACCGCTCGACGAGCGGCATCGGCCCCCGAGGTGATTCAACGGGGGACGGCCTGCGCGCCCCACCCGTGGGTCCGCGCGACGACGTACACCGCGACACCCGCGCCGATGAGCACCACACCCAGCGCCGCCCACGGCCACGGGCTCCACATGTCGGTGCACTCCTGCCCGCCGCCGCTCAGCGCGTGGCAGTACTCGCCCGGGCCCTGCCGGTTGAGCCAGGCGACGTAGAACAGGGGCAGGGACCCACCCGCGATGACGCCGCTCGCGGCGTACGGCTCGCGCAGCCGGAAGAACAGCACGAGAGGGACGGTGCCGACGACGACGGCCGCGAGGAGCCCGGGCAGGACGAGCGTCAGGAGGCCGAGTGCGCCCACGGCACCGGCCAGCGCCCAGCCGACGAAAGCGAGGATCGAGTTGCGCCGAGCGACCATGACCAGCCCCTAGGTCCGGGCCGCATCTGTGCGTGCCCTGTGCGATCCACGCTAGAACTGCGGCCTGCCGAGCGACAGTGGCCGGGATGTGACTCACGCCACCCATCGACGTGCTTCGATGCGGGGATGAGCGCCAGCGTGCCCGACGAGTACGACGTGGTCGTTGTCGGGTCCGGCTTCGGTGGCTCGGTCGCGGCGCTGCGGCTCGTCGAGAAGGGCTACCGGGTCGCGGTCCTCGAGGCCGGCCGACGATTCACCGACCAGACCCTGCCGCGCACGAGCTGGGACGTGCGCCGGTTCCTGTGGGCGCCGCGCCTGGGCTGCCTCGGCATCCAGCGCATCCACGTGCTGCCGGATGCCCTTGTCCTCGCGGGGGCAGGCGTGGGCGGCGGCTCGCTCGTCTAC
Source organism: Cellulomonas rhizosphaerae (assembly GCF_003470205.1). Classification (GTDB taxonomy): domain Bacteria; phylum Actinomycetota; class Actinomycetes; order Actinomycetales; family Cellulomonadaceae; genus Cellulomonas; species Cellulomonas rhizosphaerae. The sequence goes on from NZ_QWKP01000160.1 coordinate 13,853, forward strand.
GCCAACACCCTCTACCAGCCCACGGCCGACGCGTTCTGGGCCGACCCGCAGTGGGCCCGAATCACGGACTGGCGCACCGAGCTCGCGCCCTACTACGACCAGGCGCGGCGGATGCTCGGGGTCGTCGACAACCCGACCATAACGCCGGCCGACGAGGTGGTGCGCAAGGCCGCCGAGGACCTCGGGGTGGCGGCCTCGTTCCGGCTGGCTCCGGTCGGCGTGGTGTTCGGCAACGACGGTCGCGTCGAGCCCGGTGCCGACGTGCCCGACCCGTTCTTCGGCGGCGCCGGCCCGGACCGGCGCGGGTGCCTGCAGTGCGGCGAGTGCATGACCGGCTGCCGGCACGGTGCGAAGAACACGCTCCCGACGAACTACCTCTACCTGGCCGAGCGCGCGGGCGCCGTCGTCGTGCCCGAGACGACCGTCACGGCGCTGCGCCCGACGAGCGGCGGGTGGCTCGTCGAGACGGCCCGGACGGGGCGCTCGGCACACGGGGCGATCCGGGTCGGCCAGGTCGTCGTCGCGGCCGGGACGTGGGGGACGCAGGACCTGCTGCACCGGATGAAGGCGACGGGCGTGCTGCCCGCGTTGTCCGACCGGCTGGGGCACGCGACGCGCACCAACAGCGAGTCGCTCGGCGGCGCGGCCACGCGGTGGCGCGGGCACCGCGAACGGCCGGACATGACCCGCGGCGTCGCGATCACCTCCTCGGTGTGGCTCGACGAGCGCACCCACCTCGAGCCGGTCCGCTACGGGCGTGGGTCCAACCTCATGGGATTGCTCTCGACCGTGCTGACCGACGGCGGGCCGCGCGCGCCGCTGCGGTGGCTGCGCACCGTGGTGCGGCACCCCGGGCAGGTGGCCTCCCTGGTGCTCGGCATCGGGAGCTGGTCGAACCGGACCGTCATCGGGCTCGTCATGCAGTCGGGCGACTCGTCGATCGTCGTGCGGCCGCGGCGCACCTGGCGAGGCCGGACGCGGTTGACGTCGTCGCCGGGCGCGGGTGAGCCGAGCCCGCGGTGGATCCCGTTGGCGAACGAGGCCTACCGCCGGATGGCCGTGCACGTGGGTGGGTTCGCCGCGAGCAGCATCGGGCAGGTCGCGGACGTGCCGATGACGGCGCACTTCATCGGCGGCTGCGCGATCGGCGCCGACGCCTCGTCGGGCGTGGTCGACGCCTACCACCGCGTGCACGGCTACCCCGGCCTGCACGTCGTGGACGGGTCGACGATCTCCGCCAACCTGGGCGTGAACCCGTCGCTGACCATCACCGCGCAGGCGGAGCGGGCCTTCGCGCTGTGGCCCAACCGCGGCGAGCCGGACCCGAGGCCGCAGGCCGGGTACGAGCACGTGGACCCGGTGCCTCCGGTCCGGCCGGCGGTGCCGGTCGCCGCACCCGGGGCGCTGCGGTTGACGGTGCTGCGGAGCTGACGGTCAGACTGCGTCGACCGTGGCGCGGGGCTTCGGGCCCGGGCGGCCCTTCACGCGGCGCTGCTCGATGCCCTCGAGGCTCGTGGCGCGCCAGACGGCGCCGCCGTTGAGCCGGCCGTCGGGGCGCGGCAGCCACGGGACCCCGCGCGAGAGCCACACGCGGATGGTCGCGTTCTCGACGCCGAGCCGCCGGGCGAGCCGGGCGATGTCGTAGAGGTCGTCGAGCTGGTCGTCGTGCACGGGTCGAACTGTAGCCGCGCACAACTTCTCCAGATGTGTCACGCAGACGTGACGACCATCACGTCCACAACGTCCTGATCAGGCTATATGTCCGATTGGACGCCTGTCCGGCTCGCCTACGGTGTCACGGATGAGTGACGGAACCCGACCCGCCGAGCGGTTTGCAGTGCGCCTGACCAAGGGCGCACTCGTCGCCGTCCTCGCGGGTGGGCTGACCGCCACGGCCGCCGCCGCGAAGATGACGAGCGCCGAGCCGGTGGCCTCCGGTACGGGGTCGAGCGCCGTCACCGCCGCGCAGAGGACGGCCGACCCGGTCGCGGTCAAGGTCGCCGAGGCGCGCACCGCCGTCGTGGACGTCGCCGCGGACGCCGTGGCCGTCGCGCACACCGCGCAGTCGGTCGGCAAGGCGACGGACGTCGACGGCGACGACCTGAGCAAGCTCGCCAAGGCCGCGGACAAGCTCGAGGACCTCGTCGAGAAGGCGAAGTCGATCGAGGCACCCGCCCCGGTGTCCTCGAAGGACGACTCCACGGACGGCACCACCCCGCAGACCGAGCCGACGCCCACGGACGACGGCCTCACGACGAGCCCGAGCGCTGCCCCCAGCGCGCCGGCCGTCGACGGACCGCTGACCTCGGCGGCCGAGACCCCGGACATGCCCGCGACCGAGTCGGTGGACGCGGGCGCCGAGGCCGCGGAGATCGACGGGCTCGACGAGCTCGTCGTCCCGGAGGTCGCGGGACCCGAGGACACCACGACGGCCGAGCTGCGCGCCGCCGTCGCCAAGATCGTCACCCTGAGCACCGCGGTCGAGGACTCGGCGCAGGAGGCTGCCGAGGCGGCCGAGAAGAAGGCCGCCGCCGCGAAGGCTGCCGCCCAGCGCGCCGCGTGGAAGAAGTCGCTGCTCGGCTACGCCAACGGGCAGATCCCCTCGAGCGCCCTGTGCGACCTCTCGTTCGACACCAGCGCACAGCTGCGCTGCGACGCCGCCGAGGACATCGAGAAGCTCAACACCGCCTACCGCAAGGCGTTCGGCACGGACCTGTCGGTGACCGACTCCTACCGCTCGTACGCGGGCCAGGTCGCCTGCCGCATCACCAAGGGCTACCTGTGCGCGACGCCGGGAACGTCCAACCACGGCACGGGGATCGCGCTCGACCTGGGTGGCGGCATCCAGACGTTCGGCACCGTCCAGCACCAGTGGATGGTCGAACACGCCGCCGAGTACGGCTGGGTGCACCCGGGCTGGGCCGAGCCCGGCAGCAGCAAGCCTGAGGCGTGGCACTGGGAGTACACGGGCTGACGCCTCGCGCGTGTGGGCGGGTGCTCCTAGCGTGGGTCCGGGCGGTCGATCGGCCGTCCCACCCGTATGGAGGAGCCGGCATGCCCACGCGTTCTGCACACACCGCCTGGAAGGGCACCCTCGCCGACGGATCCGGCCAGACCGCGCTCACGAGCTCGGGTGTGGCCACGTTCGACGTCTCGTTCCCCAAGCGTGCGGCAGACGAGGCCGGCGGCGTGACGAGCCCCGAGGAGCTCATCGCCGCCGCGCACTCGTCCTGCTACGCCATGCAGCTGTCCGCCGTTCTCGCCGAGGCCGGCGGCACGCCCGTCTCGCTCGACGTCACGGCCGACGTGACGCTGCGCCCCGACCCCGCGGGCGGCTTCCGCATCTCGGGGATCGCGCTCAAGGTCAGCGGCGAGGTCGAGGGCCTCGACGCGGAAGGCTTCAAGGCCGCGGCGGAGAACGCCAAGGCCACGTGCCCGGTCAGCAAGGCGCTCACCGGGACGGACATCACCCTGGAGGTGTTGTGAGATGACCATCCTCAACCCGTACCTCGGGTTCCGGGAGGAGGCCCGGGCGGCGCTCGAGTTCTACCAGGGCGTCTTCGGCGGCGAGCTCACCATCAGCACGTTCGGGGAGTTCCACGCGAGCGAGGACCCGGCCGAGGCGGACAAGGTCATGCACGGCCAGGTTACGGCCCCGGGCGGCCTCGTCCTGATGGCGTCGGACACCCCGAACTCCATGGACTACACCCCGGGCAGCTCGCACTCGGTCTCGCTCAGCGGCGGACCCGCCGACCAGGCCGAGCTCACGGGCTTCTGGGAGGGCCTGTCCGACGGGGCGACGGTCACGATGCCGCTCGGCGTCGCGCCGTGGGGCGACACCTTCGGCATGCTCGTCGACAAGTTCGGCGTGAGCTGGTTGGTGAACATCACCTCGTCGTGAGGCCCGTCGTCCGAGGGCTCGCACAGCGGGCCTCGGCTTGATGTCCGACGACAATGCGGTTCGACGACGCGGACGGGCGGGTCACTGCGGAACCGCCCGTCCGCGGCGTCGCGCTCGCGATCAGCCTCGCGATCAGCAGAGCGGGGCGCGGCTCGAGCCGCCGCCGTCCTGCTTGGTGAGCTTGAGGTCGCACGCGTCGTAGCCGTTGGCCGCGAGGGTCGCGCGCACGTCGGCGAGCTGCGCGGCCGTGAGCGCCGGCGTGCGGCTCAGCACGAAGCCGCTGCTGCGGTTCGGGTCGCCGACGACCGCCCAGTCGTACTGCGCGCCCAGGCCGAGCACCTAGTAGTTGGGTCCGCCGAAGTACAGCCAGTGGCCGCCGAGCTTGACGAACGAGACCGTGAGCGAGCTGTTCGCCGGGGCGTTCTCCGAGCGGGCGTTGCCCTTGACCGTGCTGGTGGTCCCGAGCCAGGTCTTGCACTTGTTCGTCACCGAGATCGTGCCGTCGGCGTTGATCCCGTAGGTCGCGGTGACGTTCTTGGCGCACTGCGCCTCGTA
>NZ_QWKP01000161.1 GCF_003470205.1 Cellulomonas rhizosphaerae
CGCTGTGGCACACCGGCCTGAGCCGGCCCGAGCTGATCGAGCTTGCCGCCGAGGTCGGCGCGGACGTCGCCTTCATCCTCATGGGCCACACTGCGGTCGGGCAGGGCCGCGGGCACCTGCTCACGCCCGCGCTGACCCGCGGCGAGTTCCACTGGGCGTTCGCGGTCCAGGACCGCGGGCTGTCGACCGCCGCGGTGTACAACGCATTCGACGAGCTGCACAGCGGCGCGCCCGGCGCGCCCGACCCCGAGCTCGACGTCCCGCTCATGCAGGCTCTGCGCGCCGGCGACCCGCGCGCGCTCGGGGAGGCGCTGCACAACGACCTGCAGCTCGCCTCGCTCGAGCTCGACCCGCTGCTCGCCGAGCCGCTCGCCGTCGCGACCGACGCGGGCGCGCTGGGCGTCGTCGTGTCGGGCTCCGGGCCCACGGTCGCCGCGCTGGCCCGCAACCGGCAGCACGCGCTGGCCCTGGCTGCCTCGTTCACGGCGTCGGGGGTCGCGGACCGGGTGCTGACCGCCACGGGCCCCGTCGTCGGCGCGCGCGTCCTCTCGGCGGAGTAGCCCGCCGGCCCGACGCAGTCATCACGGTGATTCGGTGACATCACGGGGGTTGTAATCCCCGTGATGATGACGAACCCCCGTGCCGTGGGTCGTCGCTCCGACGACCGCCCGTCGAGTCGTCGATTCCGCATCACCTCGCCGGAAACAACCGGCGAGTCGATGAGCAATCGGCGACGTGATCGCGCGCGGCAGCGGGTCGCGCAGGGCGGGTAGCCTCGGTGGCCTCATGGCTCACCTGCTCGGCGCGGACCGCGTCACCCTCACGCTCGGCACGCGGACCCTTCTCGACGAGGTCAGCCTCGGCCTCGACGACGGCCAGCGGATCGGCGTCGTCGGCCCCAACGGCGCCGGCAAGTCCACCCTGCTGCGCGTCCTGTCCGGGATCCAGGCGCCTGACGACGGCCGCGTGACCCGCTCGGGTGGCACGCGCATCGCCGTCCTCGAGCAGCGCGACGACCTCGGCACGGGGACCGTGCTCGCACACATCCACGGCAGCGCCGACGAGTACGAGTGGGCCGCCGACCCCCGCATCCGCCAGGTCCACGACGGCCTGCTCCCGGACGTCGACATGACTGCCGACGTCTCGACCCTGTCGGGCGGCCAGCGCCGGCGCGTCGCCCTCGCGGCGCTGCTGGTGCGCGACGACGAGGTCCTCGTGCTCGATGAGCCGACCAACCACCTCGACGTCGAGGGCGTGGCCTGGCTCGCCAACCACCTCTCGGACCGGTACCGCGGCAACAACGGCGCGCTCGTGGTCGTCACGCACGACCGCTGGTTCCTCGACGCGGTCTGCACGCGCACGTGGGAGGTGCACGACGGGATCGTCGAGCAGTACGAGGGCGGTTACGCGGCCTACGTGCTGGCGCGCGCCGAGCGTGCGCGCACCGCGTCGGCGACCGAGGAGAAGCGGCAGAACCTGCTGCGCAAAGAGCTCGCGTGGCTGCGCCGAGGCGCCCCCGCGCGCACGTCCAAGCCCAAGTTCCGCATCGACGCCGCGAACGCACTGATCGAGAACGAGCCGCCGCCGCGCGACCGCATGGAGCTGGACCGGATGGCGACGGCCCGCCTGGGCAAGGACGTGCTCGACGTCGAGGACGTGACGCTCACGTTCGGCGACCGGACGCTGCTCGACGACGTCACGTGGCGCATCGGTCCGGGGGACCGGATCGGCATGGTCGGCGTCAACGGCGCCGGCAAGACGAGCCTGCTGCGGTTGCTCTCGGGCCGGCTCGAGCCGACGAGCGGCCGGGTCAAGCGCGGCAAGACCGTGCAGATCGCCGAGCTGCGGCAGGATGTCGAGGACCTCGACGAACTGGCGCACCTGCGCGTCGTCGAGGTCATCGAGTCCGAGAAGCGCTCGGTGGTCGTCGGCGGCAAGGAGCTCACCGCGGCCCAGCTCGTCGAGCGCCTCGGCTTCACGCGCGAGCGCTCGCGCACGCCGGTCCGGGACCTGTCCGGCGGCGAGCGCCGCCGGCTGCAGCTGCTGCGGCTGCTCGTCGGCGAGCCCAACGTCCTGCTCCTCGACGAGCCCACCAACGACCTCGACACCGACACCCTGGCCGCGCTCGAGGACCTGCTCGACGGCTGGCCCGGCACGCTGATCGTCGTCTCGCACGACCGCTACCTGCTCGAGCGCGTGTGCGACAAGCAGGTGGCCCTGCTCGGCGACGGCGCGCTGCGCGAGCTGCCCGGGGGAGTCGAGCAGTACCTGGACCTGCGCCGCGACGCGCTCGCCTTGCCGGCCGCATCGCCGGCTCCCGCCGCTCCCGCGTTCGTGGAGAGCACCGCGTCCGCCGCCGACGTCCGCGCCGCGCGCAAGGAGGTCGGCCGCATCGAGCGTCGGCTGTCCAAGATCGCCGAGCTCGAGGCGCGGGTGCACGACAAGATGGCGGCCCAGGCGACCGACCACGTCGCCGTCGCGGCGCTCGATGCCGAGCTGCGCGCGCTGGCCGACGAGAAGGACGAGCTCGAGGCCGCCTGGCTGGAGGCCGCGGAGATCGCGGGCTGATGGTCGGCGAGCTCGTCTGGCGCCATGTTCCGTGGCCGGGCGCGGGCGACGAGTGGTCGCGACCGTTCTGCGAGGCGATCGCGCGCTCGCTGGCCCGCAGCGTCGGCTCCGAAGGGCTCGGGCGCCACGAGCGTCGGACCGTCCGGAACTTGTGGGCGCACGAGGTGCTGTGGATGACGAGCGCCGAGGGGAACCTGCCGCTCGAGGTGCTGGACGTGGTCGTGCACCACGAGGACGCGTCGGACGCACTGATCGCCTCGATGGGGATCGGCGTCGTGGAGACGCTGCTGCGCGAGCATCCGGGTCGGTATGTCGAGGGGCTCGCGGTGCGGGCGCGCACGGACGACGTGTGGCGCGAGGTCCTGCGCTGCGTGAGCCTGGACGACGACGACGCGTGGGCGGCGCTGCCGCCCGAGCTCGGGGCGCTGGTCCTGGGGCCGGCCCCGACGAGCGAGCCAGCGAAAGCGCCTCAGCCGAAGATGTCCCGGGTCAGCTCGCGTCGAAGGGGGTGACCAGCTCGCGCAGCAGTGCGGCGAGCTGGTCGCGGTCCTCGTCGGCCAGGCCGCCGAGCAGCCCGCGCTCCACGTCGAGCAGGTCGGAGAACGCGGCGTCGACCCGCTCGAGCCCGGCGTCGGTGAGCTGCACGAGCACCCCGCGCCGGTCGTCGGGCGAGGGCAGCCTCTCGACCAGCCCGTGCTCCGCGAGGCGGTCGATGCGGTTGGTCATCGTGCCGCTGGTCACCAGGGTCTGGTTGAGCAGGACGCCGGGGGACAGGCGGTAGGGGGCGCCTGCTCGACGCAGGGCCGACAGCACGTCGAACTCCCACGTCTCCAGGTGGTGACGGGCGAACGCGCCGCGGCGGGCCAGGTCCAGGTGGCGGGCGAGCCGGCTCACGCGGGACAGCACCTCGAGGGGGCGGACGTCCAGGTCCGGCCGCTCGCGCTGCCAGGCGTGCACGATGCGATCGACCTCGTCGCGCACGTCGTCGGGAGCCATGCGGCCGAGATTACTCGACGTCGAGACACATCCGAGGGACGTCAGTCCGCCTTGGTGAGCTGCGGCCTGCGCTCGAGTCCGGACAAGCCGTTCCACGCGAGGTTGACCAGGTGCGCCGCGACCTCGGACTTGCCGGGTCGGCGCGCGTCGAGCCACCACTGGCCGGTGAGCGCGACCATGCCGACCAGCATCTGCGCGTAGATCGGCGCGGCCTTCGGGTCCTGGCCCTGCTTCTTGAACTGGTCCGCCAGCAGGTGCTCGACCTGGGTCGCGACGTCGCCGATCAGCGAGGAGAACGTGCCCGTCGCCTGGGCGACGGGGGAGTCGCGGACGAGGATGCGGAAGCCCGACTCGGAGGTCTCGATGTAGGTGAGCAGCGCCAGCGCGGTCCGCTCGACGAGCACCTTGGGGTGGCCGCCGCCTTCGAGCGCACCCGTGAGCGCGCCCGTCAGGGCCTGGATCTCCCGGTCGACGACGACCGCGTAGATCCCCTCCTTGCCGCCGAAGTGCTCGTACACGACGGGCTTGGAGACCTCCGCGCGGGCGGCGATCTCCTCGATGCTCGTCCCGTCGAACCCCTTCTCGGCGAAGAGCAGGCGCGAGACCTCGAGCAACTGCGCGCGCCGCTGCGTGCCGGTCATGCGCGAACGAGGGACGCGCTTGGTCTCGGGAGCCACGCGCCCATCATGCCGTGCGCGCGTCGTCGGCGACCCGAGGCCTGGCAGACTGGACCGCCGACGACGCGCGAGCCGTCCGTCGATCCGCCCTGGTGTAACGGCAGCACGCCGGCCTTTGGAGCCGTGCAGTTCAGGTTCGAATCCTGAGGGCGGAGCGCTGCGCCGCTGGGCCGGAGTCCTGCGTCTCATCGCCACGCTGTACGACCGGTGGGCGCCCGCGGCCTGGACGAGGGCCGCCGTCGGGTCGGGACGGGTCTTCGCGCGACGGTAGAGTGGGCGCGCGCACGGAATCCCAGCCCGCTCGTCGGGCAGACCCGCGAGGAGCACCCCGAAGGTGACGTATCCCCGCCCAGCTGCCGTCATCGTTCTCGCCGCAGGCGAGGGAACGCGGATGCGCTCGGCAACACCGAAGGTCCTGCACACCCTGGCCGGCCGCTCGATGGTGGGCCACGCGCTCGCCGCGGCGCGCGGCCTCGAGCCGGAGCGCGTGGTGGTCGTCGTCCGCCATGAGCGTGAGCGGGTCGCGGCGCACATCGCCGAGATCGACGCCCTCGCGCTGCTCGCCGACCAGGACGACATCCCCGGCACCGGCCGCGCGGTCCAGGTCGCGATGACCCGGCTCGACGGAGCGGCGCAGGCGGACTCCGCGGACGACGCGACCCCCGGGTCGGCCGCCGGGGCGCTGCTGGGCGGCGCGATCGTCGTCGTCGCCGGTGACGTCCCGCTGCTCGACGCCGGCACGCTCGGCGAGCTGCTCGCCGCGCACCACGCCGACGAGAACGCGGTCACGGTCCTGACGACCGAGCTGGAGGACGCGACCGGCTACGGCCGGATCCTGCGCGAGCCCGGCACGGGCGACGTGCTCGGCATCATCGAGCACAAGGACGCCGACGAGGCCCAGCGCGAGATCCGCGAGATCAACTCCTCCATCTACGTCTTCGACGCGGCCGTGCTGCGCGGCGCGCTCGGCCGCCTCGGTCGCGACAACGCGCAGGGCGAGGTCTACCTGACCGACGTGCTGGCGATCGCCCGCGAGGACGGCGGCCACGTGCGGGCGTTGCGGACCGACGACCCGTTCGTCGTCGAGGGCGTCAACGACCGCGTGCAGCTCGCGGTGCTGGCGCGCGAGTACAACCGCCGCATCGTCGAGGACTGGATGCGCGAGGGCGTCACGGTCATCGACCCGGCGACCACCTGGGTGGACGTCGACGTCGAGCTCGAGCGCGACGTGACCCTGCTGCCGGGTACCCAGCTGCACGGCGCGACGCTGATCCGCGAGGGCGCGACCGTCGGCCCCGACACCACGCTGACCGACGTCGAGGTCGGCGCGGGCGCGACCGTCACGCGGACCGTCGGGACCCTCGCCGTCGTCGGCGCGGGCGCGACCGTCGGCCCGTTCGCGCTGCTGCGCCCGGGCACGGACCTGGGGGAGAAGGGCAAGATCGGCACGTTCGTCGAGACGAAGAACGCGCAGATCGGCGCCGGCTCCAAGGTCCCGCACCTGTCCTACATCGGCGACGCGACGATCGGCGAGGGCACCAACATCGGCGCCGCGTCGGTCACCGTGAACTACGACGGCGTCAACAAGCACCGCACGACGATCGGCTCGCACGCCCGCACGGGCGCGGACAACATGTTCGTCGCGCCGGTCACGGTCGGCGACGGCGCGTACACCGGCGCGGGCTCCGTGATCCGCCGTGACGTCCCGTCGGGCGCCCTGGGCGTCAGTGCGGGGTCGCAGCGCAACATCGAGGGCTGGGTCGCGCGTTCACGCCCCGGCACCGAGGCCGCTCGCGCCGCCGGTCCCGCGCCCGAGGCGCTCTCACCCCAGGCCCGCGCCGAGCGCGAACGCGCGGCCACCGCCGCCCGCGGCATCCCCGTGACGCCGCCCCCTGACTTCCCGGACAACCCGCGAAGCACCCCGCCGGCTGACGCCGGCTCGACCACGAAGGACGTGCGATGACCGGGATCGTCTCCCACGACGGAGAGAAGCGGCTTGTCCTGGTCTCGGGGCGTGCGCACCCGGAGCTCGGCATCCAGGTGGCCGACGAGCTGGGCATCGAGCTGCTGCCGACCACGACGTACGACTTCGCCAACGGCGAGATCTACACGCGGTTCGGGGAGTCCGTGCGCGGCGCGGACGCCTTCGTGCTCCAGTCGCACGCGTCGCCCGTGATCAACCAGTGGATCATGGAGCAGCTGCTCATGGTCGACGCCCTCAAGCGCGCCTCGGCCAAGACGATCACCGTCGTCGCGCCGTTCTACGGCTACGCACGTCAGGACAAGAAGAGCCGCGGCCGCGAGCCCATCAGCGCGCGCCTGCTGGCCGACATGTTCCGCACGGCCGGCGCCGACCGGATCATGAGCGTCGACCTGCACACCGCGCAGATCCAGGGCTTCTTCGACGGCCCGGTCGACCACCTGTGGGCCATGCCGATTCTCGTCGACTACGTGCGCTCGCGCGTCGACGTCTCCAACGTCACAGTCGTCTCGCCGGACGCCGGCCGCATCCGCGTGGCCGAGCAGTGGGCCGCCAAGCTCGGCGGGGGCCCGCTCGCCTTCGTGCACAAGACGCGCGACGTGCGCAGCCCCAACAAGGCCGTCGCCAACCGGGTCGTCGGTGACGTCGAGGGCCGCTCCTGCGTGCTCGTCGACGACCTCATCGACACCGGCGGCACGATCTCCGAGGCCGTCCGCGTCCTCATGGAGGCCGGCGCCAAGGACGTCATCGTCGCCGCGAGCCACGGCATCCTGTCCGAGCCGGCCGTCGACCGGCTCCGCGCGTCCGGCGCGCGCGAGGTCGTCGTCACCGACACCCTGCCCATCGAGGACGAGAAGCGGTTCGACAAGCTCACCGTCCTGTCGATCGCGCCGCTCGTCGCGCGCGCGATCCGCGAGGTGTTCGACGACGGTTCGGTCACCTCGCTGTTCGACGGCAACGCCTGACGTCTTCACGCGGCCCGTCGGGTGTGCGCTTCGTCGCACGCCCGACGGGTTTCTCGCGCCGCCCGGTAGCGGGTAGGATCCTCAGGTTGCCTCGGCGAGGGACGACGGACGGCCTGTAGGCCTGACTCGTCCGTGATCGACAGGGTGCCTGCCTCCGTGCGTGCGCCAGTCCGTCCTGCGCCCCACGTCGAGGCCATCACAGCTCGCTTCATATCGCGCCGCTCCGGCGCCACCTCATCGTCGTCTGCTTCCTGGGAGTCATCGTGTCCGAGATCAAGCTTGCCGCCACCACCCGCACCGAGTTCGGCAAGGGCGCCGCGCGCCGCCTGCGTCGCGCGGACCAGATCCCCGCCGTCCTGTACGGCCACGGCTCGGACCCGCTGCACGTCGCCCTGCCGGGCCACGCCACGATGCTCGCCGTCAAGCAGGCCAACGCCCTGTTCGCGATCGAGCTCGACGGCAAGACCACGCTGGCGATCACGAAGGACGTCCAGCGCGACGTCGTCAAGAACACGATCGAGCACGTCGACCTGCTCATCGTGAAGAAGGGCGAGAAGGTCTCCGTCGAGATCCCCGTCACCGTCGTGGGCGAGTCGGCCCCCGGCACGATCCACCTCGTCGAGACCCAGACGCTGGCCCTCGAGGCCGAGGCGACGCACCTGCCGCAGCAGGTCGAGGTCTCCATCGAGGGTGCCGCCGCCGGCACCGCGATCACCGCCGGCGAGATCGAGCTCCCCCAGGGCTCGACGCTGATCACCGAGCCCGAGACCGTCATCGTGACGATCACGGTCCCGCAGGCCTCGGCCGACGACGTCGCCGCCGAGGAGGCTGCCGCCGACATCGCCGCTGCCCAGTCGGCCGCGTCGGCCGCTGCCGCCGAGGACGCCTGAGTCACCTCGTAGTACTCCGACGCCCGGTACCGTCTCGAACGGTGCCGGGCGTCGTCGTCCGTGCCCTATGTCTAGGAGGTTCCCGTGTCTGACGGACCCTGGCTCGTCGTCGGCCTCGGCAACCCCGGGACCCAGTACGCCGGCAACCGGCACAACGTGGGCCACATGGTGCTCGACGAGCTCGCGCACCGCTGCTCGGCCTCGTTCGGCTCGTCGGGCGGCCTGCTCGGCCGTCGGCCGCAGGCCGTCACCGCCGACGTCCGCCTGGGCGTCCTGCCCGGCGGCGTCCCCGGCCCTCGCGTGATCCTCGCGAAGCCGACGACGTACATGAACACCTCCGGCGGGCCGGTCGCGGCCCTGGCCCGCTACTACGACGTGCCCCCCGAGCGGGTCGTCATGGTGCACGACGAGCTCGACATCCCCTACGCCGACGTCCGCCTCAAGCGCGGTGGCGGCGAGGGCGGCCATAACGGCCTGCGCGACACCACCAAGGCGCTCGGCACCAAGGACTACATCCGGGTGCGCGTGGGCGTCGGACGCCCGCCCGGCCGGATGGACGCGGCCGACTTCGTGCTGCGCGACTTCTCCTCGGTCGAGCGCAAGGACCTCGCGTGGCTCGTCGACGCCGCGGCCGACGCGGTCGAGCTCGTCGTGACCTCGGGTCTCGAGGCGGCGCAGCTGCGGTTTCACACCAAGCCCTAGGTGTCACCCGACGGGGGGTGAACTCTGGCTTAACCGGGTGAAATCGGACACAAGGTACTGATCGGTACAGACCAGGACCTATAGCCTCCACTGTGTTCGCGACGAACTCGTCGGATCAGGGTTGGGGGAAGACGATGACACTCACCGCAGACCGCGGGGTGTTGTGGTCGGGCGATGATTTCGACCGACGGAGGCAGGCGCGCGAGCCGCGTCGCTCCTGGGCGTCGATGCAGCCCTTCGAAGCACGCACGACGGTGTTCAACGTCTCCGGTCGCCGGCGCGCGAGCGCCTGGCGCGCCGTGGGTCACCGGTACTCGCTCGTGACCGCCGGCATGGACGCCGCGATCGCCGGCGCGGTTGGCTTCGCCATCGCGACGACCTACCTCCCCCTGGGCCAGGCTGCGCTCGCTGGCCTTGCCGGAGCCGCGTTGTTCACCGTGATGGTCGCGACTGTCGGTGGCTACTCGCAGGAGCGCCTCGGCGACGGGCCAGGTGAGTTCCAGGCGGTCCTGCGCGCGGCGGGCCTCGTGGCCGTGGCACTGGTCGCCTACGCATTCCTCTTCAAGGCGTCGGTCCCGCGCGAGGCCGTCTTTGTCGGCGTGCCGCTCGTGGCCGCCAGCGCATCCCTCGTCCGGTACGCGCGGCGCCGCCGCCTCCACGAGGCCCGGCGTGCGGGCGCTGCGATGCGCAGCACGCTCGTCGTCGGGGACCCCAGCTCCGTGCAGCGCGTGATCGCCGACCTGACAGCCGCGCCCCACCATGGCTACCGGATCGACGGGCTCTGCCTCAGCTCGGCCGACGGACCCGACGAGATCGCGGGCGTCCCCGTCGTGGGAGCCATCGCGGACGTCGTGCAGGTCGTCGCCGACCGCGCGGCAGAAGTCGTCATCATCACGGGCTCGAGTCTCAGCGGTGATGCTTTGCGCCGCCTGTCCTGGGCTCTGGGTCGCGCCGGTGCGCACATGGTCGTCGCTCCCGACATCGTGGAGGTCTCCGGACCGCGGCTGTCCGTGCGCCCGACGGCCGGCCTGTCCCTGCTCGAGGTCGAGGTCGACACACCGCGCCGTCGGTTGGTCGTGAAGTCGATCATCGACGAGTCCCTCGCACTCGTGGCCGGCGTCGTGCTCCTCCCGCTGATCGCCGTCGCGGCGATCGCGATCCGAGTCACTTCCGCGGGGCCGGCGCTGTTCCGGCAGACGCGCATCGGCGTGGACGGCAAGCCCTTCACCATCTGGAAGCTCCGCACGATGTACGTCGATGCGGACGAGCGCCGCGATGCACTCATGGCCGAGAACGAAGGCGCCGGGCTGCTGTTCAAGCTCCGCGAGGACCCGCGCGTCACCACCGTGGGCCGCCTGCTGCGCAAGTACTCGCTCGACGAGCTGCCGCAGCTCTGGAACGTGGTGCGCGGCGACATGTCGCTCGTGGGCCCACGGCCGCCGCTCGAGGCCGAGGTCGGCGCGTATGAGGACGAGGTTCACCGGCGTTTGTGCGTGAAGCCCGGCCTGACCGGCCTGTGGCAGGTCAGTGGGCGTTCGGACCTGGAGTGGGACGAGGCCGTGCGGCTGGACCTGCGGTACGCGGACAACTGGTCCGTGGCGATGGACCTGATGATCCTGTGGAAGACCGGGCGGGCAGTGATCACGGGGTCTGGCGCGTACTGACCTCACCCCGCAGGAACAGGGCACCTCTCGCACGCGCGTGCGGAGGGTGAAGTTCGGACTGAACCGGGACGTACCGGAAACCCCAGTGTCTACAGTGGCGCGACCAGCGTCAGTCGACTGACTTCGGAGGAGCGTGACGACGATGAGAAATCTCCCTTTGCGCTCCCTGATGATGTTCGCATGAACGGGCGTCTTCGCCCGGACGGCGAAGTGGTCGGTTACGTTCCCGGCGGCTTCGACATGCTGCACATCGGGCACCTGAACGTGCTGCGCGCAGCGCGTGAACGGTGCGACCGTCTCGTCGTCGGTGTCGCCGTCGACGAGTCGCTCGTGGCGATGAAAGGTCGCCCACCCGTGATCCCACACCATGAGCGGATGGAGATCGTCGCGAGCTTGAAGTTCGTCGACGACGTGGTGTCCGACTTTTCGCAGGACAAGCGCATCGCCTGGCACGCCCATCCGTTCGACGTCTTGTTCAAGGGTGACGACTGGCAGGGAACGTCGAAGGGCGACCAGCTCGAGACCGAGATGGCGGAGGTCGGTGCCCGAGTCGTGTACCTGCCGTACACGGCGTCGACATCCTCGTCGATGCTGCGCCAGTTTCTCACCAGGGGTTCTGCTGATGAGGTCGTCGCCTGATGGCCCTGTCCGTCGCCATGGTCGGCACGCGCGGTGTGCCTGCCAGGTACGGCGGCTTCGAGACAGCGGTTGAGGAGGTCGGGCGACGCCTGGTCGATTACGGGCATCACATTCGGGTCTACTGCCGATCTGGAAACGCGGAGAACGCCCGGGAGTACTTAGGCATGGAGTTGGTGACTCTCCCAGCGCTGCGTTCACGCACCCTCGAGACCCTGAGCCACACGGGCATTTCCGCCGCGCACCTCGTGCTTCACCGGACCGATGTCGCGTTCATGTTCAACGCCGCGAACGCTCCGTGGCTACCGCTGCTGCGCGCTGCACGGGTCCCCGTCGCGACGCACGTTGACGGTCTCGAGTGGCGGCGGTCTAAATGGGGTCCCACCGGGCGCCGCTACTACCGTGCGGCCGAGACCGCCTCGGTACGGCTCTCCGACGCGCTCATTGCGGACGCTCAGGGCATCAGCGACTACTACACGTCGGAGTTCAATGCCCCGACGACGTTGCTCACATATGGCGCGCCGATCATCGCTGAAGCCGATCTGCGCAAGCTCCGCGAGGTCGGCGTCCACCCCCGCGGCTATCACCTGGTCGTGGCGCGTTTCGAGCCCGAGAACCACGTTGAGCTGATCGTCGAGGGCTACGTGAAGAGCAAGGCGACGTTGCCCTTGCTCGTGGTCGGCTCGGCGCCCTACGCCGACGAGTACACGGCTAAGATCTCGGCGCTCTCGGACGGCGACCCGCGCGTGCGTCTGCTCGGTGGCGTCTGGGACCAGGACCTGCTCGACGCCCTATACGCGGGCTCGATGACCTACCTGCACGGACACTCTGTCGGCGGGACAAACCCCTCGCTGCTTCGAGCGATCGGTGCGGCGGCGCCCGCCATCGCGTTCGACGTGACGTTCAACCGCGAGGTGCTCGGCGTCGACGGAGTCTTCTTCGCGGCGCCGAGTGACGTCGCGCGGCTCGTGGAGCGGGCTGAGTCCGACCCCGACGGCGAGGTGTTCCGCGGCAAGCGTCTGCAGGGACGCGCCGGAGATTACGACTGGGACGTGGTCGCGCGCGGCTATGAACAGCTCGCTCTCGATCTGGCCGCACGCCGGGCTGCGGGACCCGTGCGGCGCGCCCGCCGGCTGGACGCAGGCGTGACCGTCTCATGAGCGAGAGCTACTCGGACGTCGTGCGCCGACTGAGCGGCGCACAGAAGGGTGCAGCCCGCAGCGCGCCCGCCTACTCGCGCTTCGTGAATCGCAAGCTCGGTCGGCTCCTGGCTGCCGCCGCTTATCGCGGCGGTGTAACTCCCAACGGCGTCACCGTGATCAGCGCTACCCACACGTATGTGGCCATCGCGCTGCTCGCCGTGCTGCCGCCATCGGACTGGCTCGGGATCGTGGTAGCACTCCTGCTTGTGCTCGGTTACGCCTGGGACTCCGCAGACGGGCAGGTCGCACGTCTGACGGGGACCGGCAGTTCGGCCGGGGAGTGGCTCGACCACATGGTCGACTCGGCGAAGGTCGTCATGCTGCCTCTCGCTCTCCTCGTCGGGCTTTACCGCGCCGAGGCTGTCGACGACGGCTGGCTACTCGTCCCGCTGGTCAATGCAGTCGTTGGCTCGGTCATGTTCTTCGGGATGATGCTCACGGAGCAGCTGCGCCGTGCGCACGGCGTGACGTCGACGGCGGCATCGGGTGGCAGGTTCCCGTGGCTGCGCTCGGTGCTCGCGCTGCCCACCGACTACGGCGTCCTCTGCCTGGCGTTCGTGCTGTACGGGTGGACGGCCGGCTTCATGGTCGTGTTCACGCTGATCACCGCCGGATCGCTGGCGTTCGTGGCCCTCGCGCTGCCGAAGTGGTTCCGCGACGTGCGTGCGCTCGCTCCCAGCGGTGCGGGTCTCGCGTCGTGACGGTGCCGCTCACCTTCGTCCCGGTCGTGTTCGAGCTCGAGCTGCCGTTCCTGGAGCTGCAGGCACGATCGTTTGCTCGGTTCGTTGCTCCGGAGCTCGTCGGCGAGGTCATCGTCGTCGACAACTCGCGACACGGGATTCCTGCCAGGCGGGCCCGGGCCATCATGTCGGCGTACGGCCGCCACGCCGAGCGGGTGCGGATCGTTCCAGGTCGTCAGATCGCCGACCCGGCGACATCCCTCGGCTGGACGAGCCAGCAGGTGCTGAAACTCGCGGTGGCCAAGCTGGTGACGACTCCCCGCTACGTCGCACTCGACGCTAAGAACATCTTCGTTGCTCCGCTCGCGCCCGCCTATCTCGAGTCAGCTGACGGGCGCGCGCGGGTGGGCGCCCATCCCTATACGAGTCATCCCCTGAGGGAGTCACTCGTTCGTGTCCTCGACTACTTCGACCTTCCGACCGAGGAGACGATCCAGCAGTTTCCGGCGACGGTGACTCCTTACGTCCTCTACACCGAGGACGTCGTGACCCTCATGGCGGAGGTCGAGCGTCGTGAGCAGGCCACGTTCTCGCGGGCTTTCGTCCAGCGAGGCTTCACCGAGTTCTTCCTTTACGCAGCGTGGATCATGGTCGTCTACCGCGACCGGTCCGTGCGTTACGCGGAGGACCAGCCAGGCTGTCCGACCGTGTGGCCCAGCCGGGCCACGCTCCCGCACGTCGAGGAGGCCGTCGACGGGGCGGCCTCCGGTGACTTTCCCGTGTTGTCCGTGCACAGGACGGCGTTGATGCGCTTGGACGAGCCATCGGTCCGCCTGCTGTGCGAGTTCTGGGCCCGCGTCGGGCTGTTCGACACGTCGGATGCCGCCGTGGCGTTCGTGGCGGAGTATCGCAAGTACTTCAGTCGTCGCGTCTGGGTGAAGCGCGTGCGCGAAGCGCCTGCGCGGGTCGCTCGCGGCGTCCACCGCAAGGTCAGATCATGACGGCGATGCGGGTGCTCCTCGACGGGTACTGGTGGCACGAGGGTCCGCCTTCGAACGCCATGGTGCAGCGGGAGCTCGTGCGCGCGTGGGCGCGCCGCTTCCCCCAGGACGAGCTGGTCCTGGTCGTCCCATCCGCGCACGTCGAGCTCGTCCGTGCGGCCAGATCTGTGCCTGAGGGTGTTCGGCTGGTCGGTGTCCGGGCGCGCCCGCACGGGGTGGCCGTGATGACTGCCTACCCGGCGCTCGCCCGACGCGTGGGGGCGGACGTGGTCGTCTCCCACAACTTCGTGGCACTCGGAAAGCCGTCCGTCGTGTTCCTGCACGACGTCCTGTTCCAAGAGCGGCCCGAATGGTTCACGCGACGCGAGCGGGTCTACCTGCGCCCAGTCACTGGCCTTCTGGGCCGGGCCTCGGCGGTCGTCACATCGAGCGCGCACGAGGCCCACCGCATCGAGCGACTCAACGGGAAGGTGCGTGGGGTACGGCCGGTGGGCCTCGCGCCTGACCCCGCCCTCTACGCGATCGAGCCGCACCGTCCCAGCAACCTCGGTCCCGCTGTGGAGGGCTTCGTGCTCAGCGTGGGTCGGCTGAACGTCCGCAAGAATCTCGCGACGACCATCGCCGCCGCGATGCAGAGCGGCACCGTGACCCGAGAACACCCCCTCGTCGTCGTCGGGGAGCGAGACGGCCGGGCTCCAGCGCTCGACGCCCCGGCCCGTGCCGCGATCGACGCCGGAGTCGTCGTTCTGCTGGGCCACGTCCCCGACGCCGAGCTGGCTTGGCTCTATCGCCACGCGACGGTGTTCGTGTTCCTGTCGCTCGACGAGGGCTACGGCCTGCCGCCTGTCGAAGCACTCGCGTTCGGGACACCCGTTGTCGCAAGTGACATCGGAGTCTTCCGGGAGACCGTCGGCGCGTACGCCACGCTCGTCGACCCGACCGATGTCGCGGGCGCCGCGGCGGCCATCGCGCAGCTCGGGGGACCAGCCGTGCAGGCTGCGATCCGGCTCCCGGACTGGGACGGTCCGGTCGACGGCCTGCACGCCGCGGCCGAGACCGCGGTCGCCAGACAGCGGGTGCGCTGAGCCGTGCTGGACGGAACACCCCCACGAGTCTTTCTCGTCGTCGTCAACTACGGGTCGTCACACCTTCTGCTGCAGAACCTGGCGAGGTCGGCTGACGACCCCGAGCTCGGTGTCGTGGTGGTGGACAACTACTCGACTCCCGAGGAGCGCCGGCGTGTGGAGTCCCTGACCCGGTCACGCGGTTGGGACCTCGTTGCTCCCGCGCAAAATGTGGGGTTCGGCGGCGGTATGAACCTGGGCATCGAGCAGGCGCTCGCACGCGGCGCGCAGGTCGTCGCGATGCTCAACCCCGACCTCGTGATCGCGCCTGACGACGTCTTGCGGCTCGTCGCAGTGGTTCGGGCAGATCCAGATGCGCTCGTCGCGCCGCGGATCCTGGCTCCCGACGGGCGACCCTTCGCCGCGGGCATCTCGGACCTCCTCATGGATGACGGCACGATGCGGGCGAGCGCACGGCGCCCCGACCCTCCGGACGGTCGCCCCTTTCGCGAGTGGCTCTCCGGCGCGTGCCTGGTGATCGGCGCTGACCTCTGGCGGCGCACCGGTGGGTTCGACGACGAGTACTTCCTCTACTGGGAGGACGTCGACTTCTCTCGTCGAGTGCAGCAGTGCGGTGGGTCGCTCGCGGTCGTCGACGACGTGGCCGCCACCCACGAGGAGGGCGGGACGCAGGGGCGCACCGGGAGGGCGAAAACCGAGACGTACTACTACTGGAACATCCGGAACAGGTTCATGTACGCAGCCCGGTGGCTCGATGCCGAGGAGCAGCGCCGGTGGAGGCGGGCCACGCTGACCGCAACCTACGCTGTCCTGGCGCAGGGCGGACGAAGGCAGTTCGTCTCGTCATGGTCGCCGTGGCGTTCGGCCTGGCGCGGGGTGCGCGACGGGCGGCGACTCATGCGATCAGCTGCGGTGGGATCGCCGTAACCGGAGCGCCAAACGGTAAGCCTCGAGGTGCGCCTGCCCGGCGGCGTCCCAGTCACGCGCCGTGAGGTCCGGCCGCGTGCTGCGGGGTGCGCGGCTCGCGCGCAGCGCGGTGTGGATCGACTCGCCGTCGAGCTCGCCGTCGAAGGTGTGGACCCAGCCTGCGCCGACCTCGCGCGCGAGGTCGGCGTTGACGTCGTTGACCGGAACCAAGACGGGTCGATCGAGCGAGAGCGCGAGCAGCGCACTGCCCGAGTTGTGCATGTGGCGGTAGGGCAGTGCCACGAGTTCGCTGGACGTGATCGCCGCCACGAGCGCGTCGTCATCGAGGAAGTGCAGGTCGAGCGCGATCGCCGGGTCGGGGCTCGCGGCCCTCCGCACCTCGTCCTCGATGTCGACACCGGACGGCTTGCCCGCGACCAGGAGGCTGAGCGATGGGTCGTCCGCCCGTGCGGCGCGGAATGCCGTGACGAGTCCGACGACGTTCTTGTACCGCCGAACGAGCCCGGTGTACCCGATGCGACCCGTGACCGCCTCTGATCGGGGAACGCCGTCGAACCAGTCGCGGTAGTGCCCGTGCACGATGGTGACCGACGGCTTGCCCATGTCAGGCGTCTTCGCGTTCAGCACGATGTGGAGCGTCGTCCACCGCTCGATCAGCGCGAGGAACGACTGGTCACCCCGCCCGAGGCCGGAAGGTCGCTCGAGGTTGTGCACGGTACGGACGATCGGTTTTCGCGCGAGCCGGACCCGGAAGACGTACACGAAAGCAAAGAGGAGCCGGGCTGCTCGCCGAAGCCTCGTGCGGCCTCCGAGGCGCGTCTCGGG
This sequence comes from Cellulomonas rhizosphaerae, assembly GCF_003470205.1. Classification (GTDB taxonomy): domain Bacteria; phylum Actinomycetota; class Actinomycetes; order Actinomycetales; family Cellulomonadaceae; genus Cellulomonas; species Cellulomonas rhizosphaerae. The sequence goes on from NZ_QWKP01000161.1 coordinate 16,800, forward strand.
CCAGTGCATGTGGACGACGTCATAGCCGCCAGTAAGCGCTCGCCTGTAGGAAAAGAACAATGGCTCCACGCCGGGGGTCTGCTCCAGGGCACGGTGGAGCATGGTGATGTACGGGTTCGTCGTGGGCAGGATCTCCTTGAAGGGCTGCAGCACGCGGATCGGCCGCTCGGGCACGGGATCGGCCAACTGCACTCCTCGAGGGTCCGGCGGGGCGGGGTCCGACGGTACCGTGGCCGGTCACGACAGCGCATCACCCACGGTCGCTGCCTGGGTGCCCGACGAGACAAGGAGCCGCGCGTGTCCCGAGTGACCGTGGCCGTCCTGACGTTCCGGCGAAACGACGAGCTCGCGGCGCTCCTGCCGATGCTGATCCGCGAGGTCGACGCGGTTGCGGGGGACCGGTTTCAAGCGGATCTGCTCGTCGTGGACAACGACCCGCTGGGCGGCGCTCGTCAAGTCGTCGACACTCAGACCGACGAGCGGGTCGCCTACGTGTGCGAGCCCCGTCCGGGCATCGCCTCTGCTCGCAACCGCGCGCTGCGTGAGGGGGGCGATGCGGAGGTGCTCGTGTTCATCGACGACGACGAGCGCCCCGAACCGCACTGGCTCGCCAGCCTCCTGGCGCTCTGGTCGGCGGGGGGTGCGACGGCCGTCACCGGGCCGGTCGAGTCGCGGTTCGAGCAGCCGCTCGATCCGTGGATCGTCGCGGGCGGCTTCTTCCGCCGAGCGCACACCAAGGGCCTCGAGAGCGGCCAGCGGCTACCGGCTGCTGCGACGAACAACCTCCTCCTCGACATGGCGTTCGTCCGGGAGCACGAGCTCGAGTTCGAGACCGGACTGGGGCTCGGTGGGGGCGAGGACACGCTCTTCACCCGGCGCCTGGTGGAGGCGGGAGGCGTGATCGTCTGGTGCAGCGAGGCACTCGTCATCGACCGTGTCCCGGCCGACCGGACGTCTCGACGGTTCGTGCTGCGCAGGAAGTACGCGCAGGCGAACGTCAGCGTCGGCGCGGCCCTCGCGGTCGCGGGCAGGTTCCGCCGGCCTCTGCTGAGGGGGCGGTACGCCCTTCCCGCACTCGCGCGAGTGATTCGTGGCGGGCTGGGTGTCGTCGTCGGTGCGCTGCTTCGGCGCCCGGCCGTCCACGCGCGCGGAGCAGCCGCGCTCGCGCGTGGGCTGGGCGCGGGCTCGGCCGTCCTGGGCGTGCGATTCGAGGAGTACCGGCGGTAGGTCGTCCGCCAGAACCTCACCCTGCGACCGGGACGAATGCAGCGAGTCGCACGGCTAGGGTGACCGTTCGAAGGATGGGGGATCACGTGGTCGAGACCGAGCGACCTCCCTCGGCGTTGCGCCAGGTCGGGTCGACGGCGATGGTCAAGGTCGTCGTCATGGGCATCGCCGGT
>NZ_QWKP01000162.1 GCF_003470205.1 Cellulomonas rhizosphaerae
CTCCCAGCTCTCTTCGGTCAACATCGCGGCGCTCGACGAGCTGCTCGGTGGCGGCGAGGAGCGCGTCGGCGGCGTCTCGCTCGTCGACACCCTCGGCGACGACCGATCGCAGGACCCCGCGGGCAGCGTCGAGGCCGCCGAGACCTCGTTCCTCCTCTCGCGTGCGATCGAGCAGCTCGGCGAGCGCGAGCGCATGGTCGTCGTCATGTACTACTACGAGGGCCTCACTCTCGCGGAGATCGGTCGCGTGCTCGGCGTGACCGAGTCGCGGATCTCGCAGATGCACACCGCCGCGATGCTCCGCCTGCGCGGACGTCTGACCGCCGCGGGCGTCTGACCGCAGCGAGTCTGATTGCAGCGAGTCGGGTCGCAGCGGGTCCGACAGCCGCCTCACCCGTCTGGCCACGCCGCGCGTCGCTGGATGGTCGGCTCGGGCAGCAGGATGATCGGCCCGGCGCCGCCCAGGAGCGTCATCGGGTCGAGGTAGACCGGCGGATCGCTGCGACCCGCGCGCACGCCCCAGTGCGCGCACGGCTGACTGCAGTGGCCACCGCCAGCGGCGACCGAGCCGACGAGCTCGCCGGCCTTGACGCGGTCGCCGGCGGCCACGTCGGGCACGACCGGTTCGACGCTCGAGCGCAGTCCTCCCGCCAGAGCCACGGTCACGAGCGGTCGCCCCGCCACCCGGCCGGCGAACGTCACGACACCGTCCCCGGGTGCGAGCACGTCGCCACCTGTCACCGCGGCGAGGTCGACACCGCGGTGACCGGCCGCCCAGGGCGCCGGTGGTCGCTCGAACGCGCGCAGTACGTCGGCCCGTCCGGGCAGGGGGAGCACGAACATGCGCGGCGCGGGCGCCGTCGGCGGTTCGGCGGGTGGGGGTCCGGCGGCGGCAGGCCCGGCGAGCGCAGCGGCGGCGACGAGCAGCGCCACGACGTGAGCAACAGCGCGGAGCCGTCGCGCGTGGCCCTGAGCCGGCACCTGCAGCGAAGCGACCGTGGCGGCGCGTGGCGGTGGTCCGAGACCCTGACGGAGTCGCGACCGAGCTGCCGGGGTCGAGACGGAGTGACGGCTGTGATGGCCGGTGCGAGCTGGCGTCGTCATGCACGGCAGGATGGTCCGCGGCCGGGGAGCGGCGTCGAGGCGTCGGCCGGATCGGTGGACCTCGTCGTCGCACGCTGGGGCTGTGGTCGGCTCGACGTGCACGAGGAACCGTGCCGGGTCGTGGCCAACGGCACAGGCATCGCGTCCTGGCGTGACGCGGCCGACCCCGGCGATCGGCTAGACTGCCGCATGCGACCGGTCCGTGCCGGTCGACTTCGCGCGTCATCCACTCGCACACCTCCCGCTCCGGCGGGTCATGGTGCGGGGTCGCCGCCGCAACGGTCCGGACCTCAGGGTTCGGCGCGGCCGGGGACATGACGCCAGGGGCACCGACCCAGGTCGGCGCCACAACCGAGATTGCGGGCTCCGTCGCAGGGGCCCGCCATGACGCGCGCACCGGCAGGTGCGCGCCGGAAGGACGTGCCATGGCCGTCGTGACCATGCGCCAGCTGCTCGAGAGCGGTGTCCACTTCGGGCACCAGACCCGTCGCTGGAACCCCAAGATGAAGCGCTTCATCTTCACCGAGCGCAACGGCATCTACATCGTCGACCTGCAGCAGTCGCTGTCGTACATCGACAACGCCTACGAGTTCGTCAGCCAGACCGTCGCGCACGGCGGCACCATCCTGTTCGTCGGCACCAAGAAGCAGGCGCAGGAGCCCGTGGCCGAGCAGGCCGCACGCGTGGGCATGCCCTACGTCAACCAGCGCTGGCTCGGCGGCATGCTGACCAACTTCGGCACGGTGCACAAGCGCCTGCAGCGCCTCAAGGAGCTCGAGCAGATCGACTTCGACGACGTGGCGAGCTCGCCGCTGACGAAGAAGGAGCTGCTCGTCCTGCGCCGCGAGAAGGACAAGCTCGCGAAGACGCTCGGCGGCATCCGGGACATGGCCAAGGTTCCCTCGGCCGTCTGGATCGTCGACACGAACAAGGAGCACCTCGCCGTCAACGAGGCGCGCAAGCTCGGCATCCCCGTCGTCGCGATCCTGGACACCAACTGCGACCCCGACGTCGTCGACTACCCGATCCCGGGCAACGACGACGCGATCCGCGCCGTCCAGCTGCTCACCCGCGTGATCGCGGACGCTGCGGCCGACGGTCTGCTCAAGCGCCACTCGGGTCGCACCGCGGCCGCCGAGGGCACCGAGGCCGCTGAGCCCCTGGCCGAGTGGGAGCGCGAGCTCCTCGCCGGCGCCGAGGCCGACCTGGCCGCGACGGAGGCGGCCCCGGCCGCCGAGGCCGCGCCTGCTGCTGACGCCGCGCCTGCTGACGCCGCGCCCGTCGAGGCCGAGGCCGCTGTCGAGGCCGCCCCGGCCGAGGCCGAGGCCGTCGTCGAGACCGCTGAGGTCGTCGAGGAGGCGCCGGCTGATGCCGAGGCCCCCGCCGAGGCTGCTGCCGAGGGCGACGCCGACTCCAAGTGACCCGCTCGGGTGCCGGCGGACCTGCACAGGTCGCCGGCACCCGGCACGTCACCGACCCGCCAGGGTCCCGCACGATCGTCACGACTCACTAAGGACGGACACCACTGATGGCGAACTACTCGCTCGCAGACATCAAGGCGCTGCGCGAGAAGACCGGCGCAGGCATGCTCGACGTCAAGAAGGCGCTCGAGGAGGCGGAGGGCGACGCCGACAAGGCGCTCGAGATCATCCGCGTCAAGGGCCTCAAGGGCGTGGGCAAGCGCGAGGGCCGCTCGGCCTCGGACGGCCTCGTGGCCGCCCACGTCGGCCCGACCGCGGACGGCGAGGGCCAGTCCGGCGTGCTCGTCGAGGTCAACTCGGAGACCGACTTCGTCGCCAAGAGCGAGAACTTCATCTCGCTCGCGCAGCGCGTCCTCGACGCCGCCGTCGAGACGGGCGCCCGCGACGCGGACGCGCTCGTCGGCGCGGAGTACCAGGGCACGACCGTGCAGAACATCGTCGACGAGACGGCCGCCACCCTGGGTGAGCGCGTCGTCGTCCGCCGCCTGGCCCGCGTGGCCGGCGAGCACGTCGAGGTCTACCTGCACAAGGTCAACAAGGACCTGCCCCCGCAGGTCGGCGTCCTCGTGGCGACCGACGCGGCCGGTGCCGGCGTGGCGCGCGACATCGCGACGCACATCGCCGCGTTCTCGCCGCTGTTCCTGACGCGCGACGAGGTCTCGGCCGAGACGGTCGAGAACGAGCGCAAGATTGCCGAGGAGACCGCGCGCAACGAGGGCAAGCCCGAGGCCGCGCTCCCGAAGATCATCGAGGGCCGCCTCAACGGCTTCTTCAAGGAGAACGTCCTGCTCGACCAGGCGTTCGCCAAGGACCCGAAGAAGTCGGTCGGCCAGGTCCTCTCCGAGGCCGGCGCGACCCTCCAGGGCTTCGTGCGCTACCGCGTGGGAGCCTGACCCCAGCACCACCCGGTGGCCCCGCCCGTCCAGGGTCGGGGCCACCGGCGCAGGACCCGAGCTCCAGCCCGATCGACACCCAGGAGGAACGCGTGAGCCAGCAGCCCACCGACGTGACGACCGAGGCGGCCCCGCGGCGGGTCCTGCTCAAGCTCTCCGGCGAGACCTTCGGCGGCGGTGACGTCGGCCTCGCGGTCGACGTGGTCCGCCGGGTCGCCGAGGAGATCGCCGTGGCCGTGCGCGACGGCGTGCAGGTCGCGATCGTCGTCGGCGGCGGCAACTTCTTCCGCGGCGCCCAGCTCTCGCAGAGCGGGCTCGACCGTGCGCGTGCCGACTACATGGGCATGCTCGGCACGGTCATGAACTGCCTGGCGCTGCAGGACTTCCTCGAGCAGGCCGGGGTGAGCACGCGCGTGCAGACCGCCATCACGATGGGCCAGGTCGCCGAGCCGTACATCCCGCTGCGCGCCATCCGGCACCTCGAGAAGGGCCGCGTCGTGATCTTCGGCGCCGGCGCCGGGATGCCGTACTTCTCGACCGACACGGTCAGCGTCCAGCGCGCCCTCGAGACGCACTGCGACGAGGTGCTCATGGGCAAGAACGGCGTCGACGGCGTCTACACCGCCGACCCGCGCAAGGACCCCGACGCGGTCAAGCTCGACCACCTGACGTACACCGACGCGATCGTCGGCGACCTGGCCGTCATGGACTCCACCGCGCTCTCGCTGTGCCGCGACAACGACGTGGTCATGCGCGTGTTCGGGCTCGAGGACGAGGGCAACGTCACCCGGGCCCTGCAGGGTGAGAAGATCGGGACGCTGGTCACCGCAGGCTGACCGCACCCTCACGAAGCACCACCACCGACACGAACGAGACGGAGCACCTGGTGATCGACGACACCCTCCTCGAGGCCGAGGAGAAGATGGACAAGGCCGTCGAGGTCGCCAAGGACGACTTCGCGACCATCCGCACGGGCCGGGCCAACGCGGCGATGTTCTCGAAGATCTTCGTCGACTACTACGGCAGCCCCACGCCGCTGCAGCAGCTCGCGTCGTTCAACGTGACCGAGGCCCGCACGATCCTCATCTCGCCCTTCGACAAGTCGGCCAGCGTCGGCATCGAGAAGGCGCTGCGCGACTCGGACCTGGGCGTGAACCCGACGAACGACGGCAACGTCATCCGCGTCGTGCTGCCCGCCCTGACGCAGGACCGCCGCAAGGACTTCGTCAAGCTCGCCAAGAACAAGGCCGAGGACGCGCGCATCTCGGTGCGCTCCGTGCGTCGTCGTGCCAAGGAGGAGCTGGACCGCATCGTCAAGGACGGCGAGGCCGGCGAGGACGAGGTCAGCCGGGCGGAGAAGGAGCTCGAGGTGCTCACCAAGAAGCACACCGAGCTCATCGACCACCTGCTGGCGTCCAAGGAGAGCGAGCTGCTCGAGGTCTGATGACGGAGCTCGCCGCCCCCCGCACGTCCCGCTCGGGTCGCGACCTGCCGGTCGCGATCGCCGTCGGGCTCGGCATCCTCGTGGTCGTCGTCGCCTCCTTGTTCATCGTCAAGGAGGTCTTCGCGGGCTTCGCGATCCTCGTGGTGTGCGCGGCCCTGTGGGAGCTCGCGCAGGCCTTCACGCGCCGCGGCATCCACCTGCCGCTGCTGCCGCTGCTCGTCGGCGCCGTCGGCATCCTCGTCTCGGCGTACACCGCGGGGCCTGAGGCGCTGTTCGTCGCGTTCATGCTCACCGTCGGCGGCGTCGTCATCTGGCGCGTCCTGGACGGCAGCGGTGAGCCGGCGCTGCGCGACGCGACCGCGGGCACGTTCGCGGCCGCGTACCTCCCGTTCCTGGGCGGCTTCGTCATGCTCATGCTGGCCGAGCCCGACGGCCCCGCGCGCGTGCTCGTCTTCATCCTGCTGTGCGTCGCGAGCGACACCGGCGGCTACACCGTCGGCGTGCTCGTCGGCCGCCACCCGCTCGCCCCGTCCGTGAGCCCCAAGAAGTCCTGGGAGGGCCTGGTCGGCTCGGTCGTGCTCGCCTGCGTCGTCGGCGTCGTGAGCATGCAGGTCGCGTTCGACGGCAACGCGCTGGTCGGGGTCTTCCTCGGCCTCGCGACCGTCGTGACCGCGACCCTCGGCGACCTGTGCGAGTCGCTGCTCAAGCGGGACCTCGAGCTCAAGGACATGGGCTCGCTCGTCCCCGGCCACGGCGGCATCCTCGACCGCCTCGACTCGCTCCTCCTGACGGCCCCGGCCGTCTACCTGATCCTCGCGGTCCTCCAGCCCGCGTAACCCGAGTTCACCAGAAGGGGGTGCCCATGACCGGGACACCCGTGCGCCTCGACCTGTCGTCCCCGACGCGGGGCCCCCGCGGCAAGCCGCCGCAGCACTTCGTCGACCTCACGCCCGAGGAGCGCATCGCCGCCGTCACGGGCCTGGGGGAGAAGCCGTTCCGGGCCAAGCAGCTCGCGACGCACTACTTCACGCACCTGTCGTCGGACCCGTCGACCATGACCGACCTGTCGAAGGCTTCCCGCGACAAGCTGGCCGAGAGCCTCTTCCCGCCGCTGTTGACCAACGCGCGCACCCTGACCGCGGACGGCGGCACCACGGTCAAGACCCTGTGGCACCTGTTCGACGGCGCCAAGGTCGAGACGGTCCTCATGCGCTACAAGAACCGCTCGACGCTGTGCATCTCGAGCCAGGTCGGCTGCGGCCTGGCGTGCGGCTTCTGCGCCACGGGCAAGATGGGCCTGACCCGGAACCTGTCGACCGCCGAGATCGTCGAGCAGGTCCGGGAGGCCGCGCGGGCGCTGGGCGCCGGCGAGATCCCCGGCGGCCCGGCGCGGCTGACGAACGTCGTCTTCATGGGCATGGGTGAGCCGCTGGCCAACTACAAGGCGATCATGGGCACGGTCCGGACCCTGGTCGCGCCGACGCCCGACGGCTTCGGCATGTCGGCCCGCAACATCACGGTCTCGACGGTCGGCATGGTCCCGGCCATGCTCAAGCTGGCCGACGAGGGCATCCCGGTGACACTCGCGCTGTCGCTGCACGCACCCGACGACGAGCTGCGCAGCGAGCTCGTCCCGGTCAACACGCGCTGGGACGTCGACGAGGCGATCGACGCGGCGTACCACTACTTCGAGGTCACCGGCCGCCGCGTGTCCATCGAGTACGCGCTGATCCGTGACATCAACGACCACGCGTGGCGCGCCGACCTGCTCGGCGAGAAGCTCAACGCGCGCGGCAAGGGCTGGGTGCACTGCAACCCGATCCCGCTCAACCCCGTCGCCGGCTCGAAGTGGACGGCGAGCGATCCCGGGGTCGAGGACGAGTTCGTGGCACGCTTGCGGGCGCACGGGATCCCGACGACCATCCGGGACACGCGCGGAAGCGAGATCGACGGAGCCTGCGGCCAGCTCGCGGCGGAGGAGGACGAGTGAGCGACGGGATGTTCCGGACGGCGTCGGGGCTGCGCAGCGGCTACGACCCCGACGAGGTCGACGACTTCTTCGAGCACGCCCGGGCGGTGTACGAGCAGGGTCCCGCGGGGGCGCTGGCCGCCAAGGACGTGCGCGGCGTGGCGTTCGACGTGGTCCGTGGCGGGTACGTCACGGCCGCGGTGGACGCGGCCCTCGACCGGCTCGAGGCCGCGTTCGTGGCCCGCTCGCGCGCCGAGTTCGTCGCGGAGAACGGCCAGCAGGCCTGGCTCGCCAAGCTCGGCGAGCAGGCACGCACGCTGTACGGCCGGCTGGGCCGCCCGGACGGCGACCGGTTCGCGCCGCCCGAGGGTCGGCACCAGGGCTACGAGCCCGCCGACGTCGACGCGCTGTGCCACCGCCTGGTCGCCTACTTCGACAAGGGTGCACCGCTGTCCGCCGCGGAGGTCCGCGCCGCGACGTTCCGGTCGCGCAAGGGCCACAACGCGTACGGCGAGGCGGCGGTGGACGCGTTCTTCGCGCGTGCCGTCGAGGTGCTGCTCGGCGTCGAGTGACCCGACGATGACCATCCCACGCACGGTCGCCCTGCTCGGGTCGACCGGATCGATCGGCACCCAGGCGGTCGACGTCATCACGCGCAACCCCGACCGCTTCGACGTGGTCGGTCTCAGCGCGGGCGGCGGCGACGTCGCGCTCCTGGCGCGGCAGGCGGTCGAGCTCGGTGTCGCGGTCGTGGCGGTCGCCGACCCCCGGGCCGAGGCGCCGCTGCGCGAGCTGCTCGCGGGGCACGACGTGGAGGTGCTCGTCGGACCCGACGCCTCTAAGGAGCTCGCCGGGCGCGGAGCGGACGTCGTGCTGAACGGCGTCACCGGTTCCGTGGGGCTCGGTCCCACGCTGGCCGCGCTGGCGGCCGGCAGCACGCTGGCCCTGGCCAACAAGGAGTCGCTCGTCGTCGGCGGCACGCTCGTGCAGGCCGCGCGGCTCCGCGACGACCAGATCGTGCCCGTCGACTCCGAGCACTCGGCCATCGCGCAGTCGCTGCGCGGGGGATCGCGACCCGAGGTGCGCCGGCTGATCCTCACCGCCTCGGGGGGCCCGTTCCGCGGCCGGACGCTCGACGACGTCAAGGCGGTGACCCCGCAGCAGGCGCTCGCGCACCCCACGTGGTCGATGGGCCCCGTCGTGACGATCAACTCCTCGACGCTCATGAACAAGGGGCTCGAGCTCATCGAGGCGCACCTGCTGTTCGACGTGCCGATCGACGACATCACGGTCGTCGTGCACCCGCAGTCGGTCGTGCACTCCATGGTCGAGTTCGTCGACGGCTCGACGATCGCGCAGGCCTCGCCGCCGGACATGCGGCTGCCGATCGCGCTCGGCCTGTCCTGGCCCGAGCGGGTCGCCGACGTCGCGCCGCCGTGCGACTGGACCGCCGCCGCGACCTGGACCTTCGAGCCGCTCGACGAGGAGGTCTTCGGGGCCGTGCGCCTCGCCCGCGCGGCGGCCGCGGCGTCCGCGACCCATCCGGCCGTCTACAACGCGGCGAACGAGGAGTGCGTGGCCGCGTTCCTCGACGGCCGCATCGGGTTCCTCGACATCGTCGGGACGGTCGAGCGCGTGCTCGACGAGCACCGCGGCACCCCCGCGACGGACCTGAGCCTCGACGCCGTGCTCGCGGCCGAGACGTGGGCGCGCGCGCGTGCCCACGAGGTGCTCGCTCGGCGCTAGCCGATCTGGACGCGGTCGAGCACGGCCGTGGCGGCCCGGCTGCTCCGCCCGGCGGCCTCGGCGGCGTCCGCCCTCGCCGCGGCCCGCAGGGCGAGGCTCACGGCCGCGCCCCCGAGTGGCGGCCAGTCCGGGGAGCGGTGGCCGACCCACGGCAGGTGGACGAGCGGCGAGTCGACCCCGCAGGCCAGGTCGGCGAGCGTGCGGCCCGCGAGGTTGGCCGCCGTGATGCCCGCGGCACCGAACCCGCCCGCGCCGCCGAGCCCGGTGTCCGCGTCGAGCTCCACCGACGGGAGCCCGTCGCGCGGCACGCCGATCTGGCCGGACCAGCGCAGGGCCCCGGTCGCGTCGGCGGCCGGGAACAGCGCGGCCAGCGCGCGGTCGAGCTCGTGCGGACGGCCCGCACCAGTCAGGACGAGGCGGTCGTCGGCCGTGCGGCGGGCGTGCACGGGCAGGTGCGCCGCCTCGCTCACGACGACGCCCGGCTCGAGCCCGATCTCGGCCCACACGTGCGCGTCGAGGCGCGCGGTCGCCAGGCCGTGCGCGGGGACCGCGGCCAGCGTCCGGCCCGACGCGACGCCGGGGCCTCCGGCCTCGACGGTCGTCAGCACGATCGGTGCGCGCACGGTCCCGCGGTCGGTGAGCACCGCGCGCGGCGAGACCCGCAGCGCGGTGGTGTGCTCGGCGAGCCGCACGCCGCGCGCGAGCAGGACGTCGAGCAGGCCGCGGACGAGGCGCGCGGGGTCCAGCACGGCACAGTCCGGGGTCCACGCGCCCGCCTGCACGGCGGGCACGCTCACGTGGGTCCCGACACCGGCGGGGTCGAGCAGGTGCCACTCGTCGCCCCACGTGGGTGCGCTCGCGACGAGCTCGCCGATCCGCTCGACCTGCGCGGCGTTGCGCGCGAGCCGCAGCGCGCCGCCGAACGTGAACCCGCAGTCGACCTCCTCGAGCGCGAGCGCGCCGCCGACCTCGACCACGGCGTCGCGCAGTGCGCCCCGCAGGTCGAGCGCGGCGTCCCGCCCGAACGCGAGCGCGACGCGCTCGGCGCTGATCGCGAGGTCGGCCGAGCACGCGCCGACGCCCTGCGTGCTCGCGCCCTCGCCCACCGCGCCCGCGTCGACGAGCAGCACGTCGAGCGCGGCGTCGGCGTCGAGCAGGTAGTAGGCGGTCCACAGGCCCGTGAGCCCGGCGCCGACGATGACCACGTCGGCGGTCGTGTCGCCGTCGAGCGGTTCGGTGGGCCGGCGATCGGCCAGGTGCGCGGACCAGAGCGACGTCATGCTCGGACGCTAGCCGGTCGCGGTCGCCGGGGGCGGGCGGCGCGACGCGCGCAGTCTCACCCTGCTGGCTGTCAGTGGATTCCCAGACAATGGCGGCAGGATAGGGCGACGCGCGCGACCGTGCGTCGTCCTGTGTCACGGCGCCCGCGTGCGTCTCAACCTCGGAGGGTCGATGGCCTACCTGGTCGGTGTGCTGATCGTCGTCGCAGTCCTGCTCCTGTCCATCGGACTGCACGAGGTCGGCCACATGGTTCCCGCCAAGCGCTTCGGCGTGCGCGTGAGCCAGTACATGGTGGGCTTCGGCCCGACGCTCTGGTCGCGGACCAAGGGCGAGACCGAGTACGGGCTCAAGGCGATCCCGCTGGGTGGCTACGTGCGGCTCGTCGGGATGTACGCGCCCGACGAGGCCGTCGGCAACCCGCCGGCGAACACGTGGTTCCGGCGCCTGTCGCGCGACGCGCGGCTCGCGAGCGCCGAGGAGATCCACCCCGGCGAGGACGCCCGGGCGTTCTACCACCTGTCGACGCCCAAGAAGCTGGTCGTGATGCTCGGCGGGCCGGTGATGAACCTGGTGATCGCGTTCGTGCTGCTCGGGATCGTCGCGGTCGGCTTCGGCACCCCGACGACGACGCCCACGCTCTCGACCGTCTCGGCGTGCGTGATCCCGTCGGACGCCGACCCGGACCGCACCTGCCTCCCCACCGACCCGGCCGCGCCCGGTGCCGCCGCTGGCCTGCTCCCGGGTGACACCGTCGTCAGCTACGGCGGCGTCGCGATCGACTCCTGGGGCCAGCTGACCACCGCAATCCGCGCCACGGGCGACGAGGCCACCCCCATCGTCGTCGAGCGCGACGGCAAGCAGGTCGCGCTGACCGTCACCCCGGTCGTCGCCCAGCGCGGCGTGTACGACGAGAGCGGCCAGCCCGTGCTCGACGCGTCGGGCGTGCAGGAGACGCAGGCGGTCGGCTTCCTCGGCATCTCGCCGAGCGAGGTCATGGAGCGCCAGTCGCCGCTCGCCGTGCCCGGCATCGTCGCGGACACCACCTGGAAGACGATCTCGGTCGTGGCGACCCTGCCGAGCCGCGTCGTCGACCTCGCGCAGACCACGTTCGGGAACAAGGAGCGCGACGTCAACAGCATCGTCGGCGTCGTCGGGATCGGCCGGTTCGCCGGCGAGATCGCGTCGGCGAACGACGTGAGCGAGGGCATCAAGGCGTCCTCGCTGCTCTCGATCCTCGCTGTGCTCAACATCTCGCTCTTCGTCTTCAACCTCATCCCGCTTCCCCCGCTCGACGGCGGGCACGTCGCCGCTGCGCTCTGGGAGGGCGGCCGGCGTCAGGTCGCCCGCCTGCGGGGCAGGCCACGACCCGGCCCGTTCGACTCGGCGAAGCTCGTGCCGCTCGCGTACGCGGTGTTCGTCGTGCTCGGCGCGGTCGGCCTGCTGCTGGTCTACGCGGACGTCTTCAACCCGATCGCGATCTGAGCCGCTCGCTACCCTCGAAGCCATGTCAGAGCTCAGCGAGTACCTCGAGAGTCTTCCGACCGAGCGGCGCGCGGCGATCGAGCGCGTCTACGCCCGTGCGCGTGCGCTCGTCCCGGACGCGGAGGACGGCGTCGGCTACGGCATGCCGGCCCCGCGCTACCGCGGCAAGCCGTTGCTGTCGGTGATGTCCGCGAAGGGGCACATCGGCCTGTACCCGTTCAGCCCGCCCGCGCTCGACACCGTGCGCGACGAGCTCGCGGAGTTCTCGCTCGCCAAGGGCACGCTGCGGTTCACCGAGGACCACCCGGTGCCCGACGACGTGCTCGACCGGCTGCTCCTGGCCCGGCGGGACGAGATCGACGGCACGTGACCCCGGGCGCCCGGGTGAGGTTGCGTGGGGAACTCGTGCAGGCGCACGCCCTGACGCAGGTACGGGTGCCGGACGGTGCGATGATGGCCGGGTGAGCATCCCGATCAGCCTCGGCATGCCGGAGGCCCCCGCACCCGTGCTGGCCCCGCGTCGCCGTACCCGCAAGATCCGTGTCGGCAAGATCGAGGTCGGCGGCGACGCCCCCGTGAGCGTCCAGTCCATGGCGACGACGCAGACCTCCGACATCAACTCCACCCTCCAGCAGATCGCCGAGCTCACGGCCGCGGGCTGCGACATCGTGCGCGTGGCCGTGCCGACCCAGGACGACGCCGACGCGCTGCCCGCCATCGCGCGCAAGTCGCAGATCCCGGTGATCGCCGACATCCACTTCCAGCCCAAGTACGTCTTCGCGGCGATCGACGCGGGCTGCGCGGCCGTCCGCGTCAACCCGGGCAACATCCGCAAGTTCGACGACCAGGTGGGCGCGATCGCACGCGCCGCCGCCGACGCGGGCACGAGCCTGCGGATCGGCGTCAACGCCGGCTCGCTCGACCCTCGGCTGCTGGCCAAGTACGGCAAGGCGACGCCCGAGGCGCTCGTCGAGTCCGCCGTCTGGGAGGCGTCGCTGTTCGAGGAGCACGACTTCCACGACTTCAAGATCTCGGTCAAGCACAACGACCCCGTCGTCATGGTGCGTGCCTACGAGCTGCTCTCCGAGCGGGGCGACTGGCCGCTGCACCTCGGCGTGACCGAGGCCGGGCCGGCGTTCCAGGGCACGATCAAGTCCGCGACCGCGTTCGGTGCGCTGCTGAGCAAGGGCATCGGCGACACGATCCGCGTCTCGCTCTCGGCCCCTCCCGTCGAGGAGGTCAAGGTCGGCATCCAGATCCTGCAGTCGCTGAACCTGCGTCCGCGCAAGCTCGAGATCGTCTCCTGCCCGTCCTGCGGGCGCGCGCAGGTGGACGTCTACACGCTCGCCGAGAAGGTCACCGCCGGGCTCGAGGGCATGGAGGTGCCGCTGCGCGTCGCGGTCATGGGCTGTGTCGTCAACGGCCCGGGGGAGGCCCGCGAGGCCGACCTCGGTGTCGCCTCCGGCAACGGCAAGGGCCAGATCTTCGTCCGCGGCGAGGTCATCAAGACCGTGCCCGAGGCGATGATCGTCGAGACGCTGATCGAGGAGGCCATGCGCCTCGCCGAGGAGATGGACCCGGTCGAGTCGGGCGACGGCTCCCCGGTCGTCACGGTCGGCTGACCCGCCCCACGCCGCGTCGCTGCGCACGCGGAGTGTGACCTGGTGCACAATCACCCCATGGCACTACGTCGCGCGACGGCGCTCGACGAGCGGACCGGGGGGCGCGTTCTCGACGACGGCGACCTCGCGGCCGCTCTCGCCGTCTGCGCGCAGGACCCCGTCGGGTCGGTCCTGGCCACCGCACGCCTCGAGCAGGCGCTCGAGATCGGCATCCGGCGCGCCGGCGGCGAGCTGTGGGGCTACGAGAAGGACGGCCGGCTCGAGGGCATCTGCTGGGCCGGCGCGAACATGGTCCCGGTCGTCCCCGAGGCGCCCGAGGTCGACCCCGACCGCGCGATCGAGTCCTTCGCGTCGATGGCCCGCCGGCAGGGCCGGCGCTGCTCGTCCCTCGTCGGCCCCGCCTACGCGGTCCTCGGCCTGTGGGGACGCTTGCGCCCCGCGTGGCCCGGTGCGCGCGAGGTGCGCGACGACCAGCCGTCGATGGTCATGGACGGCCCGCCCGTCATCGCCCCGGACCCGCGGGTGCGCCCGTCGCGCCTGGACGAGCTGCCCGACGTGCTGCCCGCCTGCGTGCGGATGTTCACCGAGGAGGTCGGCTACTCGCCCGCGAGCGGCCCGGGCGGCCCGTACGAGACCCGCGTGCGCAGCCTGGTGACCCAGGGGCGCTCGTACGTGCGGATGTCCGACGACGACCGGCGCTCGGTGATGTTCAAGGCCGAGCTCGGCGCGGTCGCCGGGGGAGTCGCGCAGGTGCAGGGTGTGTGGGTCGCGCCCGAGCACCGCGGCAAGGGCCTCTCGGAGCGGGGGATGGCAGCCGTCGTCGAGCTGGCGCTGGCCGACGTCGCGCCCGTCGTCTCGCTGTACGTGAACTCGTACAACGTGCGTGCTCTGGCCGCCTACCGCCGGGTGGGCTTCCGCCAGGTCGGGTCGTACGCGACCGTGCTGTTCTAGGCGGCTACCGCAGGAGCCGGGACATCCGGCGGTCGGCGAGCGGCTTGCCGCCCGTCTGGCACGTCGGGCAGTACTGCAGCGACGAGTCGGCGAACGACACCTCGTGCACCGTGTCGCCGCACGGCGTCCCGTCCCAGCCCGGGCACAGCTCGCCCGTGCGGCCGTGCACGCGCATGCTGCGTCGCTTGCCGTCCTTGAGCTCGGCCGCGGGCCGGCCCGCGGCGACTGCGACCGCGCCGGTCAGGACGTCCCGGATCGCGGCGTAGAGCGTCGCCGTCTTCTCCTCGTCGAACGACTTCGTCATGGCGAACGGCGACATGCGCGCCTCGAGCAGGATCTCGTCGGAGTACGCGTTGCCGATGCCGGCGATCGTGCCCTGGTCGCGCAGCAGGCCCTTGACCTGCTGGTTCCTCGCGGCGAGCAGCTCGGCGAGCCGCTGCGGCGTGAACTCCTCGGAGAGCGGCTCGACGCCGAGGGTCGCGATCTGGCGCACGTCCTCGGGATCGCGGACCACGTGGACCGCGAGGCGCTTGCGGGTTCCGGCCTCGGTGAGGTCGAACCCCGAGTCGTCGTCGAGCCGCACGCGGAGCGCGATCGGTGACTTGCCGGGACGCACGGGCGTGGTCGTGAGCTTCTCCGACCAGCGCAGCCAGCCCGCGCGCGACAGGTGCCAGATCAGGTGCAGCGGCTCGCCCGTGCTCGTGGCGACCATGAGGTCGAGCCACTTGCCGTGCCGGCTCACGTCCACCACGGTGGCGCCGACGAGGGCGTCGGGCGAGGGGTCGAACGTCTTGAGCGCGCTGATCGCGCCGATGCTCACCGCGGTCACGGCATGCTCGGACGCACGCTCGCGCAGGAACTGGGCGAGCCCTTCGACCTCGGGGAGCTCGGGCACGGGCCTATCGTGGCGCACCGCACCCACGCGCGCACCACCCGGGTAACAGTGCGGGCGGACCAGCCCGCGCCAACTAGGCTGGCGCCCATGCTCCTTCGCCTGTCCACGCTGTTCGTCCGCACGCTGCGCGAGGACCCCGCCGACGCCGAGGTCGCCAGCCACCGGCTGCTCGTGCGCGCGGGGTACATCCGCCGCGCCGCCCCCGGCATCTACACCTGGCTGCCGCTGGGCCTGAAGGTCCTCGCCAAGGTCGAGGCCGTCGTGCGCGAGGAGATGGAGGCCGCGGGCGCCCAGGAGGTGCACTTCCCGGCGCTGCTGCCCAAGGAGCCCTACGAGGCGACGGGTCGCTGGACCGAGTACGGGCCCAACATCTTCCGGCTCAAGGACCGCAAGGGCGGCGACTACCTGCTCGCGCCCACGCACGAGGAGCTGTTCACGCTGCTGGTCAAGGACCTGTACTCGTCGTACAAGGACCTGCCGCTGACGCTGTTCCAGATCCAGACCAAGTACCGCGACGAGGCGCGTCCCCGCGCGGGCCTCATCCGCGGCCGCGAGTTCGTCATGAAGGACGCCTACTCCTTCGACGTCGACGACGCGGGCCTGGAGGCCAGCTACCAGGCGCAGCGCGACGCCTACCGGCGGATCTTCGACCGGCTCGGGCTCGAGTACGTCATCGTCGCGGCCACGTCGGGCGCGATGGGCGGCTCGCGCTCGGAGGAGTTCCTCACCCCGACCGCCATCGGCGAGGACACCTTCGTGCGCTCGGCGGGCGGCTACGCGGCCAACGTCGAGGCGGTCACGACGGTCGTGCCCGACGCGATCGCGTACGACGACGCCCCGCAGGCGCACGTCGAGGACACCCCCGACACCCCGACGATCGACTCGCTCGTCGCGCTGGCCAACGCGCAGCACCCGCGCCCCGACCGCGCCTGGACGGCCGCGGACACGCTCAAGAACGTCGTCGTCGCGCTCGTGCAGCCCTCGGGCGAGCGAGAGCTCCTCGTCATCGGCCTGCCGGGTGACCGCGAGGTCGACCTCAAGCGGCTCGAGGCCGGCGTCGCCCCGGCTGAGGTCGAGACCGCGGGAGACGCGGACTTCGCGCGGCACCCCGAGCTCGTGCGCGGCTACATCGGCCCGTCCGTGCTCGGCCCCAACGGCGCCGAGGGGTCGGTGCGCTACCTGCTCGACCCGCGCGTCGTGGAGGGCAGCCGCTGGATCACGGGCGCGAACGAGCAGGGTCGGCACGTGTTCGACCTCGTCGCGGGCCGCGACTTCACGGCCGACGGCACCGTCGAGGCAGCCGAGGTCCGTGCGGGCGACCCCGCGCCGGACGGCTCGGGACCGCTCGAGCTCGCGCGCGGCATCGAGATCGGCCACATCTTCGCGCTCGGCCGCAAGTACGCCTCCGCGCTCGGCCTGACGGTCCTGGACCAGAACGGCAAGGCGCAGGTCGTCACGATGGGCTCGTACGGCATCGGCGTCACGCGCGTCCTCGCTGCGCTCGCCGAGGCCAACCACGACGAGCGCGGCCTGGCCTGGCCGGCGCACGTCGCACCCGCGCAGGTGCACGTCGTCGCGACGGGCAAGGACGAGGCCGTGTTCGAGGCCGCCGAGTCGATCGCCCAGACGCTGCACTCGCGCGGAATCGAGGTCATCTACGACGACCGCCCCAAGGTCTCGCCCGGCGTGAAGTTCGCCGACGCCGAGCTCCTGGGCGTGCCGCTCGTCGTCGTCGTCGGCCGCGGCCTGGCCGAGGGGGTCGTCGAGGTCCGGCCGCGCGTGGGCGGGACCGCCGAGCAGGTGGCCGTCGCCGAGGCGGCGGACCGGGTCGCGGAGCTCGTCGACTCGCTGCGGTAGCCAGCCGGTCTGTCAGCTCTGCGCGCGCTCGGGCAGCCCGGGGAACGCGACCGCCGCGCCGCCCCACGAGCGGGCCGCGGCGGTCGCCGTCCGGAGGCCGTCCATGAACGGCTGGCGCTCGCCGGCCGGGGTGCGCGCGACGAGCGTCGCGTCGGCCTCGGCGATCCCCGACTCGAGCGAGACGGCCAGGCGGCGGGCCGTCCTGGTCGTCGTCAGGCCGTCCGGCAGCGTGTAGGCCGCGCGTCGGGGGTCGTCCTTCGTCTGCGCCGTACCTGCCGCGACGGCCCATCGCTGCGCCTCGTCGCGGTGCGCGGCGGCGGCGTCTCGTGCCTGGGTGCGCACGTCGCCCGACTGCTGCGCCGCGATCACCTCGTACGCGTAGCCGGCCTGGTCGTGCGCGAGGACGAGCGCGTCGAGGTCGTCGGCCGACGAGGACTGTGCGGCCTGCGTCTGCTCGGGCGACGGGGTCGGCTCGGGCGCGGGGCTGCCGGTCGGGCTCGGCGCAGGCGTCGGCTGGACGACGACGTCGAGGTCGGGCGTGTCGACGCCCGTCGCGCGGGCCAGGCGGCGGGTGAGCTGGTCGCGCGCGGTCGCGATCGAGGCGACCAGCCGCGCGAGGCCGGCGTCGTCGACGTCGTCGGCGTCGGCCAGCGCGGTGCGGGTCGCGTCTGCGAGGTCTGCGAGCACTGCCGCGGCGTCGCTCGCGGGCGGGGCGGTCGTCGCGGTCGGGGACGGAGTCAGGCCCGAGTCGTAGACGGGGCCGAGCTGGGCGGCGTGCTGGTCGGAGAATTCCGCGACGTCGGTCAGCACCGCCGCGACGGCCTTGGACGGCTTCGTCGCGAGCGCCGACTGCGCGGCCTGGGCCAGGTCGGTGGCGTCGTCGAGCGTCCGGGCGCGCACCTGCTCCACCGCGCCGGGCGACGGCTCCACCTGCGCGGGTGTCTCGAGCCGGATCGAGCAGGCGCCGAGCAGCCCCAGAGCGAGCAGGATCGCCGTGATCCTCACCACGTGGCTCGCGGCGCGCGAGGGCTTCCGCAGGCGGTCGTCGTGCGGGAACGGGCGCGTCGCAGTGGTCCTCATCGCGGCAGATCCTGCCACGCGAGCCCGTGGCCGGACCGCGGGCGCGCGCGGACTCGTTAGGCTGGACCGACAACATCACAGGGTCGAGCGACCCGCGGGACCAGAACGGAGGCCGGTCATGGCCGCAGCCGCTGGCGCAGAGCAGGTCCGCGAGATCCTCGAACCCGCCGTCGCCGCCCAGGGACTCGTGCTCGACGACGTCGAGATCCACCGGGCCGGAGCACGTTCCACGGTCGTCGTCTCGCTCGACCTGCCCGAGGACGACGAGGGCGAGCTGGACCTGGACCGCGTCTCCGACGCGACCCGCGCCGTGTCCGACGCGCTCGACGCTGCCGACGTCATCGCCGGCCACTACACGCTCGAGGTCGGCACCAGGGGAGTGGCGCGGCCGCTCACCGAGCGCCGGCACTTCGTGCGCGCCGTGGGCCGGACCGTCACGGTGCAGCTGGCCGACGCGACCACCGTCGCGGGCCGGCTCACCGAGGTAGTCGACGGCGAGATCGTCGTCGTGCCGGTCAAGCCGGGACTCAAGGGACGGCGCCCCACCGTGGGCGAACCGGTGCGGTTGTCGCTGACGGACGTGCGCGACGCCCGCGTCGAGGTGGACCTGACGGGGCTGGGCCCCGTGGACGACGAGGCCGGCGCCGACGCCGGACAGGAGAGCTGACATGGACATCGACATGCAGGCGCTGC
>NZ_QWKP01000163.1 GCF_003470205.1 Cellulomonas rhizosphaerae
GCTCAACCTCGACCACCGTGGCGCCGTGGGTGCCGAGGAGGACAGCGGCGACGGCGCCGGCATCCTCACCCAGATCCCCGACGCGTTCCTGCGCGACGTGGTCGACGCCGAGCTGCCCGCGGCCGGCTTCTACGCGATCGGCATGGCCTTCCTGCCCCGCGACGCGGACGAGCGCGCACGCGCCGAGGCCGCGATCGAGGCGATCGCCGCCGAGGAGAAGCTCGACGTGCTCGCGTGGCGCGACGTCGTCGTCACCGCCGACCTGGTCGGCCCCACGGCACGTGCGTCGATGCCGTACTTCCGCCAGCTCGTCGTCGCGGACCCGTCCCGCGAGCTCGCGGGCGTCGCTCTCGACCGCCGGACGTACCGCCTGCGCAAGCGTGCCGAGCGCGAGCTCGGCACCTACTTCGCGTCACTGTCCGCGCGGACGCTCGCGTACAAGGGCATGCTGACGACCGGCCAGCTCGAGCCCTTCTTCGCCGACCTGTCCGACCCGCGCTACGCGAGCGAGATCGCGCTGGTCCACTCGCGCTTCTCGACGAACACCTTCCCGTCGTGGCCGCTGGCCCAGCCGTTCCGCCTCGTCGCGCACAACGGTGAGATCAACACCGTCCGCGGCAACCGTAACTGGGTCGCCGCTCGCGAGGGCACGCTCGCGAGCGAGCTCATCGGCGACCTCGCCCCGCTGCTGCCGGTCTGTACGCCGGGCGGCTCGGACTCCGGCAGCTTCGACGAGGTGCTCGAGCTGCTGCACCTCGCGGGCCGCCCCCTGCCGCACGCGGTGATGATGATGATCCCGGAGGCGTGGGAGAACCACGCCCAGATGGACCCCGCACGCCGCGCGTTCTACGAGTACCACTCCACGCTCATGGAGCCGTGGGACGGCCCCGCCGCGATGACGTTCACGGACGGCACGCTCATCGGCTCGGTGCAGGACCGCAACGGCCTGCGCCCCGGCCGGTACTGGGTCACCGAGGACGGCCTCGTCGTGTGCGCGTCGGAGGCGGGCGTCCTGGACATCGACCCCGCGTCGATCGTCGCGAAGGGCCGCCTCGAGCCCGGCCGCATGTTCCTCGTCGACACCGGCCAGGGCCGGATCATCGAGGACGACGAGATCAAGGGCCAGCTCGCCGCGCAGCGCCCCTACGCGCAGTGGGTCCGCGAGAACTCCGCCTACCTCGAGCAGCTGCCCGACCGCGAGCACGTCGCGCACTCGGCCGCCTCGGTGCGCCGTCGCCAGCGCGCGTTCGGGTACACCGAGGAGGAGCTGAAGATCCTGCTCGCGCCGATGGCCTCGGCGGGCGCCGAGCCGCTGGGCGCGATGGGCTCCGACACCCCGGTCGCGGTGCTCTCGGACCGTCCGCGGATGCTGTTCGACTACTTCACGCAGATGTTCGCGCAGGTCACGAACCCGCCGCTGGACGCGATCCGCGAGGAGCTCGTGACCTCGATCGGCGGTGCGATCGGCCCCGAGCCGAACCTGCTCGTCGACGGCCCCGGGCACGCCCGCAAGCTGATCCTGCCGTTCCCCGTGATCGACAACGACCAGCTCGCCAAGATCGTGCACGTCGCCAAGGAGCCGTCGCTCGGCTTCCGCGCCACGATGATCCGCGGCCTGTACCGTGCGGCCGGCGGGGGAGCGGCGCTCGAGGAGCGCCTCGAGGAGATCTTCGCCGAGGTCGACCGCGCGGTCGCCGACGGCGTGAGCTTCCTGGTGCTCTCGGACCGCAACTCCGACGCCGAGCTCGCGCCGATCCCGTCGCTGCTGCTGCTGTCCGCGGTGCACCACCACACCCTGCGCCGCCACACGCGCACGCAGATCTCGCTGGTCGTCGAGGCCGGCGACGTGCGCGAGGTGCACCACGTCGCGCTCCTGATCGGCTACGGCGCGGCCGCGGTCAACCCGTACCTCGCGATGGAGACCGTCGAGGAGATGGCCCGCTCGGGCTACCTCGGCGACGTCGCGGCCGAGAAGGCCGTCGCGAACCTCATCAAGGCGCTCGGCAAGGGCGTGCTCAAGGTCATGTCCAAGATGGGCATCTCGACGATCGCGTCCTACCGGGGCGCGCAGGTGTTCGAGGCCATCGGCCTGTCGAACGCGCTCGTCGACCGGTACTTCACCGGCACGACGAGCCGCCTCGGCGGCATCGGCCTCGACGTCATCGCCGCCGAGGTGGCCGCACGCCACGCCGACGCGTACCCCGCGAGCGGCAACCGGCAGGCGCACCAGCGCCTCGCGGTCGGCGGCGAGTACCAGTGGCGCCGCGACGGCGAGGACCACCTGTTCGACCCCGAGACGGTGTTCCGCCTGCAGCACGCCACGCGCACGCGGCAGTACGACATCTTCCGTCAGTACACGCACCGGGTCGACGAGCAGAGCTCGCGCCTGATGACGCTGCGCGGCCTGCTCGCGTTCAAGGACGGCGTCCGCGAGCCGATCGACATCGACGAGGTCGAGCCGGTCAGCGAGATCGTCAAGCGCTTCAACACCGGCGCGATGTCCTACGGCTCGATCTCGGCCGAGGCGCACGAGACCCTCGCGGTCGCGATGAACCGGCTGGGCGCCAAGTCCAACACCGGTGAGGGCGGCGAGGACCCCGAGCGCCTGCACGACCCCGTGCGACGCTCGGCGATCAAGCAGATCGCCTCGGGCCGGTTCGGCGTCACGAGCGAGTACCTGACGAACGCCGACGACATCCAGATCAAGCTCGCGCAGGGTGCCAAGCCCGGCGAGGGCGGTCAGCTGCCGGGCCACAAGGTGTACCCGTGGGTCGCCAAGACGCGGCACTCGACGCCCGGCGTGGGCCTGATCTCGCCGCCGCCGCACCACGACATCTACTCGATCGAGGACCTGGCGCAGCTGATCCACGACGC
Source organism: Cellulomonas rhizosphaerae (assembly GCF_003470205.1). Taxonomy (GTDB): domain Bacteria; phylum Actinomycetota; class Actinomycetes; order Actinomycetales; family Cellulomonadaceae; genus Cellulomonas; species Cellulomonas rhizosphaerae. Next base: position 2,875 of record NZ_QWKP01000163.1, read on the forward strand.
CAAGAACGCCAACCCGAGCGCGCGCATCCACACCAAGCTCGTCTCGGAGTTCGGCGTCGGCACGATCGCGGCCGGCGTCGCCAAGGCGCACTCGGACGTCGTGCTGATCTCCGGCCACGACGGCGGCACGGGCGCGAGCCCGCTCACCTCGCTCAAGCACGCGGGCACCCCGTGGGAGATCGGCCTGGCCGAGACCCAGCAGACGCTCGTGCTCAACAACCTGCGCGACCGCGTCGTCGTCCAGGTGGACGGCCAGCTCAAGACCGGCCGCGACGTCCTGATCGGGGCGCTCCTGGGCGCCGAGGAGTTCGGCTTCGCGACCGCGCCGCTCGTCGTGAGCGGCTGCATCATGATGCGCGTCTGCCACCTCGACACCTGCCCGGTGGGCGTCGCGACGCAGAACCCCGAGCTGCGGGCCCGGTTCACCGGCAAGCCCGAGTTCGTCGTGACGTTCATGGAGTTCATCGCGCAGGAGGTCCGTGAGCTGCTCGCGCAGCTCGGCTTCCGCACGCTGCTGGACGCCGTGGGCCACGTCGAGCTGCTCGACACGCGCGCGGCGATCGACCACTGGAAGGCCGAGGGCCTGGACCTCGCGCCGGTGCTCGCGCAGCCCGAGCTCGTCGAGGGCTCGTCGCTGCACCAGACCCAGACGCAGGACCACGGCCTGGCGCGCGCGCTGGACAACCAGCTCATCGCCCTGGCCGCCGACGCCCTCGAGCGCCGCGAGCCGGTCCGCATCGACCTGCCCGTCCGCAACGTCAACCGCACGGTCGGCACGATGCTGGGCCACGAGGTCACCAAGCGCTACGGCGGCGCGGGGCTGGCCGACGACACGATCGACGTGACCCTCACGGGCTCGGGCGGTCAGTCGTTCGGCGCGTTCCTGCCGCGCGGCATCACGATGCGCCTGTTCGGCGACGCGAACGACTACGTCGGCAAGGGGCTGTCCGGCGGACGCATCGTCGTGCGGCCCGACCGCAAGGCCGTGCTGTCCGGCGCTCACAACGTGGTCGCGGGCAACGTCATCGGCTACGGCGCGACGTCGGGGCAGATCTTCCTGCGCGGCCTGGTCGGCGAGCGGTTCGGCGTCCGGAACTCCGGCGCGACGCTCGTCGTCGAGGGCGTGGGTGACCACGGTTGCGAGTACATGACGGGCGGCACCGTGCTGGTGCTCGGCCGCACCGGGCGCAACTTCGGCGCCGGCATGTCCGGCGGCACCGCCTACGTGCTCGACCTGCGCACCGCGCTGGTGAACACGGACGCGGTCCGCACCGGCGAGATCTCGCTCGACCCGCTGGACGACGAGGACTTCGCCCTCGTCGAGCAGCTGATCCGCGCGCACCACGAGGAGACGGGCTCGCCCGTGGCGGCCCAGCTCCTCGACGACCCCGCAGCGACGCGTGCTCGCTTCACGCGCCTGCTGCCCACCGAGTACGCACGCGTCCGACGCGCGCTGGCCAAGGCCGAGGCCGACGGCCTCGACCCGGCCGCGCCCGGCGTGTGGGACCAGATCCTGGAGGTGGCCCGTGGCTGACCCCCGCGGCTTCCTGAAGGTTCGCGACCGCGAGCTGCCGCCCAACCGTCCCGTCGAGGTCCGCCTGCGCGACTGGAAGGACGTGCACGCCCACCTCGAGCAGGGCCAGCCGTTCCTCAAGGAGCAGGCCGGCCGCTGCATGGACTGCGGCATCCCGTTCTGCCACAACGGCTGCCCGCTCGGGAACCTCATCCCCGAGTGGAACGACCTGGTCTGGCGCGGGCAGTGGGGCGACGCGATCGACCGCCTGCACGCGACCAACAACTTCCCGGAGTTCACGGGTCGCATCTGCCCCGCGCCGTGCGAGTCGTCCTGCGTCCTGGGCATCAACCAGCCCGCGGTGACGATCAAGAACGTCGAGGTCTCGATCATCGACGAGGCGTTCGACCGCGGGCTCGTCACGCCGCACGTGCCGCAGCGGCTCACGGGCCACACGGTCGCGGTGGTCGGCTCGGGCCCCGCGGGGCTCGCGGCCGCCCAGCAGCTGACGCGCGCCGGGCACACCGTCGCGGTCTACGAGCGCGACGACGCGGTGGGTGGCCTGCTGCGCTACGGCGTGCCGGACTTCAAGCTCGAGAAGATCCACATCGACCGCCGCCTCGAGCAGATGTCGGCCGAGGGCACGCGCTTCCGGCCCGGCGTCGAGGTCGGCCGCGACGTGACCTGGGCCCAGCTGCAGGCGCGCTACGACGCGATCGTCATCGCCACGGGCGCGACGGTCCCGCGCGAGCTGCAGGTCCCCGGCAACGAGCTCGGCGGCGTGCACCCCGCGATGGAGTACCTGTTCCAGGCGAACGCCGTCGCGGCGGGCAAGCCCGTCGAGAACCAGATCTCGGCCGAGGGCCGCCACGTCATCATCATCGGCGGCGGCGACACCGGCTCGGACTGCCTCGGCACCGCGCTGCGCCAGGGTGCGGCGTCGGTCACGACGCTCGCCATCGGCAAGAAGCCGCCGACGGACCGCCCCGACCACCAGCCGTGGCCGACCGACCCCATCACGTTCGAGGTCTCGTCCTCGCACGAGGAGGGTGGCGAGCGCGCGTACCTGGCCTCGACCGTCGAGTTCGTCGGCACCGAGCGCGTCGAGCGCCTTCGCCTGGCGACCACCGAGTACCTGTCCGACGGCCGCCGGGTGCCCACGCCCGGCACCGAGCGCGACATCCCCGCCGACCTCGTGCTCGTCGCGATGGGCTTCACCGGCCCCGAGACGACGCCGCTGACGGACCAGCTCGGCATCGAGCTGACCCGCCGCGGGCTCGTCGCGCGCGGCGAGGACTTCGGCACGACCGTGCCCGGCGTCTTCGTCGCCGGCGACGCGGGCCGCGGCCAGTCGCTGGTCGTGTGGGCCATCGCGGAGGGTCGCGCCGCGGCCGCCGCGGTGGACACCTATCTGTCGGGTGCCACCGAGCTGCCCAGCCCGGTCACCGCCTCCACGGTGGCGTTGCGCCCCTGACCTCACCCGGACCGCGTACCGCCCGGGGTTCCCGGTCGGGCGGGACGTTCGGTCCGACCATCAGAACCCGAAAGGCATAGGCTCGCTTTCATGCGTAGAGCAAAGATCGTCTGCACCCTTGGTCCCGCGACCGAGTCCCTCGAGCAGATCCAGGCCCTGGTTGACGCCGGCATGGACGTGGCTCGGATCAACCGCAGCCACGGCGAGGCCAGCGAGCACGCGAAGGTCATCGCGAACGTCCGCGCCGCCGCCCAGGCGTCCGGCCGCTCGGTCGCCGTCCTCGTCGACCTGCAGGGCCCGAAGATCCGGCTCGGCCGGTTCGTCGAGGGCAAGCACGACCTCGCGGTCGGCGACACCTTCACCATCACGACCGACGACGTGGACGGCACCAAGGAGCGCGTCTCGACGACGTTCAAGGGTCTGACCGGTGACGTGAACCCCGGCGACCCGATCCTCATCGACGACGGCAAGGTGCTCGTCCGCGTCATCAGCGTCGAGGGCAGCGACGTCGTCACGCGCGTCGAGGTCCCCGGCACGGTCTCGAACAACAAGGGCCTCAACCTGCCGGGCGTCGCGGTCTCCGTGCCCGCCATGAGCGACAAGGACGAGGCGGACCTGCGCTGGGGCCTGGCCCAGGGCGCGGACTTCATCGCCCTGTCGTTCGTCCGCAACGCGGCCGACTACGACGGCGTGCGCCGGATCATGGACGAGGAGAACCGGGTCGTCCCGGTCATCGCCAAGATCGAGAAGCCGCAGGCCGTGGACAACCTGGCCGAGATCATCGCGGCGTTCGACGGCATCATGGTCGCGCGCGGCGACCTGGGCGTCGAGCTGCCGCTCGAGCAGGTGCCGCTGGTGCAGAAGCGGGCCGTCGAGCTCGCGCGCCGCTCGGCCAAGCCGGTCATCGTGGCCACGCAGGTCCTCGAGTCGATGACGACCAACCCCCGCCCGACGCGCGCCGAGACCTCGGACTGCGCCAACGCGGTGCTCGACGGTGCGGACGCGGTCATGCTCTCGGGCGAGACCAGCGTCGGCGACTACCCGATCGAGACGGTCCGCACCATGGCCCGCATCATCGAGGCCACCGAGGAGCTGGGTCGCGAGCGCATCGCGCCCCTGGGCTCCACGCCGCACACGCGTGGTGGTGCGATCACCCGCGCCGCCGCCGAGATCGGCGAGACGGTCGGCGTGAAGTACCTCGTCACGTTCACGCAGTCCGGTGACTCGGCGCGTCGCATGTCGCGACTGCGCTCGGCCATCCCGCTGCTCGCGTTCACGCCCGAGCACGCGGTGCGCAACGTCCTGTCGCTCTCGTGGGGCGTCCAGACGTACCAGGTGCCGTCCGTGGGCAGCACCGACGAGATGGTGCACCAGGTCGACCAGACGCTGCGTGCCAACGGCCTGGCGGAGGACGGCGACTACGTCGTCGTCGTCTCCGGTGCCCCGGTCGGCGTCGCGGGCTCGACGAACTCGATCGTCGTGCACAAGATCGGCGACGAGGCCGGCGGCCGCATCGCCTGACGCACGAGACAGCAGAAGGGCGGCCCTGCCGGTGCGGGGCCGCCCTTCTTGTCTGCCAGGTCGGCGTCAGCTCGTCGAGACGCGCCCGGTCAGGCCGCGCGCGCGCAGCACGTGGCGCTCGATCGGCGCGAACACGAGCAGCTCGACCGCGATGCCGACGAGGAAGATGAGCGAGATCGCGGCGACGACCAGCGGCATGTCGCTCGTCTCGCGCCCGATGTCGAGCACCTGCCCGAGCCCGATGCCGAGCTTGGCCGAGTAGGTGATGAGCTCGGCGGCCATGAGCGAGCGCCAGGCGAACGCCCAGCCCTGCTTGAGGCCGCCCAGGAAGCCGGGCAGCGCCGCGGGCAGCAGCACGTAGCGGATACGGGTCCAGCCGCGCGCGCCGAGCACCTGGCCGACGCGCAGGTAGAGCGGCGGGATCTGGTCGGTGCCCGCGAGCAGCCCGTTGACGATCGAGGGGACCGCTCCGAGCAGGATGACCGCGTAGATGGCTTGGTTGGTCAGCTGGAACCAGATGATCGCGGCCGGCACCCACGCGACGGACGGCAGGGTCTGCAGGCCCGTGATGATCGGGCCGAACGCACGGCGCAGGAGGCTCGAGGCGGCAAGCGCGATGCCGATCGCGACGCCGAGGACGACGGACATCGAGAAGCCGACCGCGGCGCGCTGCAGGCTCAGGCTCACGGCCCGGCCCGCGGTCCCGTCGGAGACCGACGAGACGAACGCGGACCACGTGTCGGCCGGGCTGGGCAGAGCGTAGCTGGGCTTGAGCTCGAGCACGTAGGCGATCTGCCAGACGGCGACGATGGCGGCGAGCGCGGCCAGCACGGGCCACACCGAGTGCCACGCGTCGCGCCACCAGGGCCGCTGCTCGACGATGACCGGGCTTTCGAGCGCGTCGAGCCCCGCGGCGAGGTCTCCCGCGCGGGACTCCTTCAGGGATGTCTCAGTGGCCATGGCGGGCGATCTCGTTTCGCAGGTGCTCGGTGATCTCGAGGCTGAGCGCGGACACGTCCGGGTCCTCGATGCGGCGCGGCTGGGGGATGTCGATCTGCCACTCGCGCGCGATGCGCCCGGGCCGCGAGGACAGCAGCACGACGCGCTGGCCGAGCCGGACGGCTTCGCGGACGTTGTGCGTCACGAACAGCACGGCACGTCCGGTGTCGCTCCAGATGCGGGTGAGCTCGTCGTGCAGGACGTCGCGGGTGATGGCGTCGAGCGCCGCGAACGGCTCGTCCATGAGCAGCAGGTCGCCCTCCTGCGCGAGCGCCCGCGCGAGGGCCACGCGCTGGCGCATGCCGCCGGACAGCTCGTGCACGCGCTTGCCGTGCGCGCCCTCGAGGCGCACCAGGTCCAGCAGCCGCACGGACTCGGCCTTGCGCTCGCCGCGCCCGACGCCGCGCAGGCGCAGCGCGAGCTCGACGTTCTCCCCGGCGGTCAGCCACGGGTAGAGCGCGGGCTCCTGGAACATCAGGGCCGGGCGGCCGGTCGGGACCTCGACGGTGCCGGCGGTCGGCTTGTCCAGGCCCGCGACGAGCGACAGGAGCGTCGACTTGCCGCAGCCCGATGCGCCGAGCAGGCAGACGAACTCGCCGGGCGCGACGGTGAGGTCGATCCCGTCGAGCACGGGCGGACGCGTCGTCTCACCGAAGTGGTGGGAGACGCCCGTCAGGCGTGCCGCGACGGCGGCCGGGGCATCGGTGCCCGGGCCGCCGGCCGCCGTCGCGGTGGTCACTTGTCCTGGCCCAGGCCGGCGTCGGAGACAGCCGTCTGGCCGTTGTCCTTCAGCACCTCGTTGAGCAGGCTCAGGTCGTAGATGCCGTGCAGGTCGGTCTTGTCCGAGACGCCCGCGGCCACGCCGTGGTCGGCCGACGTCTGCAGGCTCGACGCGATCGGGTCGAGCGTGATGCGCAGGTTGCCCCACGCCCGGTCGAGCACCTCGGCGGACAGCGACTTGCCGCTGAGCTTGTCGAGCGCCGTGTTGGCCGCCGTCTTGGCCGCGTCGGAGTTCTTCGAGATCCAGTCGGCCGTCTGGTACTCGGCCTCGATGAGCTCCTTGACGGTGGCCGGGTACTTGTCGAGGAACTCGGTCGAGACGATCAGGTGCGTGGTGACGAAGTCGCCGTCGGGCCACAGGTCCTTCTCGTCGACGAGGACGTGCGCTCCGCCGTCGATCACGAGGCGCGAGGCCCACGGCTCGGGCAGCCAGGCGCCGTCGAGCTTGCCGGCCTTGAACAGGTCGAGCGTCTGGGAGTTGTCCTGCGGCGCGATGTCCACGTCGCTGTCGCCGCCGGTCAGGCTCGTCTTGAGGCCCTGGTCGGACAGCCAGGCGCGCAGCGCGACGTCCTGGGTGTTGCCGAGCTGCGGGGTGGCGAGCGTGGTGCCCTTGAGGTCGGCCGCGGTGTCGATGCCGTCACGGACGACGAGCTGCGCGCCGCCCGACGTCGCGCCGGACACGATCCGGATCGCCTTGCCGTCGGACTTCGAGAACGCGTTGATCGCCGGGTTGGGGCCGACGAACGCCGCGTCGATCGCGCCGCCGAACAGCGCCTCGACGGCCTCGGGGCCGGCGTTGAAGATCTGGGTCGTCAGCTTCGTCGCGCCCAGGTCCTTCTGGAAGGTGCCGTCGTCGACGCCGACGAGCGCGACGGCGTGCGTGAGGTTGGCGAAGTAGCCGAGGCGGAGCTCGGGAGCCTGCGCGGTCGCGTCGCTGCCCTTCGGCGAGGCGTCGGCGTCGCCCGACGAGCAGGCGGCGAGCGTGGCGATCAGGCCGGCCGCGGCGATCGCGGCGATGGCGGTGGTCAGGCGGCGGGGGCGTCGTGCGGTGGTCATGAGGTTCCTCGAGGGCAGTGGCGGGGTACGCCGGGGGAGTGTCGGTCAGCGGGGCGGCGTCAGCGACATCGCTCGCCGTGCGCGTCGGCGTGCCGAGGCGTCAGGCCGTGGCCGAGGATCGTGGTGGGAACGGGCGCCATGGGGCGCTACCTCCGCGAGGACGGATGGCGCGTGCGTCGCACCCGGGGCCGTCGCGAAGCGCGGCAGGACCGGGCGTCGAACGCTCGGCCAAGGTGGGGGACAGGGGCCGGGAGCTCAGACGTTCCGCGGACAACAGGTGCTCGCGGACGGCATGACGTGGTGACACGTCATGGCTGCGCGGCTCGTCTGCATGCGTCGAGGATGGCGGTTCGTCCCGTCCGTCGGGAGTGCCGTCTCGTTATCTGGACTATTCCGTTAGGGATTGGTGAGAAAGCCCCTCGATCTGATCGCGTCCCGGCTGGAATCTTGTGGGCCCCTCGCCCGTTATGTCAGCTGAGAACGGTGACGAGCACAGGAGGCGGCGTGGCACGCGTGGCAGCACGGGTCGAGTTCGAGGCGGACAACGGCGAGGTTGTGAAGTACGTCCGGCACGCGAACGGCGGCGGCCTGGTCTCGCCCCAGGCCCGGGTCGACCAGGACGCGTACGTCGCCGCCAACGCGTACGTCGAGGCGGGTGCCCACGTCGGCGCCCGCACGCGGGTCGGCGCCGGCAGCTGGCTCGACTCCGGTGTCGTCGTCGGCGCGGACGCCCTCATCGGGCGCAACGTGCACCTCGGCCCGGCGACCCGCGTGGGCAACCGCGCCCAGGTCGGCGCGAACGCCCGCGTAGGGCGTTCGGTGCAGATCGGCCAGGGCGCGCGTGTCGAGGCGGACGCGATCGTCGCGGACGGCGCGTCCGTGGGCGGCCGCGGTGCCCGATCGGGGGTCCGGCCCGCCTAGGCTGTCCCCGACGCTCGACGGGGAGGAGGACGTGATGATCGGACAGCGGGTGACGCGCCAGCGCCTCGCCGTCGGTGCTCTCATGGAGGACCTCGACGACTTCCGCAGCGCGCAGCAGATCCACGCCCTGCTGCAGGCGCGAGGCGACGAGATCGGCCTCGCCACCGTCTACCGCACGCTGAGCGCCATGGCGGCGAACGGCGAGTTCGACGTGCTGCGCACCGAGGGCGGCGAGTCGCTGTACCGCCGCTGCGAGCGTGAGGCGCACCACCACCACATCGTCTGCCGCAGCTGCGGCAGGACGGTTGAGGTCCAGGGCCCCGACATCGAGGCGTTCGTCGCGTCGGTCGCGGCGAAGAACGGCTTCGTGGACGTCACCCACACGGTCGAGATGTTTGGCACGTGCACGGCGTGCGCCGCGACCGCGTGACCCAGCCCGACCTCGTCGCCTGCTCCGGTGCGCGCGACGTCGACGACGTGCGCGCCCTGCTCGCCGCCTCGGACCTGACCATCAGCGGGCTGGGGGAGCCGGGCGTCCACCTCTGGCTCGCGCGTGACGAGACCGGCGTGGTCGTCGCCAGCACCGGGTACGAGGCGAGCGACGACCGCCGAGACGTGCTGGTCCGGAGCGTCGCGGTCGACCCCGTGCTGCGCGGCCGGGGACTCGGGCTCGGGCTCGCGCAGTGGGCGTTGGCGCGCGCCGGGGAGTCGGGGGCCACGCGGGCGTGGCTGTTCAGCCGTCGCTCCGGCCCGTTCTGGCAGCGGACCGGCTTCGAGCCCGCCGACCGGGACGAGCTGGCCCGTCGGCTGGCGACGACCCATCAGGTCCGCCAGTTCGTGGCGACCGGGCAGCTCGGCCGCGAGGTCGCCTGGACCCGCCCGTTGTCAGGCGGCTGAGTCCCACCAGCGCAGGACGCGCAGGGCGCGCAGCGTGTTCCAACGGCTCGGCGCGCCGACCGGCTCGAGGTCGAAGTGGACCGCGCCGCGGGGGACGCGGTCGAGCAGCCATCGGCCGTCACCGTCCTGTCGGGACCGCACGTGCTCCACTGCCTCGCTCATCCGTGCGTCCGGCGCTGCGCCTGCGTCGCGGAAGTGGTCCAGCGCGCGGAGCACGTCGTACTGCCAGTAGTAGGGGAACGCGGCCTCCAGGTAGGTGGCGTCGGCGACCTCGCCCGTGCTCCTGCGGCGGAACAGCCCGCGCTCGAGCAGGTACTCCTGCCCGCCGCGGATGGCCTCCCGGACCTCGTCGGACCCGCCGGTCGCGCGGTCGAACGCGAGCAGCCCGTCCAGGACGTTGATCGTGGTGTCGAACGACGAGACCACAGACCCGTTCTCGACCTCGCAGTTCCACCCGCCATCGGCCAGCCGCTCGCCCAGGACGCGCTCGACGAGGGGCGCGACGTCGACGCCGAAGTAGGCGCCCGTCTCGATGGTGCGGCCGTTGATGCAGGGCTCGACCTCGCCGTCGAAGTACCGCTGCCCGTCGTGCTCCCAGCGGCCGTTCTCGGCGACGAGAGCGATCGCCCGCTGCGCAGAGGCGGACGCCGGGTCCAACCCGAGCAGCTGCAGCGTCTGGAGCGTGTGCATCGTGGCGGTCCAGGGCTGGCCCTCGTCGTCCGGCGCGGGGTCGCGCGGGAAGCACGCGCCGCCCGCCCACAGGCCGTCGGCGTCCTCGAGCGCGAGCAGACGCGCGCCCCAGCCCTCGTGCTCGACGCGGGCTCGCTCGCCGGCGACCTCGCCCGGCGAGGCGTCCGCGAGGTCGCGCAGGGTCTGCCACCGGATGGCCGGGTCGCCCTCGAGGAGCCAGTCGATCGTGCTCATCGCGCCAGGCTAGACCGGGTGTCTGACACGGTCACTCCGTCGCAGGCTCGCCGCGCGCGAGCCGCAGCTCCTCGATGTCGAGCCGCGCCTGGACCTGCCGCAGCACGATGTCGTCGATCCGCCGCTCGTCGCGCAGCCGCACCACGGCCGCCCGCTTGTGGCCCAGGAGGGCGAGCCGCAGCGCGCTGTACTGCTCGTCGTACCGCACGGCGGGGTCGGTCTCCTCGTCGTCCGAGCTCCGGGCGCGCAGCACGCGCAGGTGCTCGTCGTACTCCTCGCGCAGCCGGTCCACCACCTCGCGGTCCGTCCCGAGCTGCTCGGCCACGTCGTCCATCGCCGCGAGCGCCTCCTGCGTGGCCGACTCGTCGGCGAGCTGACGTTCGCCCGCGATCCGGTCGTCGGCGGGCAGGTGCGCCCACCGTGCGGCCGGCGCGAGCAGGAGGCCCTGCACGACGAGGGTCGTGGCGACGACGCCCGCGGTGACGAAGACGATGAGGTCGCGGTCGGGGAACGCCTCACCCGAGCTCAGCGTCGTCGGGACGGCCAGCGCCGCGGCGAGCGACACCGCGCCACGGAACCCGGCGACCGTGCTGACGACCCGGGCACGGTTGCTCACGCGACGCAGGCGCTGCGACGGGCGGCGGTCGATCAGCCGGATCGCGTAGGCCGAGACCACGAGGAAGGCGAGCCGTACCGCGAGGATCACCCCGCACACCGCGACCACCGCGAGGATCGCGGTGCCGACGTCGAAGCTCACGAGGTTGCGGACCGCGTTCTGCGCCTCGATGCCCACCAGCACGAACAGGGACGCGTTGAGCAGGAACGTGGCCAGCGACCAGAACGCGGTCGTCTGCTGGCGGGCGTCGGCTCGTCCGATGCGAGGTCCCGCCTGGCTCATCGCGAGCCCGGCCACGACGACGGCCAGGACGCCCGACGCGTCGATCAGCTCGGCCAGCAGGTAGGCCGTGAACGGGATGAGCAGGATCGCGACGTTGCTCAGCAACGGGTCGGTGATCCGCTGCCGGACCTGCACGCCGAGCACGGCGACGACCGCCCCGACCAGGATCCCGCCGCCGTAGGCGAGCACGACGAGCCAGGCGACGTGCCCGGCGGTGAGCGTCTCCTCACCGACGGTGACGCCGACCGCGACGCCGTAGATCACCAGCGCAGTGCCGTCGTTGACCAGGCTCTCGGCGCGCAGGATCGTCACCGTGCGGCGAGGGAGCGTCCGCGCGAGCGCGCCCACCGCCGTCGCGTCGGTCGGCGCCAGGGCCGCGCCGAGCACCCAGGCCGGACCCCACGGGACGCCCATCGCGTGGGCGGTCGCGGCGACGGCCGCGGCGGTCGCGACCACGAGGAGCGTGCTGGTCAGGGCGATGCCGCGGAAGTTGGCGCGGATCTCCCGCAGCGAGGTGGTCAGCGCCTCCCAGTAGAGCAGCACCGGCAGGAACACCAGCAGCATGAGCTCGGGTGGGAAGTGCGCCTGCCGCAGCGCGGGGACGAAGCCGAGCAGCACGCCCCCGAGCAGCAGGAGCACCGGGGGAGCCACGCCGAGCCGCCGCGCCAGGGCGCCGCACACGAGGATTGTCGCGCCGAGGACGACGACGAGCTCCAGTCCGAACACGGTGTCCCTCTCCCTGCAGCCTCCGGTGATCGTGCCCATCGAACACGTTCGCGGCCGTCCGGGGGAGGGTCCGCCAGTGCTCCCCAGCGCGGCAGGGATGTGCAGGAAAGTTGCCAGAGGCATACGGTCGGGGTTCGAGCCGGACACCGACGAACTCTGGGGGCGATGAGCCGTGACGGCAGATCGTGGCGACGACGACGAGAACCTGCTGACCCCGCGCGAGGTGGCGCACCTGTTCGGCGTGGACCCCAAGACCGTGACCCGGTGGGCGCGCGCGGGGCGGCTCACCACCCTGCGGACGCTCGGCGGCCACCGCCGCTACCTCAACTCGGAGGTCGAGGCGCTGCGCATCCCCGACCAGCCGCGCGCGCCGGAGTAGTCGGGTCAGTCGACGCGGACGACGACCTTGCCGCGCACGTGCCCGCCCTCGCTGAGCCGGTGCGCGTCCGCGGCGTCGGCGAGCTCGAAGACCTCCGCCACGTCGATGCGCAGCTGGCCCGCCTCGACGAGTGCGGTGAGCGCGTCGAGGTCGTGCGACGACGGCCGGACCCAGACGTAGTGCCCGCCGAGCTCGTCGCGCGCGGCGGCCTCGACGATCGATGCGACCGTCCCGCCCGGCGCCAGCAGTGCGCGGGTGGTCTCGACGAGGTCCGGCGTCCCGTAGTCCAGCACCACGTCGACCCCGTCGGGCGCCAGTGCTCGGACGCGGTCGACGAGGCCGTCGCCGTACTCGACCGGCTCCGCACCCAGCGACGCGAGGTGGTCGTGGTTCGTCGTGCTGGCCGTCCCGATGACCCGCGCCCCGCGCGCGACCGCGATCTGCACCGCGAACTGCCCGACGCCACCGGCCGCGGCGTGCACGAGGACGGTCTGCCCCGCCGTCACCCCGGCGCGCTCGATCGTCTGGAACGCCGTGAGCCCGGCGAGCGGCACGGCGGCCGCCTCCTCGAACGAGAGCGACGCCGGCTTGCGCGCCAAGGTGCGCACGGGTGCGGCGACGTACTCGGCGAGCGTGCCGCCGTGCATCCAGTCCTTGCGGACGTACCCGTACACCTCGTCGCCGACGGCGAGCTCGGGGGTGTCGAGCCCGACGCGCTCGACGACGCCCGCGACGTCCCAGCCGGGCACGACGGGGAAGTCGGCGTCCATGAGGGGATCGAGGTAGCCCTGGCGGACCTTCCAGTCGACCGGGTTGACCGACGACGCGCGGACGCGGACCAGCACGCTGTCCGGACCGACCTTGGGCGTGGGCTGCTCGGTGAGCTCGAGGACGTCGGCGCCGCCGTAGCGGGAGTAGGTGATGGCTCGCATGGTTCGACGCTAACCCTCGCCGCGTGGCGCGTCCTGCCGACCGACGTCCCATGATGGGGACATGGAGTCGCTGCGCGGGCAGCTGCTGGTCGCGACGAACCGGCTGCAGGACCTGAACTTCCGCCGCACCGTGGTGCTGCTGCTCGAGCACAACGAGGAGGGTGCGTTCGGCGTCGTGCTCAACCACCCGCTCGAGGTCGAGGTCGACGACGTGCTGCCCGGCTGGAGCGACGTCGTCGACGAGCCGAGCGTCGTCTTCCAGGGCGGGCCGGTCGGCCTCGACGGCGCGATCGGCGTCGCCACGGGCGGCCCGACGCTCGAGCTCATGGCCCCGCCGTTCGGGCTGGCCGACCTCGACGCCGACCCCGCGCTGCTCGTCGGCGTGTTCACGGGGCTGCGGGTGTTCGCCGGCCACTCCGGCTGGGGCGGCGGGCAGCTCGAGGCCGAGATCGAGGAGCGCTCGTGGTTCGTCGTCGACGCCCTGGTCTCCGACGCGTTCACCGGCGCTCCCGACCAGCTGTGGCGCGGCGTGCTGCGGCGACAGGGTGGCGACCTGGCCATCGTCGCGAACTTTCCCGACGACGCGCGCCTGAACTGACGCGTCCCGTACCTGCGTGGCAGGGTGGCGGGCATGGAACGCGTGCTCGGCATCGGCGGTTACTTCCTGCGCGCGAGCGACCCGGCCGCGCTGAGCGCCTGGTACCGCGACGCCCTCGGTCTCGACACCGACGAGTACGGCCAGTGGCAGCAGGAGCCAGGCCCGACCGTGTTCGCGACCTTCGAGTCCGCCTCGGACTACTTCGGCTCGCTGACCCAGCAGACGATGCTCAACTTCCGCGTCCGTGACCTGGCCGCGATGGTCGCGCAGCTGCGCGAGCGCGGCGCGCACGTGGTGGGCGAGCCACAGGAGATGGCGGGTGTCGGCCGGTTCGGCTGGGTCGTCGACCCCGAGGGCAACCGGGTCGAGCTGTGGGAGCCGGCCTGAGCACCGCTCACACGTACTCGTGGCGGCGCAGCCACCGCATCGCGAACGCCCCCCAGATCGGCGGCAGGTAGAACGTCACCAGCCGGAAGGTGAGTGCCGTCGAGATCGCGATCGCGCTCGGCACCCCGACGGCCTGCAGACCCACCGTCAGGCCTGCCTCGGTCACGCCCATGCCACCCGGGACGGGCATGATGCCGGAGAACAGGCTCACGAAGGTGTTGATCAGGATGAGCTGCGAGAAGTGCGCGGACTGCCCGAACGCGTGCAGGCACAGTCCCAGCACACACGCCTGGATGAGCTGGACGCCGAGGTTCCCACCCAGCATGGTCGCGACCTTCGCGGGCCGACGCAGGACGGCGAGCGCCGACTGCGCCGAGCGAGCCTGCTCGGTCACCAGGGCGCGCACCCGCGGGACGAGGGCGGTGATGCGCCGACGGATCCGCGGGACGGCCACGGCGATGACGATGCCGATCACGACGAGAGCGACGAGCAGCACGACGAGGGACGCGGTCGACGAGCCGTCGTCAGCGCCACCGGACCCGGCGAAGAGCGGTGAGGAGAAGCCGGGCAGCCCGCTCACCAGGATCACGAGCATCAGGGTGATCTGCACGACGAACCCGGTCACGCTGTCGATGACGCCGAACGTGACCGCCGTGGCCGCCGGGATGCCGAACTTCTGGAAGAACCGGATCTGGAGCGCGAGCCTGGCCGCGGACGCGGGCAGCACGAGCGCGATGAACTGGATCGCGTACTGGAGCACGAGGACCGGCACGAACCGCACGCGGGCGGTGATCGAGCCCATCGTGGCCCCGGCGGACGACACCTGGATCCACGGCGTCACCACCAGCGCAGCCACGAGCCAGCGCCAATCCGCGTCGCCGAGCGCCGAGGCGACGGCTGCCACGTCGACGCCCGCCACGAGCGTGACGAGGACGTAGGCGAGGAAGCCGACGACGAGCACGGTCCCGACGGATCTCGGCGTCACGCGCCGCAGCCGCTCGAGCGGCGGCTCCTCGACTCCGGCCGCCGCCACGGCCGACGCACGCAGCTCGTCGAGCGCCCACTCGGCGCCGCGCACGGCCGCACGCGTGCTGCGCCCGAGCGCGGCCGGCTGCAGGAACGGCAGCACCTCCGCGAGCCCGTCGGCCCCGACGGCGGCGGCGGCCGCCGCGAGGGCACGGTCCGGCCCCACCGCGAGCGCGGTCGCGACGAGAAGCTGCGCACGGTCCAGGCGGAGCTCGATCTCGTCCGAGGTCCGCGTTGCAGCGTCGAAGTCCGCGAGCGCGACGAGCCCGTCCTCACGGACGACGACCCGGCTGCCGTCGATCCGGCCGTGGGCGATCCCGGCCTCGTTCAGCGCGACGACGGCACGCCAGGCGCCGGCGAGCATCTCGTCGCTCGTCGCCTCGCCGAGCGCCGCACGCGGGGCGGTCGTGACCAGCAAGGCGTCACCCTGGTCGGTCATCCCGACCGCCACCACGTCGAGCGTCGGCACGCCCGCCTGAGCGGCGAGCAGCGTGAACAGGGCCTCGTGCTCGACCCTGGACCGCCGCGTGCCCCAGACGTGCGCCCGCTCACCCCTACGGGTCAGGGCGGTCCACAACGAGCCCACGACCTGGCTGTCCCACGCGTCGCGGCCGTAGACCGTGACGAGGACGGCTGCACCCTCTGCCGTGCGGCCGACGAGCACGTTGTCGGCCTCGGC
>NZ_QWKP01000164.1 GCF_003470205.1 Cellulomonas rhizosphaerae
GCCTCGACCGCGTACTCGTACACGGTCCGGGCGCGGGACGTCGCGGGCAACGTGTCGGCGGCCTCGGCTGCCCTCGCGGTGACCACGAACGCGCCGGCGGCGGACACCGTCGCACCGACCGTCCCGACCGGGCTCACGGCCGGGACGATCACGGAGACGAGCGTCGCCCTGACGTGGACCTCGTCGTCCGACACCGGTGGCTCCGGCCTGGCCGGGTACGACATCTACCGCGGCACCACCAAGGTGGGCTCGTCGGTCTCCGCGTCCTACACGGACTCGGGCCTGACAGCGGGCACGGCGTACTCGTACACGGTCCGGGCACGTGACGGGGCGGGCAACGTCTCGGCGGCCTCGTCGGCGCTCTCGGTCACGACCAAGACGACGTCCACCGCCAGCTCGTGCAAGGTCACCTACACGACCAACGACTGGAACGTGGGCTTCACCGCCTCGGTCAAGCTCACCAACACCGGCACCACGGCCATCAACAACTGGTCCCTCGGCTTCTCCTTCGCCGCGGGCCAGAAGGTGACGCAGGGCTGGAGCGCGAACTGGTCGCAGACCGGCGCGGCCGTCACCGGCACCGGGCTCTCGTGGAACTCGAGCCTGGCACCGGGTCAGAGCACGGACATCGGCTTCAACGGCTCCCACACGGGCCAGAACCCGAAGCCGACCGCGTTCACGCTCAACGGCGCCACCTGCACCATCGGCTGACGCTGCACGCACCGGAGGCCGGTCCCGCACCCGCGGGGCCGGCCGCCGGCGCGTCCGGGCGTCAGGCGAGAGAGCCGACCACGCCGGCCGCCTTGAGGAGGTCGGTGATGCCGAACGTGTCGGCCGTGCCGTAGGTCGGGGTCCAGTCCGGGTCCTGCGACAGGTACGACGACGGGTCGCCGTCGATGAGGCCGTGGAAGACCTCCGCGACGATGCGCCCGCCGACCGCTCCCAGGTGCTGACCGCCCGCCTGGACGGCGGCCTCGCGCAGCACGTAGAACCACAGCGGCGTGCGCTTGTGCAGGCCCAGCGGCTCGAGGTCGGCGAGGTCGGTCGCGGACAGCGGCGTCTCCTGCATCGCCGCGGCGACCCGCTGGCCGGACGGGACCTCCATGGTCAGCGCCCGGATGAGGTTGCGGATCGCCAGGGAGTCCGGCTCGTCCGACGGCTGGCCCAGCAGGTGGAACATCGCCGTGGACAGCGTCGTGTCGATGAGCTTGTTGCGCCGGACTCGCCCGTCGCCGAAGTCGAAGAAGGTCTGCCAGTCGATGAACCGGCGCGGGGCCCGGCAGCCGCCGCGCAGGTCGTCGGGGTCGGACCCCGATGCGGTGTGCACGAAGATCCGAGCGAAGAACTGCTTGCTCGGGTCGCTCGCCGACGTGCCGAAGTTGGCGCGGTACGACGGTCGCACCTGCGAGTGGCCGAACCGGTAGGCGGCCACGGAGAACTCCACCGGGATGTAGGGGGAGTTGTGCCAGTCGTAGAACTTGCGGCCGTTGGCCAAGATGTCCGCGACGAGGTCGTCGCCGCAGGTCAGCGGCAGGAACTGGTGCAGGATCAGCCACTGGTAGTGCCAGCGCACGATGCGCTGCGCCTCCGCGAACAGCTCCCCGGGCGTGGCCAGCGGGCCCAGGTCGTCGCGGACGTCGGCGACCACGCGGTTGTGGAACGTGAGGAACGAGAGGTGCAGCTGGTCGACGATGAGGTTCTCGTCGTTGCGGGGGTCGCCGATCAGCGCCGTGCTCTGCGCGTTGCGGGGCACGTCGTAGCGGACCTTCTTGTCCACACAGTGCTTGTCGGACTTCGGGATGGGCTCGACGAGCATCGTCGTGCGTCCGTGGTCGACGCTCTGGTCGTACAGGTGCGGCGAGACGCCGGGGCCGCCGCCGTACACGCTGTCCAGGTCGAGCGCCGGGATGCGGAAGTTGCGGATCGACTCGGGGTCCTGCGCGCGCGCCAGGCTGGACGTCGGGTCGAACGTCATGTCGTGGTCGAGGAACTGGCCCAGGAACGTCATGCCCGCGGTCAGGCGCGGGTTGTCGGGGTTGTCGGCCGAGAGGGTCGCGTCGACGATGAGCGCGACCGGGTCGGTCGACGTCTCGCCGGCGTCCATGATGCCGCCGGGCTTGCCGAGCTCGACGAGCTGCGCGCGGACGGTGGGCGTGTCCGCCGCGAAGGCGGGCAGCGCCGGGAAGAGCCTCCCGAAGCGACCCTGGTCGTAGAACGTGGATCTCGGCGTCCGGATCCCCTGGTCGGCATCTCCGTGCGGCATGGCAAGACCTCCCCGTCGTTGGGTGTGGATACCTGCGAGGAGTCGACCCCTCGTCCGCAAATACGTCGGGGGGGTGGGGTTTGCCCTACCAACGGGACGGGGGTGGGCAGGCTGCCCGTGCCGCCGCCGGACCTCTAGCGTCGTCCCCATGACCACCGCACCGACGCCCGAGCTCCGCCGGGTCGCCCCCGCCGTCCACGACGTGCGCGCGTTCCTCGCCGCGCCGTGGTCGGGCGCGACGTGGCGGGCCGTGTCGCAGCTGGTGATCGGCGGCGTCGTGATGATCGTCGCCGCGACGCTCGTCATCGCGCTGGTCTCCGTCGACCTGTCGATCCTGCTCGTGTTCGGCCTGGGCATCCCGACGACGGTCGCGACGCTGCTCGCGGCACGATCGTTCGCGCGCTGGGAGCGTGCTCGTCTCGAGCTGCAGCTCGGTGCGCAGATCGCGCGGCCGACCTACCGCTCCGCCACCCGCCCGGGCTGGTGGGCGAGCTGGGTCGCCGTCCTCGGCGACGGCCGCTCGTGGGCGCACCTGGCCTACCCGCTCGTCGCGGGCCTGGTGCTGACCGGGGCCAGCGTCGCCGCGGGGATCGGCTGCGGCGCGCTGGCGTCGCTGATGTACCCGCCGGTCGCCGCGTGGCAGGGCGTGGACGTCAGCACCGGACGCACCGTGCTCGCGATCGTCGGCGGGATCGTCCTGCTGTGGGTCTCGGCCGTGCTCCTGCAGCTCCTCGCCGCCGTGCAGGTGCGCGTCGGGCACGCGTTGCTCGGCCCATCGGCCCGGCAGGCCGCCGCCGACGCGACGCAGCGGGCCGCGGCGGCCGAGCAGCGCGCCGAGCACCTGGCGACCACGCGGACGGCCGCGGTGGGTGCGGCCGACGAGGAACGCCGGCGGATCGAGCGCGACCTGCACGACGGCGCGCAGCAGCGCCTCGTCGCGCTCGGCGTGGAGCTCGGCGCCGCGCGACGCACCGCCGCGAACGACCCGCAGGCCGCGGCGGCCGCGATCGAGCACGCGCACCGCGAGGTCAAGGAGACGCTCGCCGAACTGCGCGACCTGGTGCGCGGCATCCACCCCGCGGTGCTCACCGACCGCGGCCTCGACGCGGCCCTGTCCGCGCTCGCGGCCCGCAGCCCGGTCCCCGTCGAGGTGGTCGTCGTCGACCCGCCGTCGGTCGACGCGGCCAGCGGCTCGGCCCAGGCCGCCGCGTACTTCGTCGTCGCCGAGGCCCTGACCAACGCCGCCAAGCACGCCGCCGCGCAGGCGGTGGTGGTGCGCGCCGACGTGGTCGGCGACAGGCTGCGGGTGGTGATCGCCGACGACGGCGTGGGCGGGGCGGCCGCAGGACCGGGCAGCGGGCTCGAGGGCCTCGCGAGCCGCGTCGCCGCGCTCGACGGAACGTTCGACCTGGACAGCCCGGCCGGAGCCGGCACCCGAGTGACCGTGGAGGTGCCGTGCGCATCGTGATCGCCGAGGACTCCGTCCTCCTGCTCGACGGCCTGACCCGGCTGCTCGAGGCCGAGGGGCACGAGGTGACCGGCTACAAGACCGCCGACGAGCTCGTCGCCGGCATCGGCGAGCCGTTGCCCGACGTGCTCGTCACGGACGTCCGCATGCCCCCGACGCACACCGACGAGGGCCTGCGTGCCGCCGTGCACCTGCGCAGCCTGCACCCTCGGCTGCCCGTGCTCGTGCTCTCCCAGTACGTCGAGCAGCGCTACGCCCGCGAGCTGTTCGCGGGTGAGGTGCGCGGATTGGGCTACGTGCTCAAGGACCGCGTCGCCGACGTGGACGAGTTCCTCGACGCGCTGCACCGGGTCGCCTCGCGCGGCACGGTGATCGACCCCGAGGTCGTCGCGCAGATCCTGGCGCGCTCGCGCCGGGACGGGCTCGACACCCTGACGCCACGGGAGCGCGAGGTGCTCGGCCTCATGGCCGAGGGCCGCTCCAACGCGGCCATCGCCGAACGTCTCGTCGTCGGGCTCCCGGCGGTCGAGAAGCACGTGACCTCCATCCTCGCCAAGCTCGACCTGCCGCCCGACGGCGACGACCACCGCCGCGTCCTCGCGGTGCTGCGGTGGCTCGAGCAGGCTCCGACGACCGGAGACCGACCATGACCACGACCCTCGAGACCCCGACGACCGACAAGCCCACGCCTCCCCGACGCGGCCGGGCCCCGGTGTGGACCGGCGGCGTGATCGGCGCGCTCGTGCTGCTGGGCACGGCGTGGAACCTCGTCGGGCTGGCCATGTGGGCCGATGCGGACCACGCCACGACGTCCGCCACCGCGACGTATCCGGCGCGGCCCGTGGTCGAGCTGGTCGCCGACGGCGAGATCGACGTCCGCACGGGCGGCGACGACGTGGTCGTCGAGCGGACCGCGCGCGCCGCGCTCACCTCGGTGCACTACGCGGTCGACGAGACCGCCGACCGGCTCACCGTCAAGCACGAGTGCTCCTGGTACGGCTCGTGCCGGGCGTCGCTCGCCGTGAGCGTGCCCGCGGGGACCGAGGTCGTCGTGCACGCCAGCGACGGCGACGTCACGGCCCAGGGTCTGAGCGGTTCGCTGGACATCCGCACCGGCGACGGCCGCACCGAGGTCACGGACCTCGTCGGCGACCTCACGCTCGCCTCGTCGGACGGCGCCGTGGACGTGCGGTCGGTCCAGGGCGACGTCGCGGTGCGGTCGAACGACGGGTCGACGAGCGTCGACGACGTCTCGGGGTCGCTGACCGCCACGTCCGGCGACGGGCGCGTGACCGTGTCCGGCGTGGTCGGTGACGTGGACGTGAGCTCGAACGACGGCGACGTCACCGTCTACGGCACCGGTGACCCCGTCGCACTCGACATCCAGGTGAACGACGGCCGCCAGACGGTCGACGCGCCCACCGACCCGGGGGCCACCCGGACGGTGCGCATCCACGTGAACGACGGCGACGCGTCCTACCTCGGCCCGCGCTGACGCACGGCCGATCGCGCAGGGCCGCTCTCGGGGAGGGCGGCCCTGCGGCGTTTCCGTCAGCTCTCCGCGCGCCGGTGGACGGGCACGGCGAGCCAAGAACAGCATCCCCGAGCCGGCGGCCACGGTGCCCGCGACGAGCGGAGCGTCGGCCCGGGTGTCGGTCTCGGCTTGGACGACGTGGGAGTTGGCGTGCGGTCGACCGTCGGGTCGGCCGTCGTCGGCCCCGGACATGACGAAAGCCCTGGTCAGCGGTGTGCTGACCAGGGCCTTCTGGTGTCGGGGTGGCGGGATTCGAACCCACGACCTCTTCGTCCCGAACGAAGCGCGCTACCAAGCTGCGCCACACCCCGTGGAGCCTGGCAAGGATAGCCGACCAGATGCCCGGTCACGAAACCGAGCCCCCGTCCTGGCGGTCAGGGGGCCGTGAGTGTGAGCAGCGTCGCTTCCGGGCGGCACGCGAAGCGCACCGGCGCGTAGGGCGAGGTGCCCAGGCCGGCGGACACGTGCAGCCACGTGGAGTCGGCGCCGCCGGGCCGGTCGGGGCGGGGGCCGGGCCAGCCGGACAGGCCCTTGGCGCGGCTCGTGTCGAGGTCGCAGTTGGTCACCAGCGCGCCGTAGAACGGCACGGCGAGCTGTCCGCCGTGCGTGTGCCCGGCGATCGCGAGGTCCACGTCGTCGGCGTGCATGGCGTCGAGCACGCGCCGGTAGGGGGCGTGCGTGACCCCGAGGTGCAGGTCGACGGGCTCCGATCCGGTGCGGGCGTCGTCGGCGCCACCGGCGGGCGGGTAGGCGTCCCGGTCCAGGTGAGCGTCGTCGGTGCCCGCGAGCGAGATCCGCCGACCGTCCACGGACAGGACGTCACGCCGGTTGGTCAGGTCGATCCAGCCGGCCGACGTCATGCGCGCGACGAGCTCGCGCCACGGCAGCTCGCGGTGCTGCGAGCCGCTGCCACGGCGGGCGTCGGGCAGCAGGTAGCGCGCGGGGTTCTTCGGGACGGGCGCGATGTAGTCGTTCGAGCCGAGGACGAAGGCGCCGGGCCGGGCCAGGTGCGGCTCGAGCGCGCGCAGGAGCGCGGGCATCGCGTCGAGGTGCGCCCAGTTGTCGCCCGTGTCCACGACCAGGTGCGGGTCGAGCGACGCGAGGTCGCGGACCCAGTCGACCTTGCGCTGCTGGTTCGGCAGCAGGTGCAGGTCCGACAGGTGCAGGATGCGCAACGGCTCCTGCCCGGCCGGCAGCACCGGCACGGTCACCTCACGCAGCGTGTACCAGCGGACCTCGACGAGGCTCGCCCACGCGAGCGCGCCGGCTCCGGCCAGGGCCAGGCCGCCGACGGCGCGCGCGATCGACTGGGGTGCGCTCGCGCGCGACGCGTCGGGCATCAGCCGTTGCCGCGCCCGTTCCCGCCGCCCTTGCCGCCGCCGTTGCCGTTGCCCGGCCCGCCGTCGTCGGGACCGCCGTCGCCCTGGTCGCCGTTGTCACCGTTCTCGTTCTCCGGCGGCTTGACCTGCGAGCCGTCGGACAGCTTGAGGGTGATGTAGGAGTTCTTCGGCGCGGAACCCGACGGGTTCTGCTCGGCCACGGTGCCCGCGGGCTTGTCGGACGCGACCGGGGTCGAGTCGACGCGGACCTTGAACCCTGCCTGGCGCAGGATCGCCTCGGCGTCGCCCTGCGACCGGCCGATGACGCTGGGGACGTAGATCGGCTTGCCGTAGACCTCGTCGGTGTCGGCCTTGTCGAAGCCGGGGTCGTCCTTCCCCTTCATGATCGCGTCCATCGTCCGCTTCCACGTGGGAGCAGCGATCGAGGCGCCATACATGTACGGGATGTACTGGCCATCGACAGTCACACCCTGGACGGGCTTGAACGCGTTGGGGTAGCCGACCCAGACGGCCGAGGCGCGCAGCGGCGTGTAGCCGACGAACCAGGTGTTCTCGTTGCGCGAGGTCGTGCCGGTCTTGCCGGCGGAGGTGTAAGTGGGCGCGGGACGCACGCTCTTCGCGGTGCCGTCCCACACGTGGCTCAGTGCGAAGTTCAGCGCGTTGGCGTACTTCTTCTCGATCTCGCGGTGGCAGTCCGCGTCCGGGACCTTGAGTTTCTTGCCGTCGGCGTCGGTGACGCTCGAGATCGCGATCGGCTCGCAGTAGATGCCACCCGAGGCGAACGTCGCGAACGCGGCCGCCATCGTCAGGGGGGCCACCGAGTCGGAGCCGATGACGTTGGCCGGCAGGACCTTGAACGGGCCGCCCGCGGCGCCGCTCTGGTGCACCCCGAGCGCGGTGGCGCCGTCGATGATGTTGCAGAGGTTGAGCTGGGTCGCCATGGCGATGTAGCCGGAGTTCACCGAGTTCTTGGTCGCGTCCAGGACGCTCATGTAGGACCGGCTGCCACCCTCGGCGTTGCCGAACTTGTACTCCCCACCCGCGAGGTTGGTGCAGGGGGCGTTGAAGTCCGACAGCGGGTAGCTCAGCGGGCGAGCGTCGATCTGCTCGTTGAGGCTGTGGCCCTCGCGGAGCCACTCGAGCAGCGTGAACGGCTTGAACGTCGACCCGGGCGCGAATCCGTTGCCGCCGCCGTAGGCGTTGTCGGTGTTCCAGTTGACCGCGGTCTCTCGCGAACCGTGGTCGCTGGTGTTGTTGTAGGTCCGGTTCTGCGCCATCGCGGTGATCTTGCCCGTGCCGGGTTCGACCACGACGATCGAGGACCCGAGCCCCGACTTGTCCTTGACGGGGATGCCGGCCTTGACCTGCTTGTCCGCGGCGCGCTGCTCCTTGGGGATGAGCGTCGTCTTGATCGTCAGGCCGCCGCGGTACAGGCGTGCGAGGCGCGCCTCCTGCGTCTTGCCGAAGGCCTTGTTGTTGCGGATGACCTTGGTGACGTAGTCGCAGAAGTAGCCCGAGCCGCGGATCGAGCTCGCCGCGGACATGCAGCCGATGTTCGGCTCCTTGACCTTGAGCGTCTTGTCCAGCGGGGTCTCGATGCCCTTGGTGTACTCGGCGTCGGAGATGTAGCCCTGCTGGTTCATGAGCTTGAGCACCGTGTCCCGGCGGTCCTGCGACTCCTTGGGGTTCCGCGTCGGGTCCCAGGCGGACGGCGAGCGCGTGATGCCCGCAATCGTCGCGGATTCGAGGTAGGTCAGGTCCTTGGCCGGCTTGCTGAAGTAGCGCTGCGCGGCTGCCTCGACGCCGTAGACCGAGACGCCGAACTGGGCGATGTTGAGGTAGCGCTCGAGGATCTCGTCCTTCGAGTACTTCTTCTCGAGCGAGATGGCCAGCTTGGCCTCGCGGAGCTTGCGAGCGTAGCCGTCGGAGCCCTCGTCGTCGCGGGCGTCCAGCAGGGCCTTCTGCCGCTCGGCCTCGGTCGGCTTGTTCAGGGCCGCCTCGATGAGCACGTTCTTGACGTACTGCTGCGTCAGCGTGGAGGCGCCCTCCTTGGCGTCGCCGAGCTGGTTGCGCACCGCGGCGCGGAGCATGCCCGCGGGGTCGATGCCCGCGTGCTCGAAGAACCGCTTGTCCTCGGTGGCGACGACCGCGTCCTGCAAGGACTGCGCGATGTCCGTGAGCGGGACGACCACGCGGTCCTGGTCGTAGAACGTCGCGATGACGGTGCCGTCCGCCGCGAGGATCGTCGATTTCTGCGGCAGTGCCGCCTCGTCGAGCTCGGTCGGCAGCTCGTCGAACGCGTCCGTCGTCATGTTCGTGATGCCGTTCGCGACGGCAGCCCCGGGCAGGATGAGACCCGCGGAGAGGACACCGCCGACGGCGGCGACGAGGACGAAGGCGAGCAGCAGGGCCAACGCCTGGCCGGCGTTGACCTTGCGTCCGCGGGCGCGTGCAGGGTTCGGCATGCCGTCAGGGTAGTGGTGGGTCCTGTCACGATCACGCGTCACGCCGCGCGGGCCGTCGACCTCCACCGGACCTGCACACGCCGTTCCCCGAACGAGGGAATCTCGCCGAACTCAGACGAATAGACCCGATCGGGCTCTCGCCATAGGGCCTGACCAGCCGCTACGGTCCGACGGAGCACGTTTGACGCGGACGCCGGGTGCAGCACCACGCACAGGCTTCCGGGCAGGGGGAGAGGCAACGATGATGATGTCAGAAGGGCACTGGACCGCCGCGGCGGCCTGTGGTCAGGGCAACGTGAGCCCCGACGCGCTGTTCGTCGAGGGGTCAGCACAGCGAGAGGCACGTTCCGTGTGCCTGTCCTGCCCCGTCCGGCTGCAGTGCCTGGCCGATGCGCTGGACAACCGGATGGACTTCGGGGTCTGGGGCGGCATGACCGAGCGGGAGCGGCGCGCGCTGCTGCGCCGCCGGCCCGAGGTGAGCTCGTGGCGAAACGAGCTCGTCGTGGCCGACTCCGCGCTGCTCGTCGCTCCCTGAGCGCTCGACCTGCGGCACGCGGTCCTTCGGCGCGCCCGCGTGCGGTGAGCGTGCGGTGAGACCGATCGTGCTGGTGGTGGGTGCGCGGCACTAGGGTGGCGCGCATGGCACAGCAGCAGTGGGAGTACGCGACGATTCCGCTCATCATCCACGCCACCAAGGCGATCCTCGATCAGTGGGGCGCCGATGGCTGGGAGCTCGTCCAGGTGGTGCAGGGCCCCGACGCGGGCCTGGTCGCCTACCTCAAGCGGCCCAAGCAGGCCTGATGGGCGCCGCGGCACGGCTCGCGGAGCTCGGCCTCGACCTGCCGGCCGTCGCCGCGCCGGTGGCGGCCTACGTCCCGGCGGTGCGCACCGGTGCGCTGATCCACACGAGCGGTCAGCTCCCGTTCGTCGCGGGCAGCCTCGCGAGCACGGGCAAGGTGGGTGCCGGGGTCTCGCCCGACGAGGCCACCGCGCTGGCCCGCACGGCGGCCCTCAACGCGCTCGCGGCCGTCGCGGCCCTCGTCGAGTCCGAGGGCGGCCCGGCGGGCGCCGACGCCCTCGACCGCATCGTGCGCGTGGTCAAGGTGGTCGGCTTCGTCGCGAGCGACCCGTCCTTCACGGGGCAGCCGGGCGTCATCAACGGCGCGAGCACGCTCCTGCACGACGTGCTGGGCAGCGCAGGCATCCACGCCCGCTCCGCCGTCGGCGTGGCCGTGCTCCCGCTCGACTCGCCCGTCGAGGTCGAGATCGTGGTCGAGACGGCCTGACGCGTTCGGCCGGTGCGCCCCGTCAGCGCGCCCGGCGCTCGAGCCGGTCGACGTCCAGCAGCACCACGGCGCGACCCTCGCGACGGACCCACCCGCGGGCGGCGAAGTCGGCGAGCGCCTTGTTGACGGTCTCGCGGGATGCGCCGACGAGCTGCGCGAGCTCCTCCTGCGTGAGGTCGTGAGCCACGCGGATGCCCTCGTCGACCTGCTCCCCGAACCGGGTCGACAGGTCGAGCAGCGCCTTCGCCACGCGGCCGGGGACGTCGGAGAACACCAGGTCGGCGAGCGCCTCGTTGGTGCGACGCAGGCGGCGGGCCAGGGCCTGCAGCAGCTGCTGCGCCACGGCGGGCCGCTCCTGCAGCCACTGCACGAGCTCGCTGTGGCCGAGCTCCAGGACGACCGCGTCGGCGACGACCGTGGCGGTCGCGGTGCGCGGGCCCGGGTCGAACAGCGACAGCTCGCCGAACATCTCGCCCGGGCCGAGCACGGCGAGCAGGTTCTCCCGGCCGTCGCTCGAGCGGCGGCCGAGCTTGATCTTGCCCTCGCGCACGACGTAGAGACGGTCGCCCGGCTCGCCCTCGTGGAACAGCACGTCGCCGCGCGTCAGCTCGATCGGCTTCATCGTCGCGACGAGGGTCGCCGCGGCGTCCCCGTCGAGCCCCGCGAACAGCGGTGCCGACAGCGCGATGTCGTCCTCCACGATGAACCTCACCTTCCCGGCCGCGCACCTGCGTGGCGGCTCCGTCACCGACCGCACGGGGCCGGAGCCGGCCGGGGCGGTGTGCTCGTGAATCCAGGGCTTCCCGCTGGTCAGCGGGACGTCCTGGTCAAGTGTGCCCCATCGAGGGGTCAGCCGCGGGTGAGCGGCTCGCGCATCCGCGCGGTTGTCGTCGCGGGGTCGGTGGCCAGGCGGGCGATGAGGCGCTCCGTGGCCGCTCCCAGCGCGTCGCGCACGCCCGCCTCGTAGCGTGCGAGCTGGGCGTCGAGCGCGCGCAGCTCGTCGAGCCGGCCGACCTCGGCCTGCGGCTCCACACCGGCGAGGACGCCGCCGAGCTCGCTCGGTCGCGGCACGTCGACACCGACCGCCGGCGGCAGGTGGAACGCGACCTCCTCACCCAGCGGCTGTGGCTGGGCCGCGCTCGCCACCGCGAGGTCCATCCGCGCCCGCACCAAGCGACGCCACCAGCCCACCCGGGCCTGCTCGGCGCGCAGGGCCCGGCGGTCGAGGCGTAGGTCGAGGACCCGCTGCTCGACGGGTGGTGTCATGGGGTTGGCTCCTCCTGGGGTGCTGCCAGGAGATTCGGACAGTTCCGGCCCTCACTTGAGCATCTCGCGCCTCCCACCTGCGAGGTCACTCCGAAGGAGCAACCGGGACAACCCTGTCGGTGCACCGCCGTAGGCTGCCCGGGTGATGCTCGACGAGACCGTGCTGGCCCGGACGCGCCGCGCGCGCCGCATCGACCGCGTGCTCGCCGAGCGCTACCCGGACGCGCGGTGCGAGCTCGACTTCCGCAACCCGTTCGAGCTCCTCGTGGCGACCGTGCTGTCCGCGCAGACCACGGACGTGCGGGTCAACCTCACGACGCCCGAGTTGTTCGCGCGCTTCCCCGATCCCGCCGCGATGGCGGCCGCGGACCCCGAGGTGCTCGAGGAGATCCTCAAGCCCACGGGCTTCTTCCGTGCCAAGGCGCGCGCGGTGCAGGGGCTGTCGCGAGCGCTCGTCGAGGAGCACGGCGGTCAGGTGCCCGGCCGGCTCGTCGACCTGGTCAAGCTCCCGGGCGTGGGCCGCAAGACGGCGAACGTGGTGCTCGGCAACGCGTTCGGCATCCCGGGCATCACTGCGGACACCCACGTGCAGCGCCTCGCGGCCCGGCTCGGGCTCACCGACAGCGAGGACGCGCTCGTCGTCGAGAAGGACCTGTGCGCGCTCCTGCCCCGGCGCGACTGGACGATGGCCTCGCACCGGCTGATCTTCCACGGCCGACGCACGTGCTTCGCGCGGCGTCCCGCGTGCGGGGCGTGCCCGGTGGCGGCGCTGTGCCCGTCGCGGGGGATCGGCGAGAACGATCCCGTGCGAGCGGCAGCGATGCTCAAGGGGTGAGTGCGGCCGCGATGCTCAAGGGGTGAGTGCCGCCGCGATGCTCAAGCCGTGAGCGCGGCAGCGCTCACGGCGCGACGGGTGCGACGACCGTCAGCCAGTCCAGCAGCAGGTCGTTGACCCGCCCCGGCTCCTGCTCCGCGGGGAAGTGCCCCGCGGTCGGGAGCAGCTCGTACCGGTAGGTGCTCGCCACGCGCGCGGCGGTCTGCGACGTGAGCGGCGCCCGCGCGGCCGGCCGCAGCCCGTCGCGGCCGCCCTGGACCTGCAGCGCCGGGCGGGGCGTGGCCTGCTCGAGGCCTGCCGCATAGCGCCGACCGTCGAGCCGCGGGGTCGAGCGCAGCAGCCAGCGCAGCTGCTCGAGCTGGCTGTGCGCGGCGAACGGCACGCGCGCGGCGTCCCGGTAGGTGGCCCGCGCGGACGGGTCGCACCACGACGCGCTGCCGCCCCACTCGGTCAGCAGCCGGTCGACCAGGTCCCCGGTCACCATGGCGCGCTCGGGCACGGACGGCGTCTGCACGTAGGCGAGCCGGCGCAGCCCGCGCGGGCGCAGGGACGCGACCGGGTTGGCCCGCACGTCGAGCGGGTGCGGCGCGGCGAGCGCGCCGACGGCGAGCGTGACGTCGGGCTGCAGCGCGCCCATCGCCCAGGCGATCTCGCCGCCTGTCCCAGAACCGACGACCACCGCGGCCGACGAGCCGAGCGAGCGGATCACGCCCGCCACGTCGTTCGTCAGGGTGGGCACGTCGTACCCCTGCGGGGGCTTGTCAGAGCCGCCCGTGCCACGCACGTCGAGCGCGGCGACGCGGTAGCCCGCATCGGCCAGCACGGGGATCTGGTGACGCCACGCCCACCAGAACTGCGGCACGCCGTGCAGCAGGACGACGAGCGGGGCGTCGCGGTCGTCGGGACCGGCGACGGCCGCGTGGAAGCGGGCGCCGTTCGCGGCGACGAACCGGTGCTGCCAGGGTCCGTCGATCAACAGCGTGGCGGAGTCGACCGTGCTCATCGCTGCAGAACCTACCGGTTCCCCGCGGCGGCCACAGCGGCGTGGTGCCGGTCACGCTGCCAGAGCGCGGCCCCTCCGAGCAGCGCGGCGACCAGCGACGCGACGAGGACGGCCATGACGATGTGCTCGTCGTGCGGGCTCCCGGCCCCGAAGGCGAGCTCGCCCACGAGCAGCGAGACGGTGAACCCGATGCCCCCGACGAGGCCGACGGCGACGACGTCGGCCCAGCCCAGCCCGGGCGCGAGGGACGCGCGCGTGAACCGGGCGACGAGCAGGGTCGCCGCGACGATCCCGAGCGGCTTGCCGACGACGAGCCCCACCGCCACGCCCTGCGCGACGGGGTCGTGCACGGTCGAGGACACGATGCCCGCGCTGAACGTCACCCCGGCGGCGAACACCGCGAACACGGGGACCGCGAAGCCCGCGGAGATGGGCCGCCAGCGGTGCTCCATCGCCTCGGCGACGGACCGGTCCTCGTCCTGCCCAGGCCGCGCGGTCGCGGGGACGACGAGCCCGAGCAGGACCCCCGCGATCGTGGCGTGCACCCCGGAGGCGTGCACGAACGCCCAGGCCACGACCCCGAGCGGCACGAGCAGCCACGGGCTCAGCCATCCGCGCCGGATCACCACGGCGAACACGGCAACGGTCGCCAGGCCGGCTGCGAGCGGGACGAAGGCGATCGAGTCGGTGAAGAAGACGGCGATCACGATGATCGCGAGCAGGTCGTCGACCACCGCGAGCGTGAGCAGGAACGCGCGCAGCGCGTTGGGCAGGCGGCGCCCGACGACGGCGAGCACGGAGACCGCGAACGCGATGTCGGTCGCGGTCGGGACCGCCCAGCCGCGCAGGTCGCCGTCCGGCTGCAGGTTGACCAGCACGTAGATCACGGCGGGCGCGAGCATCCCGCCGACCGCCGCGACGATCGGGACGACCGCGGTGGAGAGGTTGCGCAGCTCGCCCGCGACGATCTCGCGCTTGAGCTCGAGCCCGATGACGAAGAAGAAGATCGCCAGCAGCCCGTCGGTGGCCCACGCGGCGAGCGTGAGGTCGAGGTGCAGCGCCGCCGGTCCGACGACCGTCTCCGAGACGGCGTCGTACCCCGACGCGTCGAGGTTGGCCCACAGCAGGGCGACGACCGTCCCCGCGAGCAGCAGGATCCCGCCCGTCCGCTCCTGCCGGAGCGTGTCCATGAGGTTCCGCTCGCCGCCCGGGGTCAGCGTGCTGAACAGCTGCGCGACGCGGTGGCGCACGGTGGCCTCCCGGCTCAGGCGTCGGCGGGCTCGGGCACCTGGTCGCGGTCGTCGACCGAGCCGCGGCGGTCCTTCGGCGGGTCGAACCGGTAGCCGACGTTGCGGACCGTGCCGATGAGCTGCTCGTGCTCGGGGCCGAGCTTGGCGCGCAGTCGTCGGACGTGGACGTCGACGGTGCGCGTGCCCCCGTAGTAGTCGTAGCCCCAGACCTCCTGCAGCAGCTGGGCGCGCGTGAAGACGCGGCCCGGGTGCTGCACCAGGTACTTGAGGAGCTCGAACTCCTTGTAGGTCAGGTCGAGCGGTCGACCGCGGAGGCGGGCCGTGTAGCCGCCCGCGTCGATCGTGAGCTCGCCCGAGCTGATCTCCTGCGGTGCGTCGTCGTACGACGAGGTGGCCGCGCGCTCCATGACGAGGCGGAACCGGGTCTCGACCTCGGCCGGGCCGGCGGACTCCAGGACGATGTCGTCGACGCCCCACTCGGCCGTGACGACCGTGAGGCCGCCCTCGGTCAGGACGAGGATCAGCGGGACGGTCAGGCCGGTGGCCCGCAGCAGGCGGCACGTGGTGCGAGCGGTCACGAGGTCGCGGCGCGCGTCGAGCACGACGATGTCGGCGTCCGGGGCGTCCACGAGCGCGGACGGCTCCACGGGCAGGACTCGCACCCGGTGCGACAACAGCCCCAGCGCGGGGAGCACCTGTGCGGAACCGCCCGGGACCGGAGTGAGCAGGAGCAGGTCTGCCACCTGGGAACCTCCCTGAGGGGGGTCGGGGGACGAGCGAGTGGCCACACGGTACAGCCATGTGACGGACACACGGGCCTGCCATCCATGACCTGGCCGTCATCCGGCGGTCACGCGGCCGTCATCTGCGACAATCGCCGACGTGAATCCCCGCCGCCCGTCGTCCTCGCTGCGCGCCGCCGTCCCGGCGCCGCGCCCGTCGGCGGACGCCCGGTAGCGCCGTGCAGCTCGCCACTCGCGCGGTCGTGACCGCAGTCCTCGCCGCCCTCGTCGCCGTCGCCGGCTACGTGGGCGGCATGCCCGTGACCGTCGCCTCGGGGATCCTCGCGGTCGTGCTCGCCGCGGGCTGGCCGACGCTGGCCGGCCTGCCGTTCCCTCCCGGGTCGAGCGCCGTGATCGGGCTGGGCGGCCTCGGGGCCGTCGTCGCCGTGCACGTCACGCCTGACCAGCCCTACTTGCGCTACCTGCCCGTGGTGTTCGCGAGCGCGATCATCCTGGCGTTCGTCAGCGAGCTGCTGCGTCGCGATGGCCGCACCCGGCTCGTCGAGTCCGTCGCGGGGACGGTCACAGGCACGCTCGTGGCGGTCGCCGTGGCCGGCTGGGTCGCCATCGGCCGGACCCCAGGCGGCGAGCCCCTCGTCGTCGGCGGGGCGCTCGCGCTCGCGGTCGGCTCGGCCGTCGTCGCACTGCCGCTGGCGCCCTGGCTCGGAGCCGTCGTGACCGCCGCCGTCTCGGCCGCCGCGGGCGCGGGTGCCGCAGCCGTGCTGCCGGACATCGACGTGGTCGCGGGCCTCCTGCTCGGCCTCGCGGTCGGCATCCTCGTCGCGACGCTGCACGTGCTGTTCGACCGGCTGCCCACGCTCGAGCGCCGCCTGCCCGCGCTGGCCGCGATCACGCTGCCCGTCACCGTCACGGGCATCCTCGTGTACGTCGTCGGCCGGGTGCTCGTCGGCTAGAATCCGGACGTGACCCGTCTGCTTTTGATCGCCGCCGTGCTCGCGGTGGCGACCGCGATCGGCCTGTGGTGGCGAGCGCGCAACGGCCGCTACACGGCCGTCGACCCGACGGTCCTCGCCGCGGCAGACGCCGCCCCCGATTTCCCGGCAGCAACGGAGCAGCTCGGTCCCGACGAGATCGGCGCCCCGCTCGGCTCGCGCGCCACGTTCGTCCAGCTCTCCAGCGAGGTCTGCGCGCCGTGCCGTCGCACGCACGCGGTGCTCGAGACGTTGGTCGCCGAGCACGACGACCTTGCCCACGTCGACCTCGACGTCACCGAGCACCTGGACCTGGTCCGCCGGTTCCACGTGCTGCGCACCCCGACCACGCTCCTGCTCGACCCGCGCGGGGTCGTCGTCGGCCGCCTCTCCGGCGGGACCGACCGCCACCACGCGCTCGCCGCACTCGACCGCCTGCCCGTCACGAGCCCCCGGAGCACCCCGTGAGCAACCCCCAGTCAGCCGCAGCACCTGCCGACGCACCCGCGGGCATCGACCCGCGCGGCCCGCGCGTCGGCGCCGGCATCACCGCGGTGCTGCTGATCGTCGTCCTGCTCCTGCCGTCGCCCGCGTCGGTCGTCGTGCTGGCTGTGGTCGTCGCGTCGTTCGCGCTGGGCGCGGTGCGGGGTGTCGGCGGGACGTGGCAGGGCGCGGTCTACCGCCGCCTGGTCCGCCCGCGGCTCGCCGCGCCGACCGAGCTCGAGGACCCGCGCCCGCCGCGGTTCGCGCAGCTCGTCGGGCTCGTCATCACGGGCCTCGGGCTGCTGCTCGCGCTGTTCGGCGTGGCTTGGGCCGTGCCGGTCGCCGCGGCCCTCGCGCTGGTGGCGGCGTTCCTCAACGCCGTGTTCGGACTCTGCCTGGGCTGCGAGATGTACCTGCTCGGCGTCCGGCTGCGCTCGCGCGCCGCCTGAGACCTCGGGGCCGCCTGAGGGCTCAGTAGACGAGCGCCTGCGCGCCGCCCGCGAGCGACTCCTCGACGAACACCGCGGCGCCCGCGATGCGCACGCCCGGCAGCACGTCGTCGGGCGTGATGCCGCGGCGCGCCGCGCACTGCGTGCACACCGTGACCTTGCCGCCCTCGAGCACGGCCTCGAGCAGGTCGGCGAGCGGCGTCGCGTGCTCGAGCTCGAGCTCGAGCGCGCGGCCCGGCACGCCGAACCAGGCGGCCTCGCCGGTCAGCCACAGCGAGACGTCGGCGCCCGCGGCGACGGCGGTCGCGGCGACGGTGAAGGCCTGGTTGCAGGCCTCGGGGCGGTCCAGTCCGGACGTGGTCTTGATCACGAGCGCGCGCACCGGAACAGCGTAGGGGTGCGTGCTCGTTAGGATCGGTGCATGACTGCGCTGGAGGGTTTCTTCATCGGCCTGCTCGTCGCGGCGACGCTGACCATCGGTTGGGTCGCCTGCCTCGTCGTCTACAAGCTGTTCAAGGGCCAGCGCTGAGACCGGTCCGACGCGCGTGAGGAGGCACTGAGATGACGTTCGCCCTGCCCGATCCCGAGGGCCTCGCTCCTGAGGTGTACCCGCTCGCGTGGCTGCTCGGCCGCTGGCACGGCCAGGGGTTCGTCGACTACCCCGGCATCGACGAGACCGCGTTCACGCAGGACGTCGAGTTCGCCAGCGACGGCGGACCGTACCTGTCCTACACCTCGACCATCCGGCTCGTGGTCGCGCCCGACGACGCCGCGGCGCTCGAGTCCCCCGAGGCCGTCGAGCCTGCGCCCGTGTGGTCCACCGAGTCCGGCTACTGGCGGATCCCGCCCGAGCGGCCCGTGGGCGTCGCGGCGGACAAGTTCCCGATCGAGGTGCTGCTCAGCGACCCCGCGGGGTTCGTCACGGTGCTGATCGGCGAGATCGGCAACGGCCGCGTCGACCTGGCCAGCGACCTCGTCGCCCGGGTCCCCGGCGGCGCGGACGTCAGCGCGAGCAAGCGCCTGTTCGGGCTGGTCAAGGGCCAGCTCATGTGGGCGCACGACCTCGCGGCCTTCGGGCACCCCATGCAGACGTACGCGTCCGCCACGCTGGACCGCGTCGACGCCACCGCGCCGGCGGACGACGACCCTCAGGACTGACGCCATGACCACGACCGCACCGGAGACCGCCCGGCACGACAGCCCCCTGCTGCGCCGCCACGGTGCGGTCGCGGGAGCGGGTCCGGACGCCGGTGTCGCCTGGCACTACGGCGACCCGACGGCCGAGCAGCGTGCGCTGGCCCGCGGCGGGGCGGTCGTCGACCAGTCCCACCTGGGCGTCGTCACGGTCACCG